>PLNO01000126.1 GCA_003141795.1 Spirochaetaceae bacterium | reverse complement strand
GCCCATCTTGGACATCACCTTGAGGAGGCCCTTCTTGATCGAGGTGATGTACTGCTCGATGCCGTTCTCCAGAGTCAGGGAGTCGGGAAGCCTTCCCCGCTCCTTGAGGTCAGCGATCGTCTCGATGGCGAGGTACGGGTTGATGGCGCTGGCGCCGAATCCCATGAGGGTGGCGAAGTGCATCACCTCACGGGCTTCGGCCGTCTCGATGACCAGTGCCGTGAGGTGGCGCTTCTTCACCCGTGTGAGGTGGTGGTGCAGCGCCGAGGTGGCAAGGAGCGCGGGGATGGGCGCGCGCTTCATGCTCACCTCCCGGTCGGTGAGGATGAGCATCGTGTAGCCGGCATCCACGCGCGCTTCGGCCTCCGCGCACAGCGCGGCAAGCGCCTTCTCCAGCCCCTTCTCACCGTCTGCAGCGGCGAAGGTCATGGGGATGACGCACGAGCGGTATCCGCCGACGTCGAGGGTGCGCAGCTTGGCGATGTCGTCATTTGACAACAGCGGATGCGGCAGCTTCACCTGGCGCACGTGCTCCGGCGTCTCGTCGAGGAGGTTCTTCTCCCTGCCCACGTAGCTCATCAGGGACATGACGAGGTTCTCCCTGTACGGGTCGATGGGCGGATTGGTGNNGAAGAGCTGCTTGAAGTAGTTGTAGAGGAGCTGCGGCCTGTCGGAGAGGATGGCGAGGCTCTGATCGTTGCCCATGGAGCTGATCGGCTCCTGCGCGTTTTCCACCATGGGCGTGATGACCATGTCGATGTCTTCCAGCGTGTAGCCGAACACCCACTGCTTCTCCAGCAGCGTCTCACGGTCGATGCGCACGGGACCGGAGAGTTGGAACAGGCCCCGGAGCTCGATCCTGNNTCGCCTCCAGCCAGCGGCGGTAGGGCTTGCGCCGGGAGACTGCCGCTTTCACCTCGTTGTCGTAGATGATGCGCTTCTGCTCGGTATCCACGAGGAAGATCTTGCCGGGGGCCAGACGCCCCTTCTGGAGGATGTCCTCTGGCGGGATGTCGAGCACGCCGACCTCGGAGGCCAGGACCACCAGGCCGCTGCGCGTCACCACCCACCGGGCCGGCCTGAGCCCGTTCCTGTCGAGGATGGAGCCGACGGTAATGCCGTCGCTGAAGGAGATGGCCGCAGGACCGTCCCACGGCTCCATGATGGAGGCGTGGTACTCGTAGAAAGCGCGCTTGTCCTCGCTCATGTGGTAGCGGGCGCCGAACGCCTCCGGGACCATCATCATGAGCGCATGCTCAAGTGATCTTCCGCTCGTAACCAGCAGCTCGAGCACATTGTCGAAGATCCCCGAATCGCTCTGCCCGGGCTGGATGACGGGTGTGAGCTTCGCGATGTCGTCCCCGAAGAGGGGTGAGGACATCGTCTTCTCCCGCGCGTTCATCTTGTTGATGTTCCCGCGCAGGGTGTTGATCTCTCCGTTGTGCGCGATGTAGCGGAAGGGCTGTGCGAGCGGCCAGGAGGGGAAGGTGTTCGTGCTGTAGCGCTGGTGGATGACGGCCAGCGCGCTTTCGAACTCGGGATCCGAAAGGTCGGGGTAGAAGCTCTCGAACTGCGGGGCCACGAACATGCCCTTGTAGACGATCGTACGGGAGGAGAAGGAGTTGACGTACAGCTCTTCCATGGAGAAGCCGGCCGCGGCCGCCGCGGTTTCCAGGCTCTTGCGCGTGACGTACAGCTTGCGCTCGAGTGTCGCGCCGGACAGTCCGGTGAATGCCGCAAAGGCCTGCGCGATGTACGGCATCGACGCCACGGCAAGCTCGCCCAGCATGTCGGGATTCACGGGGACTTCGCGCCAGCCGAGGAACGTGCCGCCGCTGTCGCTGACCGTCTTTTCGAAAAGACTGCGCGCTGCCATCCGGCGCTTCTTCTCCTGGGGGAGGAAGAGCATCGCCACGCCATAGCCACCTTCGGCGGGGAGCACGAATCCGAGCTTCCCCGTTTCGCGGCTGAAAAAACGGTGCGGAACCTGCACGAGCATCCCCGCGCCGTCCCCCGTGCGGGAATCGCCGCCCACGGCGCCCCTGTGCACGAGGTTCTTCAATATCGTGACGCCGTTGACTATGATCTGATGAGTGCGTCTTCCGTCGACATTGACCACGAAACCCACCCCGCAGCTGGAATGCTCGAAGAAGGGGTCGTACAGGCCCTCCTTCTGCATTCTTATGCGCGGGTCCTCGAAACGCTGGTGCGCGTTACCGTCTGTATCCATCGTCGTGCCGCATATAATGCACACGCAGGGGGAGTGCGTCAATCGGTATAAGTATGCAAAGTGTGCACATTCATCCAAACTTTCATTTTTTCGGTCGGACCCGTGTGGTTGGCTCGGCGCTGAGCGGGTCGTCAGGCCAGTAGTGCTTCGGGTAGCGGCCGCGCATCTCCCCACGCACCTCGGCGTAGGTCGTGCGCCAGAAGCTCGCCAGGTCCCGGGTGATCTGCAGCGGCCGCTGCGCCGGAGAGAGGAGCCGGAAAGTGAGCGGAACACCGCAGATCAGCGGGCTTTCGGCAAGCCCGAACACCTCCTGGATGCGCGCCTCGACGGCGGGCTCGGCCCCCTCATAGTCGATAGCGCGCCGACCCCCCGTGGGGAGCATGAGAGCCTCCGGCACCTCCGTTGCAAGCAGGTGGCGGCTGCTTCCCAGGAGTCCCTGCAGCGCGGAGAAAAGCGCGCCCGCGGTCAGGACCTGGCCGCCGGAAAGCTTCAGGAACGGGACGAGCCAGTCACCCGCCCTTTGGGCAAGACCGGAGTCGCTGAGGTCCCCCAGGCCCAGCTCGGGACGGCTGCGGGAGAGAAACCTCATGCGGGCAAGGAGCTTCGTCGATTGCGCGTTCCAGGGAAGAATGCCAGAACCCTGGCGGGCGATGAGGTCGCGAAACGATTGCGAAAGCTCCTCGGCGCCCGGCCTGCCGGGACGCTCGGTGAGCACGAGCCTCCCCACGCGGCGGGTGAGGATCCCCTTCGGCACGAGGCCCTCCCAGCGGATCTCCAGGCTCTCCTCTGCGGCGAGTCCGAGGATTATGTCGACCTCCTGCTGATCGACGGGGGCGGCCAGACGGATCGTGCCGGTGGTCTCACCCGGATCGGCGTCGATCGCGGTGATCCACCGGGCCGCTGCCCGGCTGGGAACATCCACGCGCTGGCCCGACGAGTACCCTGCGCCGGGGAACCTCGCCGTCCTCCCCGTGACGAGCTTGTAGCCCCCGTCGGGCTCTCTGCGTGCGAGCCTGTCGGGAAAGGCGTAGGCGAGCAGGTTCCCGACGTGCGCCTCCTCGTCATCGGTCCAACCGCCCGTCGCCCCCTGCCCCGGGTGAGAGCGGCGGAGGATCCGTCCCATCTCTGTCTCCACTGTCCTCCGCCACGAGCTCGATCCTCCGTTGCCCGTGCGGATGACGTCCAGGCGGAGCCGGAAGTCCGGGTCCCGCTGTACGCCCGAGCCGTCACGGTCCTCGAGCAGCGCCGCGCACGCGGCGGCAAGCACGCGCTGTCCGCGTTCGGCCCCGCGCGTCACGAGGACTCCGAGCCGCGGGGAGAGTCCCATGCCCGCGACGGTCTTCCCGAGGTCGGTGACCCCCGCCGTGCTGAGGAGCCCGAGCATCCGCAGCGTCTCCACTGCCTGGTCCCACGTTGCATCGGGCGGAGGATCGAGCCACGCCAGATCGGCTGCCGCTTTTGCCCCCCAGAGCAGGCATTCGAGGACGAGCCCTGAGAGGTCGGACCTGAGGATCTCGGGATCGGGATGGTCGATGAGGCGTTCCGTTTCCGGCCAGAACCGGATGCAGAGTCCCGGGCCCAGGCGCCCTGCCCTGCCTCGACGCTGCTCGGCCGACGATTCACTCACCCTTTCCGTCACGAGTCGGTCGAGGCCCGTGGCCCGGTGGAATCGGGAAAGGCGTGCGTAGCCGTAGTCAGCCACCGTGGTGATGCCGGGCACCGTGAGGCTCGTCTCCGCAATGGAGGTGGCGAGGATCACGCGGCGGCGCCCTGCTCGGCTGCCCGTATCCTCTGCCGGGCGGATCACGCGCTGCTGTTCCTCCAGACGCATCGTGCCGTGCAGGGGGAGGACCTCGGCGCTGCCCTTGAGGAGACCGGCCAGGCGGCTGCCGACCCTCGCTATTTCCCCCGCGCCGGGGAGGAAGCTGAGGAGGTCGCCCTCGGTCTCCTCGACGAGCACGGCAAGCCCGTCGGCGAACTGGTCCTCTGTTCTCTCGGATCGCGCAAACGGGTGATATTCCGTGCGCACGGCATGGGTGCGGCCGGGGCAATGCAGGGTGGGCGCGGGGGAACCTCTGCGGGCCGCAAAAAGGCCTGCAACCGCGTCCGTGTCGAGTGTGGCCGACATCACGAGGAGAGCCAGATCGGGGCGTGCCTTTTGCGTTTCCAGCGCGAGGCTCAAGCCGAGATCGGCGTGGATCGAGCGCTCGTGGAACTCGTCGAGGATCACCAGGCCGACGCCGCTGAGCAGCGGGTCCTCCTGGATCATGCGCGTCAGAAGCGCTTCGGTGACCACGGTGATGCGGGTGGCCGCGCTCGTCCGTGTGGAATTGCGCACCACGTAGCCTGCGCGCATGCCGACCTGCTCTCCCAAAAGCTCGGCAATCCGTGTGGCCACCGCGACGGCTGCGAGTCGGCGCGGCTCGAGCATGATGATTCTCTTCCCGCCGAGCCATGCCATGTCCATCAGGAAGCCGGGCACGAGCGTGGATTTGCCCGCGGCGGGTTCCGCCGTGAGCACGAGGCACGCGTTCGTCTCGAGCAGCTCGGAAATGCGGGGGAGATAGGGAACGAGCGGCAGGTCCGGCATGGCCGTTCACGGTAGCCCATTGCCGGTGGCATCGCAAGTCCGGAAGCGCGCCCCCGCTGGGGGGGCGCAATGGTCTACACGAGCGCAGCCCTCGGGGGTCAGCCCTCGGGGGTCAGCCCTCGGGGGTCAGCCCGCCTTGGCTTTCCTGCGCGTTGCGCCCAGGATGACCAGGACGATGCCCACAACGCCGACTACGGCGCCGATCACCGTCCACTGGGACTTGCCGGCCATCGATCCCTGGGTCAGAACATGGGAGCCCTGGAGAACCCACACGCCGCCCATCAGGACGAGAAGGATGCCGAGGATGAGAAGGACCCATTTCATAACGCGCCTCCGAGAGGCAAATATACTCACGCGCGGACCGTTTGGCCTTCTTTTCCCGCTCCGATCATCCGCCTCTGCCGATAGCGGACGAAGACCGGAGACCCCATAGCCGCGTATCCGTCGAAGCCGAACCCGACCTGCGTCGGTGCGTGCGCGTCGGAGCCGGACACGAGGGGAAGCCCGCGCGCGGACATGAGTCGGACGACCTCCGCTGCGGGGTACGCTTCCCCAATCTCCTTGCGCGTGCCCGAGGTGTTGATCTCCGCGCACATCCCATGCCGGAGACAGAGATCGATCACGCGCTCCACCCTGTCCCGATGCGTCTGGAGAACGGGATGGTCCTTCTGCTTGATGAGATCCATGTGGGCAACGCAGTCGAAGAGCCCGGTCCGTATGCCGTCATCCATGGCGTCGAAGTAATCGTCGTAGATGCACTCCAGGGGGCGTGCGTCAGCTGCGTAATCGAAAACCCACTGCGGCTTCGGCCACTTCTGGACGAAATGGACGGACATGAGGACGAAGTCGAAGTCGTAGGAGGAGAGGAACTTCGACAGGGACTCTTCCTTCCCCCCGATGTAGTCAGCCTCCACGCCGAGGAGGATCGCCACGCCGGGGACACGTGCGCGTGCCCGCTCGAGCTCCTCGACGTAACGGGGGAACTCCTCCTCGTCCATCCGCAGCCTGTCATTGAGGAATCCGGGCCAGTACCCGGAGAGAGGGATGTGCGGGGTGCAGCAGATCTCGTCGATGCCGAGCGCGACGGCCCGGCGCGCGTACTCCTCGATGCCACCTATGGCGTGCCTGCAGAAATGGTTGTGCGTGTGATAATCGTGCATTGCGGGGAAACCTCGGGTGAGCAGGATACGACGCGGCGGCCATGGGTTTCAACGGCCCGACCCGCGCGATCCTTTTACGCTCCGCTCAGAGCCGCATCACCCGCCGACGCCGAGGCGCTCTCAGCCTTCCAGCGCCGCCTTTGCCACCGCATCCGGCAGCGCCTGCTCGAGCTTCGCCACGCGTTTGCGCTCGAAGAGGTAGAAAGCGGACGGGACGAGGAAGAACGTGAGGATCGCTGAAAACACGATTCCCCCCAACATCACGACGCCCATGCTCTTTCCGAACTCGGATCCCTGCCCCGTGCTGAAAATCAGCGGGAAGCTGATGACGAGCACGGTCAGCGTCGTCATGATGATCGGTCGGAAGCGCAGGCGCGCTGCCTCGGTGAGCGCGTCCTGGAGCGGCATGGTGCCGATCCTCTCCACGACGAAATCGAGGTAGAGGATGGCGTTCTTGGCCGACAACCCGATGAGCATGAGCATGCCCATGAGCCCGAAGATGTCCAGGCCTCCCCCTGTGGCAAGAATAAGAAGCATTGCGCCTACCAGCGCCAGAGGAACGGGCAGCAACAGGTACAGCGGGTAGCGCCACGAGTTGAACTGCGCCGCCATCACCAGATACGCGAGGAAGAAGGCGAGGAGGAAAATGGGTACGCCCGACGTGGCGAGGGATGCCGCGAGCGCCGCCTGGTTGAACCTCTGGTTCGTCGTCAGGCTCACCCCGCCTTCCAGCAATCCCGCGCTTTTCAGCTCAGCGGTGATCTGGTTCTGCATGGTGAGCACAGAGGGTGCGCTCGGTTTCAGGTTGATGTTCAAGTTTCCCGTGTATTGCCGGTTGTAGCGGCTGATACTTACCGGGGACCTGTTCAGCGTGAAGCTCCCCAGCTGACCCACCTGCAGCGTGGTCTGGAGCGTCGGCGAATAGATGGGAAGGTTGAGCAGGGACTGGCTGCCGGAGAGCGTCGTGGGGTCCGCCTGCACCTCGATCGGGTAGCTGAGACCGCCCGTAACGACATTGGAGGCCTGCGTGCCGGTGGCGTAGGTCTGCAATGCAACGGCGATCATGGACGGGGTGATCCCGGTTCCCTTCAGTTTGGCGGGATCCGGAATGAAGTCGTTCTCCAGGCTCGTATCGGAGAGACTCGAGTACACGTCGACCACATTGGGGTTGGCTTGGATCTGCTGGACGATCCGTCCGTTGCGATCGTTGAGTGTGTTGATATCAGGAGCGACAATGCTGAGCTGGAGCGACGATCCGAAGCCGCCGAATCCTCCTCCGGCACTGACCTGCACCTGCGCGGAGGGCTGGTCGCGGAAGAGGGCAACCATCCCGCCGCGATAACGCGGGATGAGCGCGAATACCCCTTTCCTCTTCTCCAGGGGAACGAGCTGCGCGATGATGGACGAGGAGTTGCCCCCCGAGAAGGCACCACCGACGCCGCCGCTGCTGCCGACCAGTGTCTGGACCGTCGTTACTTCCGGTTGATGGGAGAGGAACGCTTCGATCCTTCCCGCACCGTCATTGGTGACCGCCGGCGGCGTCCCAGGGGGATAGCGGAGCTGGACCGAGATCGAGCCCCCGTCGGTCTGTGGGACGAAGTTGAACGGAATGTGGACTATTACGATGAGCACGACTATCCCGGCCAACAGGGCGACGGCTCCGCCGAGCACCCATTTCCCTCTCTTGATGACGCTTCCCAGGGAGTTGGCGTACCGGTCCCGGATCCATTCCAATCCCGCCTCGGTCCATCCATGAAGCGTACCCGTGAGGGCCTGAAGGAGGACCAGCGCAATGCGAATTACGTAGTAGCCGAACCCCAGGACGAGTGGAAACGCGATCAGCGCGGGCAGGTAGATGTAGCGACGGGTGATGAGGAGCGCGGCGGCCGCTAGTATCAGCACAACGATGCCGAGAGGGCTGCGCACTACGCGCCAGCCCCACTTCATCGCGCGGGGCAGCTCGGTCCAGCTCTTGAAAAAGTCTTTCCAATCCCACGACTTGTTTTCTGGTGTATAGGCGAGCCGCACAGTGAGAAAAAGCACTGCCTCGAGCAGGGAGAAAGCGACAGCCGCGGCAAGGCCTAGAGAGAACTGCTGCAGGTAACGCCCAATGAACCCGCCGATGAAACTGACGGGGAGGAGCACCGAAAGAAGGGACAGGGTCGCCGCAACGACGGCGCTGAAGACTTCGCTTGCCCCCCGCAATACGGAGTCCTTGAGGTTGAACCCCATTGCACGGTAGCGTTCGACGTTCTCCGACACGACGATCGNNCGTCCACCACGATGCCGATCGCGATGATGAGCGCCAGGAGTGAGACGAGGTTCAGGCTGAATCCTGCCATCCGATAGAGGACCGGAGACGCGGCGAGCGCGATGGGAATGGCGAGGATCACTGAAAATGCCGTATTCAGCTTTCCGAGAAACAGAAGAACGATGATGGCCACGACGAGCGCCGTGATGAAAAGCTCATGGTAGGTGGCATTGACGGAGGCTTGAATCGGCCCCGTGGTGTCGTTGCTGTAGGTGAGCACGTAGCCGGTCGGCAGGGTGGTCTTCTCCAGCGCCGCACGGACGTTCTTTACCACGGCCACGGAGTTCGAATCCGTGGTGCGCTGGATGGAGATGAGCACCTGGGGCTGGCCGTTCACGCGGACGTAGTTCGCGGAGGCAGGCGTGTCGCGGACGCTTCCGACCTGGGCGACCGTGATCCCGCGCTGTGAATCGACGAGCGTGGTGGCGATCTGCCCCAGATCCGACGGGGTATTCTGCGTCGAGAAGGTGAGCGCGTTGTTGTTCTTGTTGATCGTGCCGATCGGCATGTTCAAGGCGGAGCCCGAGATAGCGTTCACCACCTGCGTGGGGGTGATCCCGTAGTAGCGCAGCTTGTCGGGATTCAACAGGACGAGGAACTGCCGCGACGGCCCCCCG
>PLNO01000352.1 GCA_003141795.1 Spirochaetaceae bacterium | reverse complement strand
CTACGGCGGGGAGGAGTTCGCCCTGATCCTGCCTGCGGTGGACGTGAAAGGGGCGCAGATCGTCGCCGAGCGCATCCGCAAGCGCGTTGAAACCTTCGAGTTCCCCAGCGCAGCCGGCGGCGAGTCCCTGCACGTGACCATTTCGGTGGGAGTCACCGAGTTCGACCCCGAGTCGGCGTATGCCCCGTCGGAGATCATCCGCGAGGCCGATCGTGCCCTGTACCAGTCCAAGGAAAATGGCAGGAACAGGGTGACCGTGACCGCCCCCCGTCTATCCTGAGCAACGGGAGGATCTCCGCGTGATCATCGTTCTCGAACGCACCATCAGGGACCAGGACAAGTCCCACCTCAAGGAGTTTCTCGTCGCCAAGGGCTACACGATCCGAGAGATCGTCGGCGAGGAGGAGACGATCCNNGATCCTGGGGGCAGTCGGCATCTCGGGCATGGACGTGCGCGAGGTGGAGATGCTCCCCGGTGTCGCGCGCGTCATACCGATCACCTCGCCGTACAAGCTCGCCTCACGGGAGTTCCGCAGGGACGACACGATCATCAGTCTCGGCGATCCAGCGCACCCGGTGCGCATCGGGGGGCTTCGCATCGTGGCCATCGCGGGGCCGTGCGCGGTGGAATCGCGGACGCAGACCCTGGAGTGCGCCGCGGCCGTCCGTGAGTCCGGCGCCGTGCTCTTCCGCGGCGGCGCGTGGAAACCGCGCACTTCCCCCTACGCGTTCCAGGGCCTGGGCGAAGAAGCGCTCGGCTACCTGAAGGAGGCCGGGGAGCGGGAAGGCATGCCCGTCGTGTCGGAGATCGTCACCCCCGAGCACGTGGACGTGATGCGTGACTACGTCGACATCCTGCAGATCGGCGCGCGCAACATGCAGAACTTCGAGCTCCTGAAGCGTGTGGGAAGCCTCGGCAAGCCGGTCCTCCTCAAGCGCGGGCTTGCCGCGACCATTCAGGACCTGCTCATGTCCGCCGAATACCTGCTGGCCGCGGGAACGGACCAGGTGATCCTCTGCGAGCGCGGGATCCGCACGTTCGAAACGTCCACGCGCAACACGCTGGACCTCTCGATGGTCCCTGTCGTCAAGAAGCTCAGCCATCTCCCCATCATCGTCGATCCCAGCCACGGCACCGGTCTGCGCGCCAAGGTGAGCCCCATGGCCCTCGCCGCGATTGCCGCGGGCGCCGACGGGATCACCGTGGAGGTGCACACCGACCCCGAGCACGCGCTGTCCGACGGTCCCCAGTCGCTGTACCCCGAGCAGTTCGAGAAGCTCATGCGCGACATCGAGGCACTTGCGCCGGTTCTGGGAAAGGAGCTTGCCCGGCTGCCGGAGATCGAAACCTCGCCTTCCGCAAAGGGGCACGCGCCGCTCGTGCACACGGTGCTCCCCGCCGCGACCTTGCGGCTCCCCGGGGCTACCGCCTCCGCCGGGGTGGTGGTGGCATACCAGGGCGAGCGGGGAGCGTTCGGGGAGCACGCGATCCGTCACTGGTTCGCCGCGGAGGTTGCAGCGCAACCCGTGACGGACTTCAGGTCCGTCTTCGAGGCAGTGCTCGTGGGCAGGGCACGCTACGGAGTGATCCCCATGGAGAACTCCCTCACCGGATCCATCTACGAGAACTACGATCTGCTCCTCCAGTACCCCGATCTGAGGATCGTCGGAGAGCAGAAGATCCGCATCGAGCACAACCTCATCGGCCTTCCGGGGTGCAGAATCGAAGACATCAGGCGCGTCTTCTCCCATCCCCAGGGGCTCGCCCAGTGCGCGCGCTACCTGGATTCCCATTCGGACTGGGAACGCATGCCCTACTACGACACGGCCGGTTCGGTGCGGCACGTGGCGGAGCTCGGCTCGAAGGAGAATGCGGCCATCGCGAGCGAAGATGCGGCGCAGGTCTACGGCCTCACCGTGCTGAAGCAGGGCCTCGAGACGAACGTGCAGAACTATACTCGCTTCTTCGTGATCGCGCGCGACGACCAGGCCCTGCCGCCGGAGGCCGCGGGGCGCAAGCCGGGCAAGGCCTCGGTGTCGTTCGCGGTGGCTGACCAGCCGGGCGCGCTGTTCAAGGCGCTGAAGGTCCTGGCAGACCACGGCCTCAACATGAAGAAGCTCGAGTCGCGGCCGATCCTCGGCAAGCCGTGGCAGTACCTGTTCTACGTCGACGTCGACGTGCCCGCCGACGAGGCGGTGTTCCTCGGAAGCATGAAGGAGCTCAAGACGGTGACAGAGGACCTGCGGATCCTGGGCACCTACCGGGCCTGAGCGGTCTCCGCACGGGCGTGGCGGCCCGCGCCCGGCCCCGCGCGGGCCTAGCGATATCCGAGGTTGGTCAGGATCCTCCGATACAACCGTGAAAAACGCTCGATGCGCCGCAGCTTCAAACGGGCATCGGGTGCCCAGATACTCCGCGGGTGGCGCTGCACCACGCGGGAGAAGTACCCGTGCGCCGCGCGCAGGAACGAGAGGCTCGAGCCGATGTCGTCGGAGGCCGAGTAGTGGCGCGTGAGGCGCGGCGCGCGGCCCGCCGCGACCTTGCGGTTGACGTCGGCGATGCCGTGGATGGCAAGGGAGAAGTTGATGAAGCCCTGCTTGTAGTAAGCGTACGCAGGGTCCCCGTGCGCCGAGACGGCGCCGGGCGCCACAGGGACCTCGCCGTCCGTCCGTTCGGCGGTGTCGGCGGCTGCATCGCCCCGAGCGGGCGCTTCCACGGCGCCGGGCACCGCGACCATGAGCGCATTGTACGCTTCGGTCAGGGCGATGGTCGTGAGCTCCTGGAGGGCCTTCTTTTCGGCGGGAAATCGGTCGGGGTGGTTATCCATCACGCGCGTGCGGTAGGCCTTGCGGATCTCTTCCCTTGTAGCGCTCTGTGAGACTCCGAGAGTTTCCCTGAAATAGAGGTCACTCATGGGGATGGGTCCCGCCCGGTATCAGCCCTCGGCGTACTCGTGGCGTTTCTGGTTGGCCTTCACGATGCTGTTCTTGATCGTGAGGAGCTCGATCTTGATGCCGCGCGTCGTCTTCTTGTCCTGCGCCGCCCTGGCCTGGAACAGCGTATTGAGGCTGCCCAGCCTCCGGTGGATGAGGAGCAGCTCGTTCAATTGCTTCTCGACGAACGAGGCGATCTGGGAGGGATCAGTGCCTGCCAGCTTGCGGTAGGCGGGACCGCTCCCCACGAAGAGGGCAGCCATGAGGCTCGCCTTCTTCTCCACCTCGTCGGCGAGCTTGGCGAAGTCGATGGACTCCATCTTCGGTGCAGGCACCCCGGGCTCGGCGTACTGGACCTTGTAGGACCTGTCCTCCGGCTGCTGGGAGCTCCCGCCGCCGAAAAGCCGGCGCAGCCAGCTCCCGTTGCTCTTTCCCTCCAGCAGGATCCGTTCGTTCTCCTGCAGGACCGCGATCGCAGTCGCAAGCTCTTCGTGCGGCCGGCAGAGCAGCTTCACGGCGTCCAGGAGCACCGTGCGTCCGTCCGGCGCTTCGACCGGCGCCTTCACCGTATCCGTCGGAAGCGCGAGGGAGGCGAGGGCTTTCGCCCTTCGCTGTGCGCCGTCAGACGCGAGCTCCTCGTTGGCAACCTCTTCCGCGAGCGCGGGGTACCACGGCTTTCCCGGCATGCGCTGGGCGAATCCGTGCCGTATCCCCTTCAGCATCTCGTCCTTGCGCAGCGCCGTGTCGGTTGCCGAGAGTGTGATCTGGGGCACCACCGTGTGGCGCAGCTCCGACTTCCACGACTCGCGGTAGTAGGCGATGAGGCTGCCCAGGCTGTTGCGGATGAGATGCACCGTTTTGATGATCTGCGTCTCCGAATCCTTGAGGATCTGGGAGGCCATCGTGTCGGAGCCCATCCGCACCTTCATGAAGGCGTGCGCAAAAGCGCGGGTCGTCGCGCTTTTCGCCCCCTCGCCGAACTCCGTCCAGTTGATGTAGGAGATGAGCGAGGAGATGCGCTTCAGCCGTGCGAGCCCCAGGGTTTTGAGGTCGATCGGATATTCGGTGGACAGATAGCGGAGCTGGCGGCGGAAAGCGGCAAGACGGTAGCTCAGCTCGTCGGAGTTCTCGAACTCCGGCAGGGCTTCGTCGCTGGGGAGCACGATTTCCGTGAATGCCTGTTCGTAATTGTAGGGATCCTCGCGGAGCAGGCCCTTGCGGATGAGCATCTGCACTGCGCCCTCGAAAAGGGCTTCGTAGGAGACAAAGGCATCCCTGAGCTGCGGGATTTCAGTGTCCTGCAGCCAGTGGTGGCGTTTTTCGAGTACCGCATCGAGCTGGTTGAGATAATCGCCGGATCCTTCCATCGTGAAAGATTATACGGTAATCTCAGCGTGCACGCAACGTCATATGGGAACAGCAGGGCAGTTTACGCCGGAGAAACTCGTGATGGGCATCCTGTGCTCGCGGCCCGCGAGGGAGAAGGAGCTTCTCGACGGCCTCGTCGAACGGTGGGGGAGGATCGACTACCGCAGCGAGACGTTTCCCTTCACCTTCACCCATTACTACGACGAGGAAATGGACGGCCCGATAGGCAGGCTGTTCGTTTCCTTCGAACGGCTCGTCGATCCCTCCACGCTTGCCGCCATCAAAAGGGAGACGAATGCCATCGAGCATACCTTCCGTGAGGACGGAGGACGTCGGGTGAACATCGATCCCGGACTCATGGCCCTTTCACGGTTCACGCTGGCCACCACCAAGGAGAATGCGCATCGCATCCCCCTTTCNNTTTCAACCGCTCGAATGGACCTATCCCGACTTTCGTTCGGAGCGCTACAGGGCGCTTCTCTCCGACATCCGCGCGCTGTACAAGGCGCAGCTCCCCGCCCTCCGTTCGTGAGGGTGCGCGGGGCCTGCCGCGTCGCGCGGCCAACTTTTTCTTGACAGCACGGAGTTCGAGGGTATACTGCAGGAGTGTGGGAGCGTTATCAGGCGGTGCAAAGCTCGTTCCCGTCCGCCTGGTCGGCGCCTCGCTGTAATCTTTTCAAGCATAAACAGTTAGGGTGATTTCCTTCGGCCGCACGCACGTGCGCCCCGACTGTGTGGTAGCGATTTCAGAGGAGGGAGCAGATCATGAAATTCGGCATCAACACGTTCATTCTCGATTCGCCGTTCACCGACACGTCGATAAAGCATTTTCCCATGATCAAGAAGATGGGATTCGACGGCGTCGAGATCGCCTACGAGAACAAAGGCGACTTCGACCCGAAATCGGTGCGCAAGGCGTTGCAGGACAACGGCCTTGAATGCTGCTCGATCTGCGGCGCATACGGCGACGGACGCGACCTGCGGGGGAGCGCAAGTGATCAACAGGGCGGTCTTCAGTACATCAGGGACTGCGTGGACGCCTGTCGCGATCTGGGTGCGCCGGTCTTCGTCGGTCCGCACTACTCNNCCATGGAAACTGCGCAGGCGCGAAAAGAGCAGTGGGCTTCGGTGGTCCGCAACCTGAAGGAAGCGGGGAAATACGCCCACGACAAGGGGGTGTTTCTCGCAATGGAGCCCCTCAACCGGTTCGAAACCGACTTCCTCAACATAACGAAGGATGCAATCAGGCTTATCAATGAGGTCGGCAGCCCGGCGCTCAAGATCCACCTGGACAGCTTCCACATGAGCATTGAAGAGAAGAGCCTCATTCGGGCGATCCTCGACGCAGGCGACCTTCTCTACCATTTCCACGCGAGCGAAAACGACCGCGGCGCCCCGGGGACCGGCCTCATCGACTGGAAGTCCGTGAAGGATGCGCTGCTCGCCGCGCATTACGACAAGTACGTGGTCATTGAATCCTTCACGCCGGACGTCGCCATCATTGCCAAGGCTGCATCGATCTATCGCATGACTGAATCAAGCGCGGATGTCCTCTGCCAGAAGGGTCTGAACTTCCTGCGTGCGCTTTTCGCGCTGTAGCAGAATTTCGTTGACAGCGGCATATGCCATGGTATAATGCCGCTGTCGATGGGAACGTTTCCCATGCGTGGAGAATCAATAGCGCTTGGCTGCCGCGCTTTCATATGGTACCGGTCCCATGCGGCCGGGATTCATGACATCACATCTGGGAGGACGGTTTATGCCTGAGGATCTGATTCTCAGCATGAAGGGCATTTCGAAGTCATATCCCNNCCGAACGGCGCCGGGAAGTCGACGCTGATCAAGATCCTCTCCGGAGCCCACTCGCCTGACAAGGGCACCATCTTTTTCGAAGGGGAAAAGGTCCAGAACCTCACTCCACATTCGGCAATGAGCATGGGCATCCAGACCATTTACCAGGAACACAACCTGTTTCCCCTTCTCAGCGTGGTGGAGAATCTCTACGCCGGATCCCAGATCTCCAACGGGTTTGTAATCAATCAGGGCATGATGATCGCGAAAGCCCGGGAGGTCCTGGAGTATCTGCACTCCGACCTTTCTCCCTTCGATATCGTGGGCCGGCTCAGCAGCAGCGCAAGAAAAACGATCGAAATCGCCAAGGCGCTGATCCATGAATCGAAGGTGCTCATATTCGACGAGCCGACCGCGTCGTTCAGCAATGTGGAAATCAACCGGTTGTTCGAGATCATCAAGAAGCTCGCTCAGAACAGGCAGAGCATCATCTACATCTCCCATCATCTCGACGAGGTCTTCAACCTTGCCGACAGGGTGACGGTCATCCGCGACGGCCAGAAGATCAGCACCTACGATCGCGCCGAGCTGACCGAGAAGCAGCTGATCCACGACATTGTCGGACGGGACGTGTCCCTCTTCTACAAGCGGAAAAGCGTGCCGATCGGGGAGGAGATCGTCTTCGAAACCCGCGGGCTTACGGGCAACGGCGTCAAGGACATTTCCCTGAAGGTGCGCAAGGGGGAGATCCTCGGCATCGCGGGCATGGACGGCTCAGGGCGGACGGAGCTCGCCGAGCTCCTGTTCGGAGTGAAGAGGGCGGAGTCCGGCGAGATCCTCATGAAGGGAAAGAGGGTCAGGATGCGTACGCCGCTGTCGGCCATCCGCCACAAGATCTGTTTCATCACCGAGGACCGCCAGACGACGGGCCTGTTCCTGAAACATTCCCTCCTGCGCAACATCCCCATCGCGAGCTACGTGCACACGAGCACGCCGTTCGCCCTGCCGTCCCAGGACGCGAAGGTGTCCCGGCGGTATGTGGACGAGCTCAGCATCAGGACCCCGGGGCTTTCCCANNTACCTGTCGGGCGGCAACCAGCAGAAGGTGGTGCTGGGGAAATGGTTCGCGAGCGAAGCGGAGTTCTTCATCTTCGACGAGCCGACGAGGGGAATCGACGTCGGCGCGAAGGAAGAGATCTATCAGATCATGGTGAAGCTGCTGGAGCAGGACAAATCGATCATCATGATCTCTTCGGACATGCCTGAGCTCGTGGCGATGAGCGATCGCGTCATCATCATGCGCGGCGGGGTCAAGGCGAAAGAGCTTGAGAAAGCCGAAATCAATCAGGAAACCATCCTGACGTACGCAATAGGGAGTCTGGTGAAATGAGACTGAGCACTACCATGCGCCGTGAGAATACGCCGATCCTCCTGACCCTGGTGGCCGTCCTCGTCGCGGTATTTCTTGCGGAGCTCATCTTCGTGAGGAACTTCGACTTCGGCAAGGTGGCCTTCATCAAGCCGAGGAACATTTCCAATGTGCTGATGCAGGTCTCCACCACCGGAATCCTGGCCATCGCCATGACGATCGTCATGGTGTCGGGCGGCATCGACCTGTCGATCGGCCAGATGATGTGCTTCATCGGTACCGGCATGGCCTTCATGATGAGGGTGGTGGCCCTGAACGAATGGGTGGCCGTACTGTTCGGAATTGTCGTCGCCGTGCTCTTCCAGGTGCTCATGGGGTTCATCATTTCCCGCACGAAGCTGGAGCCCTTCATCGTTTCCCTCGGGTTCATGAGCATGTACAAGGGCTTCACGTACCTGATCACCAACGGCAGCGAGATCACGATTGAAGGGAAGTTCACGTTCCTTGGCGGCACCTACCTCAACGTCACGAACCAGCTGCGGTTCGGGATGCCGGTGATCGTTTTTCTCCTGCTGGAGATCATCATCTGGCTCGTTTTACGGTATACGAAGTTCGGCAGATCGGTCTACGCGGTCGGGGGGAACGAGAACGCCGCGTACCTCGCAGGCATCAACGTCAAGCGGTTCAAGCTCATGGTGTACGGCTTGAACGGAGTCTTCGTAGCGATTGCGACGATGGTCCTTCTCTCCCGGCTCGGCACGGGCAACCCGTTGATGGGCGACGGCAAGGAAATCGACGTCATCGCCGCGGTCGTTGTCGGCGGCACCGCGCTCAGCGGCGGGAAAGGGAACGTGTGGGGATCGCTGATCGGCGTGCTGCTTCTGGGCTGCATTTCCAACGCGCTCAATATCCTGGGGGTGAATCCCTATTGGCAGTACGTCATGACGGGCGCCATCATCGTGCTCGCCGTCCTGCTCAGCTATTTCAGCGGCCAGAGGTCCTCCTTTGCGAAGGGCGGCCTGAAGAAGGGAAACACCGCTGAACTGAAGAATGCGGCCCAGCATTGACCCATGGTGGTGGGAGACGGGTATTCACGAGATTCCAGATCTAGTGCTCATACAATCTTAGGAGGAGGAGAACGGGAATGAAGAGACTACTGTTCATCATGATGGCCCTTGCCCTGCTGTTCGGCGTGATGACCGTTGCGTCAGCCGATCAGGTATCGGGCAAGACGATCGGCTTCGTCAACGCCGGTCCCGACGACTACTATGCGCAGTTCGGGAAGACCCTGGTTGCCATAGCGAAGTCGTACGGAATAAAGGTCGTCGAGGTCAACTCGAACTACAAGCCCGAGAAGGAACTGGCCAACGTGCAGGACCTGATTGCAAGGGGCGTGGACGCCATTGCGGTCATCACGGCAGGTGCGGCGGGAAGCGCGAAGACGATCAAGGCTGCCAATGACGCGAAGATGCCCATCTTCTTCATAGCGGGAAAACCGAACGTTCCTGAGGGCGGCGCATTCACGGGCCACGTCACCGACAACTTCGTCATCATGGGCTACCGCATCGGGCAGTGGGTCGCAAAGAATTACCCCAATGCCAAGTGCGCCGAGATACCGGGCTTCCTCGGCCAGGGCCCCGCTGAAGGAGAAATGGTGGGCTTCCAGCTCGCCCTCGACGAGGCGAACATGGGCAAGGCCATCGTCCTGAAGAGCGCGGATTGGCAGAGGACGAAAGCCATCCCCGTTACCGAAGACCTTCTCTCTTCCGGGAAACCGTTTGACGTCATCTTTGCCGCCAACGAAGAGGAAGCGGCCGGCGTCATCCAGGTGTTCAAGGAGCAGAACATCAAGGGGAAGATCATCGTTTCCAACAACGGCAAGGAAGATGCCTGGCAGTGGATGAAGCAGGGCCTCATGGCCGCCACGGTCCCGAACCCGCCCTCCCTCAATGCCGACCTCTGCATTCAGCAGATCGTCAGGCAGCTCAAGGGCGAAAAGTTCGTGGCGGATCTCCAGATCACGCCCTTCGACGTGCTCACCAAGGCCAACCTCGACAAGGCCATTCCCTGGGACACCGCCGCCTACATGAAGGGTCGGGCCGCCAACAAGTTCGAGTGGCACCTGGACTACTACGAGAAGCTCTACAATGCCAACGCCAAGTCGTTCGACGACTTCGACGCCAAGCTGGCAGCCTACATGGCGGCCAAGTAGCGCTGATCGGACGTGAATTGTGCGGGGGCTTGCCGACTGGCAAGCCCCCGTTGTTTGTACCGGTCTACCGTGCCGCCAGGGATTCGAGGTATGCGACGCTCTTCTTCAGATTATCGTCGCCACCGATTTCCAGCGTGCAGAACTCCTGATCCTTCAGCACCTTGTAGGCTCCCGCGATGTCGATGACCCCCTCGCCGAGTGCGATGGGGCTGAATCCGCACCCGAACTCCTTGCCCCTCTTCTTCTCGTACTCCTTCGGGAGGTCCTTCCAGTGGACGTGCTTGATCCTGTCCTTGAAGTGCTTCGCGAACTCCACCGGGTCGCTTCCGCCGAGCCAGCAGTTGCCGGTGTCCATGTTGACGCCGAGATTCGACGGGTTGCCCAGCGTCTTCATGATGCCTTCCATCCCGTCGATGGTGTCCGTCAGAGGTCCGTGGGGCTCCAGCAGCACCCAGACGCCGAGGTCCTTCGCGAGACGTACCGGCTCATAGAGCTTTTCCGCCGTAATGAAGATCTGCCGTTCCCGCGGAAGGGCCTTGCCCCACTCCGTGGACGGTTCCCCCTCACAGGTTACGACATGCTTCACGCCCATGAGCGCGGCGAGCTTCACGGCCTTGATGATCTCCGTCGTGCCATAGCGGGAGTTCGCCGATGGGTCGAGGAGATTGGCATGCGCGCACACCGTGGTGATGGTCAGTCCGTGCTTCTCGAAAAGCCGTCGCACGTCGAGAGGATTGTCGTCCAGGCTGACCGTAGCGGCGAAGCCGAACTCCCGGCCCAGACCGCCGCCCGGATGGCTGTCGGTGACGTCGGCGTACTTGAAGCCCATGCCCGCGATGCGCTCGAGCTGATGGTCGAGGACCTGGAACGGGTCGACGAGAGCGAAACATCCGATTTTCACAGCAGTTCCCCCTGAGTGGATGACATCATGGTTCCGGCCGGGAGTCAATGTCCGACATTAAATACCTGGTTTTAGCTGGTATTGGATGGTGAAAAAGCTGGGATTCACATCTTGACCCGGAGGGATGAAACTATCCATCGACAACCCCTGATCACGAGGAGGGAGAATTGTGCTTGCAGCGATCGGCCAATGGGGACTTGAAAAATCATCTTGACAGCTGGTCTTGGGGTCTCATATAATCCCAAAATAGGGAGCGGTTCCAAAGCAACCTTCCTCCCTCAAACCGAACAATTACATAGAGTAGCGTTCCAAAATATTTGCAGTGAATTGCATCTAAATGTGAGGGATGGGAACTGGCAAGCAGATGGCTTTTCGTTCCGGCCTTTGGGAACGGTTTTGCACTGATGGGAAAGACAGCGGTGGCGAATGAACCGGTGAAGATCTTCAACAGGGGAATAGCGGCCTGCCGGTACGAGGTGAAGAACCACGACTATGAATGAGATCCTTGAGCTGAAGAACATATCCAAAACCTTCCCGGGGGTGAAAGCGCTGCAGGACATCTCCTTCAACCTCCGCGGGGGGGAAGTGCATTGTCTCTGCGGCGAAAACGGCGCGGGAAAATCAACCCTGATAAAGATCCTGTCGGGTGCTTACCAGCCGGATGAGGGCGGGGAGATCTCTTTCGACGGAAAGAAGGTGGTCCTGAATCCGCACCTGGCCCAGACAATGGGCATTCAGACCATCTACCAGGAACACGTGATCTTCGACAACCTCAGCATCGTTGAGAACATCTTCACGGGCGCGGAGATCGAGAAGGGCATCTTCCTGCAGAAGTCGGAGATGAAGCGGCAGACCGAGGAGGTCCTGAAGTACCTCAAGAGCCCGCTACGTCCCGAAATGGTCATGGGTGAGCTTTCCAGCGGAGAGCAGAAGATCGTGGAGATCGCCAAAGGTCTGGTTTTTAAACGGAGGGTGATCATCCTCGATGAGCCCACCGCCTCCTTCTCCGTGGCGGAGATCGACACGTTGCTGGAGATCGTCCAGACCGTGAAGAAGAGCGGGATCGGTATCATCTACATCTCCCATCACCTGGAGGAGGTGTTCAAGATCGCCGACCGGGTCACCGTTCTTCGCGACGGACGCAAGGTCAGCGAATACATCCTGGCCGATCTCACCAAGAACAAGCTCATCAAGGATATGGTGGGTCGCGATCCCTCCACCTTCTACCAGAGGGAGAGTGTTCCCATCGGTGAGGTGGTGTTCGAGGCACGTGGCATCACGGGCAACAAGGCGAAAAACGTCTCCTTCACGCTACGCCGGGGGGAGATCCTCGGCATTGCCGGCATGGCCGGTTCGGGCCGCTCGGAGCTCATGAACGTCCTGTTCGGGAGCGCGAAGCTCGATTTCGGGGAGATCCTCATCAACGGGAAGGTGGTCAAGCACGCCGGGCCGAAGAGCTCGATCCGCAACCGCATGTGCTTCATCACCGAGGACCGGCAGAACACGGGGCTCTTCCTCCCGCAGTCAATAGCGAACAATGTGATCAGCGCAAATCTGGTGAACGTCAGAGGGTTCTTCGCCAGTCCTGCGGAGGACCAGAAGACGGGGGACCATTTCGTGAAGGCCCTCAACATCCGCACCCCGAGCTCTCGTACGCGCGTCGTCAGCCTCTCGGGCGGCAACCAGCAGAAGGTCGTCCTCGGGAAATGGTTCAATACGAACGGGGAGATATTCATCTTCGATGAACCGACCCGCGGCATCGACGTGGGCTCGAAGCAGGAGATCTACCAGATCATGGTCGATCTGCTCAAGCAGGGGAAGGCGATCATCATGGTGTCCTCCGACATGCCGGAGGTCATCTCCATGAGCGACCGTGTCCTCGTCATGAAGAGCGGACAGATCATGGCCGAGCTCGGCAAGGCCGAGGTCTCGGAAGAGAACATCCTGACGTATTCCATAGGAGACAAGGCAATATGAGCACTGAGGCAGTCGCGAAGACGGAAAAGCCCGCGCGGATCTCCCCCTTCAAACGGTGGGAGAATTNNCTTCACGGTCCTGTCCATCTTCCTCGGCTTCGTCGTCGTCATCGTGGTCCTGCAGCTGATCCTCACGCGCGGTACGCGTTTCCCCACGTTCATCAGCCCCGTGAACCTTCTGAACATCATGCAGCAGGTCGGCGTGCCGGGAATCATTGCAGTGGGCATGACGGTCGTCATGATCTCCGGCGGCATCGACCTGTCGGTCGGCATGCTCGCCTCCCTCGTGTCCATCGTCACGGCGCTTGGCATCTCCAAGTGGCACCTGGGGACGGTTCCCTCCATCGCAGTGGGGATCGCGGTCGCGATCTTTCTCGAGACATTGTTGGGGCTCATCATTTCCCGCGCGAAGGTCGAGCCCTTCATCATCACCCTCGGCGGCATGATCACGTTCCAGGGCATCGCGCTCCTGATGAGCAATTCCCGTGAAGTGATCATGAACGGGGAACTGGACTTCTTCAAAGCGAACATCATCGAGGGCGCCAAGGACCCGGTGACCGGTTTGAATCTCATCATCCCCCCCTACGTGCTCATCTTCTTCCTGATCGCGCTCCTTGCCGGGATCGTCCTCACGTACACGAAATATGGACGCAGGATCTACGCGGTCGGCAACAACCCCGAGGCGGCGTACCTCGCCGGGATCAACGTGAAAAACATGCGGCTTTCCGCGTACGTCATCATCGGTCTCCTTGTCGGCATCGGTGCCGTCATGCTCCTCTCCCGCGTCAACGTCGGGATCATCACCCTGGGGCAGGGCATGGAGATCGACACCATCGCCATGGTGGTCATCGGCGGCACGGCGATGCGTGGAGGCAAGGGCAACATCCTGGGCACCATCATCGGCGTGTTCTTTCTCGGCTCCATCGGCAATGCAATGAACATGCTCCGGCTGCCCTCCGAGGTCCAGTACGTGGCGAAAGGCCTCGTGGTCATCATCGCGGTGTCCGCGGGGTATTTCTCGTCGATGGTTTCCGAGTTCATGACCCGCAGGAAGGAACAGAGGCTTCTGAAGAAGGCTTAGCAATCTCCGGCGGAGCAAGAAGGAGGTGGACGCAAAAGCAGTGAGCGTACAATTGGATTTTCGAGGTTCGAAAAGATTCATATCTAGGAGAGGAGAAGAGTTATGAAGAGACTGGTTCTTTTGGTTTCGTGCCTGGCACTCATCGGCACAATGGCTTTCGCCAACGGACAGGGCGAAGGCGCGAAGGGTGGCAAGGCGAAGGTTATCGGGTACTACATGGACGCCTCCGATGACTACTACAAGGCCGGATTCATGGTGTTCAAGGCTCTCGCCACCAAGGCGGGATGGCAGGTCCTCGACGTCGTCGGACAGGGAACCGCTCCCGAGCAGGTCGCGGCAGTGGAGAACTTCATCACCCAGAAGGTCGACGCGATCGTGGTCGTGCAGAACTCCCCTCAGACCACCTCCGAGACCCTGAAGAAGGCCAAGGCCGCAGGGATCCCCGAGTTCCACCTGACCCACAATCCCCCGAACGAGGCGGGCCTCGCCGGTTTCTCGGGATTCGACTGGGTGTACGATGGTGAGCTCGCCGCCGCGTCTGCTATCAAGCACAACGCCAAGCGGGTCATCATGATCGAAGGAAAGCTCGGACAGGGAACGGCAGCTGGCCAGACCCAGGGCTTCCTCCAGGGCTACCAGAAGGCCGGCAAGGACATCGGAAACCTTCTGACCTCCGTCGGCGTCAAGGGCGCGGGCGGAAAAGACCTCCAGATCGTGTTCTGGGGCTCGGGCGGATGGTTCGCTGATCCTGCCAAGAAGGTCATGCAGGATGCCATCACCTCCCTCGGACCCGACGGGTTCGATGGTGCGTATGTGCAGAACGACGAGATGATGACGGGCGCCCTGCAGGCAATGCAGGAAGCCGGTCTCGACACCTCCAAGTACTGGCTCGGCTCCAGCAACGGCAAGGAAAAGTCGTGGACCTGGGTCGAGAAGGGACAGGTGACCATGGACGTCAACCAGTGCCCGACCCTTGAAGCAGACATCTGCTTCCAGCAGATGACCGCTCTGTTCGCGGGCAAGCCCTACAAGAAGGCTGTCTACGTCCAGTTCTTCCCGTATGAGAAGGACACGATGGTTCGCGCGAATATGATCCCCTGGATCACGGACGACTACATGGCCAAGCGCGCGGCCGGCGCCTTCAAGTTCGACATCAACGATCCCGTCTTCAGGGCCAACCCCGACTACAAGTAGGGATCCGCCGACGTCTCGATGAATTGACGGGGGGCTCGCAACGAGCCCCCCCCAGGGGCGCGCAGATCACCTCTGCCGTGCTCTGCCGGGCGCC
>PLNO01000344.1 GCA_003141795.1 Spirochaetaceae bacterium | reverse complement strand
GCCTGGGACACCAGGCCATCGGATACGCGTTCGGCGCGGCCATCGTACAGGCGAAAAGGATCGTCCATGGGAAGGCGGAGGACATGGCGCTGGACGGCCGCGGCATCTTCCGCGGGCTTCCGGCCACGGCGCGCTTCACGCGCTACCATTCGCTGGTCATCGACGAGTCCACGCTCCCCGTGATGCTGGAGGTGACGGCGCGCTCCCCCGACGGGGAGATCATGGGGGTGAGGCACAGGGAGCTCCTCATCGAGGGCATCCAGTTCCACCCAGAGTCCATCGCCTCCGAGCACGGCAAGCGGTGCCTGCAGAACTTCATCAACTACAGGCGGGAGCCGCTCGCTCTGTCTGCCATACTCTCAGGCCTCCAAAAGGGGCGGAGCATGACGCGCGCGGAGGCCGAGGCGTTCATGGACGAGCTCACCGACGGCAGGCTCACCGAAGCGCAAATCGGCGCGGTGCTGGCCACGCTCAACGGGCCGCTCATCGACTCATCCACGCTCGCCGGCTTCGCAACAGTCCTGCGCCGCAAGAAAGCCCCCTTTGCCAGCGATCGCAGGGTGCTCGACACGTGCGGAACGGGAGGCGACGGCCTGGGGACCTTCAACATCTCTTCACTCGCGGCGATCGTCGCCGCTTCCTGCGGGGCGCTCGTGGCCAAGCACGGCAACCGCNNAGCTCGCCGGCCGGCAGCGCCGACTTCTTCAGGGCACTCGGCGTTCCCGTGGATGCGACAGCCGCTACGAGCGCGGCGCTCCTTGCGGAAACCGGCTTCTGCTTCCTCTTCGCCCCGACCTATCACGGCGCCATGCGCCACGCGGGCAAGGCGCGCGGAGAGCTCGGCATCCGCACCGCGATGAACCTCGTCGGCCCCCTGTCCAACCCCGCCGATGCGAGCTACCAGCTCATCGGCGTGTACGATTCCGCTCTGTGCGGACCGGTCGCGGAAGCGGCCCACCTCCTGGGCGTGCGACGTGTCATGACCGTACACGGCGACGACGGGCTGGATGAAATCTCCGTCTGCGCCCCCACGCGCGTCGTCGAGGTGGACGAGACCGGCGCACGCAAGGACTACACGCTCACCCCGGAGGAGTTCGGAATCAACCGGTTCCCGATCGAGCAGTTGAAGGGGGGCACCGCTGCGGATAACGCGCTCACCGCGGCAGCCGTGCTGCAGGGAAAAGGCCCGGCAGCGGTCACCGAGGCTGTGCTCCTGAACGCGGGTGCCGCGCTGTACATCTGCGGCCTGGCGCGGAACATCGGTGAAGGATACCTGCGCGCTCGGGAAGCGCTCCGGGTGGGTGACGCCCTTGCCAAGCTCGACCAGATCAGGTCGGGCTCACGGCGGCCCGCGGAGGCGGCATGAACATCCAGGAGACGATCGTCGAACAGCGCCGCAGGCGGATACGCGTCGACGGCCACGCGATGGGCGTGGCGGTCCCTGAGGCGCGTATGGCACCGCTGGCTGTATTCGGCGCCGCCCCCTTCCTCATCTGCGAGGTGAAGAGGCGCTCCCCGTCCCGGGGGGACATCCTCCCGGGGGTCGATGCCGTGGCACAGGCCCGGCGCTACGCCGAGCGCGGCGTTCGGAACATCTCGGTGCTCACGGAGCAGGACAACTTCGGCGGGTCCCTGGAGGACCTTGCGCGCATCAAGGCCGCCCTGCCGAGCCTCGCCCTCTTGCGGAAGGATTTCCTCCTGGACCTGGAGGACATCGAGGTCTCGTGGCGCGCGGGCGCGGACGCCGTGTTGCTCATCGCCTCCCTCCTGGACGCGGGCCGCCTGGCAGCGATGCACGCCCGCGCTCACTCACTCGGCATGGAGGCGCTGGTGGAGGTCCATGACGAGGCTGACGTGGCGAAATGCCGCGGCTTCGCGCCGGGGCTCGTGGGCGTGAACGGCAGGGATCTGCGCACCTTCACCGTGGATGCGCTGCACCCCGTACGACTTCGATCCCGCATCGACTGGAAGGCCCGACTGGTGTTCGAATCCGGGGTTGCAGGGCCCGAAGGCGTCCTCCTCGCACGGTCGTCGGGATTCGACGGAGTCCTTGTCGGGGAGACGGTGATGCGGTCCCCTGAGCTCATCCCCGGTCTCATGGGCGCGCTGGACGGAAGGCAGGCCGCCTTCTGGTCCCGGGCATGCGGCCTCATGCGACCAGGACGGCCGCTGGTGAAGATCTGCGGTATCACCAGGACGGAGGACGCTGAAACTGCGGTCTCCCTGGGCGCCGACATGCTCGGCTTCGTCATGGCCCCGTCCAAGCGCAGGGTGGACGCAGGCCTCGTGCGCGCGCTGCGGGGATTGGGAGTTCTGAAGGTCGCCGTCGTGGTCACGGAGCGGCACGGAGGAATCCCCCTCTTGGACCCCGAGGTCGCCGACCTGCTACGGGAGGGGCTCATCGACGCCGTCCAGCTCCACGGGGATGAGATGCCCGAGGAGTGCGCCGACATCGCCTTCCCCTACTACAAGGCGCTGCGGATGAGATCCGTCGACGAGGTCGGCGCCATGGACGGGTTCCGCTGCCCGCGCGTGCTCGCCGACGCTTACTCCCCCCACGCAACCGGAGGCACGGGCCGTCGCGTGCCCACGGAGATCATCGACGCCATCCGCCGCAACCGCCCGCTCTGGATCGCGGGGGGGATCGGCCCCGACAACGTGGCGGAGGTCGTCAGCGGCTTCTCCCCCGAGCTCATCGACGCCTCCAGCAGGCTCGAGGAGGACTCAGGGCGCAAGGATCGCGGCAAGCTCGAACGTTTTTTCAAGGAGATAGAAACCCATGCCAACGTACAATGACTTTTTCGGAGAGTTCGGAGGCCGCTACGTCGCGGAGATGCTGAGGGCTCCGCTGGACGACCTGCAGACAGCTTTCGTCGAGGCAATTGCAGACCCCGCGTTCCTCTCCGAACTGGACGCGACGCTCAAGGATTTCGCCGGCAGGCCGACGCCGCTCATGTACGCCGCGAACGCCACGCGGGAGCTCGGCGGCGCCCGCATCTACGTGAAGATGGAGGGTCTTGCCCACACCGGCGCGCACAAGATCNNCCGGCCAGCACGGCGTGGCGACAGCCGCGGTGTGCGCACGGCTCGGGATCGCCTGCCGGGTCTACATGGGAGAGGTGGACATGCGGAGGCAGCGGCCGAACGTGTTCTGGATGGAGCGCTACGGCGCAGAGGTCGTGCCGGTGAAGGGCGGCTCCGCCACGCTGAAGGACGCGGTGAACGAAGCCTTCAGGGACTGGGCCTCGAGCTTTCCCACGACCCACTACCTCCTGGGCTCCGCGCTCGGACCCTCGCCGTATCCCGACATGGTGCGGGAGTTCCAATCCGTCATCGGCCGGGAGCTGGTGGGACAGATGGAAGAGAAGNNGGCGGCTCCAATGCCATCGGGTTCTTCTCACAGTTCCTGCAAACGGCAGCGCCCGAGCTGATCGGCGTCGAGGCCGGCGGCCGGAGCGCGGAGACGGGCCAGCATGCGGCGCGGATGAACGGCAGGGGACGGACGGGGATCGTGCAGGGGTACAAGTCCCTCTTCCTCACCGATGCCGACGGCCAGCTCCAGCAGACGCACTCGATTTCCGCGGGGCTGGACTATCCGGGGATCGGGCCGCAGCTCGCCCACCTCGGGGAGACGGGCAGGATACGGTTCATCACCGCCTCCGACTCCGAAGCGCTGGACGCCGTGGGCTTCTTCGCGCGGACCGAGGGCCTCATCTTCGCGCTGGAGTCGGCGCACGCCGCGGCGGCGGTCATGCGTCTGGCGCGCGACTACCCGAAGGACAGGTCGATCGTGGTCAACATGTCGGGGCGTGGCGACAAGGACGTGTTCATCCTCGGCCGCGCCCTCGACCCCGAGCACTGGCTCGGCTTCCTGAAGGAGGAGTGCGACAGATGAGCTCACGAATCATGGCACACATGGTCGCCTTGTTCCCCGACAGGGCAGGCTCGTTGAAAGTGGCACGGGCGCTCGTCGACGGCGGTGCCTCGATGATCGAGGTGCAGTTCCCTTTTTCCGACCCCATGGCGGACGGTCCGGATATCCAGGCCGCCTGCGCCCGGGCGCTTTCGGCAGGATTCACCGTTGCCGACGGCTTCAGGCTCGTGGGAGAGATATGCAGCGCCACCAGCGTCCCCGTCTTCATCATGAGCTATGCGAACCTCCTCTTCGCAATGGGGATCGATCGATTCCTGGCGGAGACGAAGGACGCCGGAGCGCGCGGGGTGATCGTCCCCGACCTTCCGCCCGACTACGACGAGGGGCTCTTCCGGTCCGCCGCCGGCCTTGGGCTTTCCGCCGTGCCGGTGCTCTCCCCGTCCATGAGGGAGCCGAGGCTCGAGCGCGTGGCCACACTCGGAGCGCGCTACCTCTACGCCACGCTGCGCACGGGGACGACGGGTGCCCTCACGGAAATAGATCCTTCCAGCATCGCGTTCCTCCAGAGGCTCGCCTCGCTGGGCTCGGGGGAGCCGCCGCGGATCCTTGGCGGGTTCGGGATAGCAACCCGGCAGCAGGTCACGGCCGTGGAGGGTCGGGTCTACGCTGTTGTCGTGGGAAGCGCGCTGGTTCGGGAGGTTTCCAGGGGCGGTGATGCGGTGCGCGATGCGCTGAAGGTGCTCGTGGGCTGAGCCGCCAGGGCGGCACGCCACGCGCGCATTGCGGCCCTCACGTGCGCGCGGGCTCTCACGACACGTATCTACGATACGTGGTTGACGGGGTACAGAGGGGCGCCGCCGGCAAGCACGGCCGCCACGTTCTGCGCGGCTTTCGTCTTCAGCTCCACCTCCGACTCCTCGCTGTACCACCCCGCGTGGTCGGTGAAAATGACATTGTCGAGGTTCCGCAGCGGGCTGTGCGACGGCAAGGGCTCCACTTCGAACACGTCCAGCCCTGCGGCGCCCAGCCGCCCGTCCTGCAGCGCTTCCGCCACGGCGAGCTCGTCGAGCACGGGTCCGCGCGCGGTGTTCACGAGGATCGCGCCCGGCTTCACCAGGGCGAGCTCGGCCCGCCCGATCATGTGCCGCGTCTCTTCCGTAAGCGGGACGTGCACGGAGATGTAGTCGGATTCGGCCAGGAGCTTCGGCAGGTCCACAGGCAGGGCGCCGGCCGCCTTGATCGTTGAGGAGCGGACGTAGGGGTCGCACATGAGGACGCGGCCGAAACCGATCCCCGAGACTTTTCGCAGAAGCGTGTGCGCGGCATTGCCGTAGCCGAGGATGCCGAGGGTGCGGCCTTCGATCCTGTAGCAGGGCTGCTCCTTGTGCGTGTTCCACCTGCCGGCGCGCACCATGCGGTCCTTGTAGCCGATCTTCCTGATGCATCCCAGGAGAAGGGCCAGAGCATGGTCGGCGACCTCCTCGAAGCAGTAGTCGGGGACGAATGCCACCCAGATCCCCTTGCGCGTGGCTGTATCCACCGCGACGTTGTCGTAGCCGACCCCGTAGCGGGAGATGACGCGGCAGCGCGGCAGGGACTCGATGATGTCGGCGCTCATGGGGAAGAGATTCACCAGGATGGCATCAGCCGTCGCGAATGCCGCGCGCGCCTCGACGGGGGACGAGGAGGAGAAGATCCTCACCTCGGCGCCCACCTCGGAGAGCACGGAGCGCTCCTCGTCATAGGCTGCGTAGCGGTCGTCGGCGATGACGACGGTGAACCTGCTCATTCGTCCTCCGACCGTCCCCCCCCCTCCTCGAAGACGATCTCCCCTTCGGCGACCACCTTGATCGGATAACGGGTGACGTCGAACGGGTCCCCGTTCCAGCACGAGAAGGAGGCCCACTTGCCTTTCGCGAGCGTCCCGAGGATCGCGTCCAGCCCGAGGAGCTGCGCGTTCCTGCGCGTGATGATCTCTATGGCGTCCTTCCTGTTCAGGCCGCAGCGGATGAACCAGCGCAGCTCCAGCAGGAGGTTGCGCTGCGGGATCACCGGGTGATCCGTCATGAGCCCGAACTCCACACCGCTTTCCAGGAGGTGGCGGGAGTTGCGCCAGTTCTCGTGGCGCAGCTCGACCTTGTAGGCGAAGGAGTCCAGCGGACCGAACACGACGGAGATGCCGCGCTCCTTGAGCGCCGCATAGATGCGGCCGTCGTTGACGTCGCAGGCATGGTCCACGGTGACGTTGATCCCGTACTCCTCCTGCAGGCGCAGGAGGCTCGCGATGTCGTCGATCTTGTGCACGTGCACGCGCAGGCCCTGCTTGCCGGTGAGGATGTCGCGGATGACCTCCTCTTCGGAGGTGAGCCCCGGCTCGCCGTTTCCCTTTGCCGCTTTTCCCGCCTTGTCCAGCTTGTGCTTGACCTGATCGAGCCGTGCGCGGAGCAGGGACAGAGCGCCCATCCGCGTGTACGGGCGGGTGCCCTTCCAGTCGCGCGTGAATCGGGGGTTGTGCCCGAACGCCGCCTTGATCCCCGATCGGCCGATCAGTGCTTCGGTGGTCGAATGCGCGTAGTTGCGGATGATGGCGGAACGGCCGCCGACGATGTTCCCGCTCCCCGGCAGCACGCACGAATACAGCACGCCCTGCTCGACGGAATCCCGGAACGACGGGTCGTCCATCTGGACGGAGTCCAGAGCGTCGGCGAGGAACAGGAGCGAATCCATCTGCTCGTTGGCCTCCCCTTCGGACGACGGCTCTCCGGAGCGTTCCATTCCGATATGGCAATGCGCGTCGATGAATGCGGGGGTGACGACCGGGAACTTGCCGAGGAACTCCCCCTTGGGCTCCATGGAGACGCCCTTGATGGTGTTGCCCTCGAACAGGAGGTGTACGTTTCTCACCACCTCGTCGCCGGTATACAGGGTCTCGGCGAAAACGGATTTCACGCTGCTCTCCTTTTCACGATGCCACGGGGACGAATGGGGTCTGGTCCCGCGGGAGCCCCCGTTGCGCCGCCCAGTATAGCCGATCGTGTATGTTTGACCAAGACTGGCCGCTCATGTACAAAGGGCGGGGAGAATTCGCCATGTTGGAAAAGATCGCCTCAAGCAGGCAGTTCCTCTCCGTCGGCGCAGTGCAGATCGCTGAGACGATCGAGATCATGCTTGCAAATCTGCGGACGCTGGGGTCCAGGATCTACAAGGTGCACAGGATCTACCAGAGGGATTTGTAACGTTCCGCCCCCTGTCGAAGGGGAAAAAACGATCATTGACAGCTCTTACCCATTTCGGGCACAATGTCACCTTGTCATGTCAGATCAGGATGTCTTAAACCACAGCAGATTCAGCAAGACCATCGAAAAGATGATCGCCAATTCAACGGCCTCCAACTTCGTGACCGAGGACAACGTCTACCAGGAGGCGAAACCAGCAAACAAGCCGCTGGTGCACGGGATCGTCCGGGATCTCATGCTCCCGGGGAGCCGCATCGTGGGCAAGGAGAACCTCCTTGAGCTCCACGAGCTTGCGCGCAAGAAGAAGCACTGCCTCGTGCTCATGGAGCACTTCAGCAACTTCGACCTTCCCTGCCTCTTCGAGCTCCTGGAGCGTTCGGGAGAGGCATACCGCGAGGTGGCCGATTCGATCGTCGCCGTGGCGGGGGTGAAGCTGAACGAAGAGAGCAAGCTCGTGCTCGCCTTCACCGAGGTCTTCACACGGGTTGTGCTCTACCCCTCCCGGGGCATCACCTCCATCGCCGACGAGGGGGAACGCGACCAGGCTGACAAGCGTCGGGCCCGCCTGAACATCGCCGCAATGAAGATGCTCAACAAGCTCCGCAAAGAGGGAAAGCTCATCCTCGTCTTCCCTACCGGCACGCGCTACAGGCCGTGGGACCCCTCCACCGCGCGCGGCTTGAAGGAGATCGACACCTATCTGAAGTTCTACTCGCACATGGTGCTGGTCTCCATCAACGGCAACACGCTCCTCCCCAACCCGCGCGGCAGCATGGATGAGGATTTCCCGACCAAGGACGTGATGATATATACGGTGAGCCCGGTCTGGAAATGCTCCGATTTCAGACGCCGCGCGCTGAAGGAACGGCCGCACGACGCGGACCCCAAGCAGCACGTCGTGGACGCGGCGATGGCATCGCTCGGCAGGCTCCATGACCGCACGGAAAAAGCGCGGCAGCGCCTCCTCAACGAGATCAAGGGCCCCGCCACGGATACAACCGGCCATCCGGCCGGCTGACATGGTCCCGACCGGGCCGCGCGCTCCCCGGCCCCTGCGGGACATGCCCGCATCGTTCTGCGCCGGGCTGTCCCTCCTGTTCACCGACATCGACGACACGATCACGCGGGAGGGTATGCTTCCCGCCGCATCGTACGCGGCGCTGTGGGACCTCGCCGCCGCGGGGATCAGCGTCATTCCTGTTACAGGCAGGCCCGCGGGCTGGTGCGACCATATCGCCCGCATGTGGCCGGTGGCAGGGGTGATCGGGGAGAACGGCGCGTTCACCTATGCATATGACAGGGAGCGCAGGCGGATGCGGCGCAGGGCCGCACCGAACGCCCGCAGCGGACGGGCCGACAGGGAAGCGCTTGCCGGCATTGCCCGGCGGGTACTGGAAGCCGTACCCGGGGCGGCCGTGGCCGCGGATCAGCCCTTTCGCGTGAGCGACTACGCCATCGATTTCCGGGAGGACGTCCCGCCGCTTACGGATGACGCGGTGGACAGGATATGCTCCGTGCTCTCGCGGGAAGGGGTGCATTTCAAGGTTTCCAGCATCCATGTCAACTTCTGGTTGGGGGATTTCGACAAGATGTCGGGTGTCAGACTCTTCCTTTCGGGGGAGCTGGGGAAAGAGCTCTCCGATATAGTGGAGACGGCGACCTTCATCGGGGATTCCCCCAACGACGAGCCGCTGTTCGCCGGCTTCCCCCATTCGATTGCCGTCGGTAACCTGCGCAGGTTCATGGACCGCATCGAGCACACGCCCGAGTACATCACGGAAGCAGAAGCCGCCGACGGGTTTTGCGAAACGGCGTCCTTCATCCTCGGCCACAGGTCGTTCCACACCCCGATCAGTAGGGCAGGTTTTCCAGACCGCACTCCATCATGAGGCTCACCGGCGCGAACCCGACGGATTGGAAGAAGTCGGAGGCCCGCAGGGATCTGCCCATGAGCTCGGTCGTGAGCCTCAGCA
>PLNO01000358.1 GCA_003141795.1 Spirochaetaceae bacterium | reverse complement strand
TGAAGATGAAACCGGAGAAGGCCGGGTGTTCGGGCGCGATAAACGTAGGACTGCCGTCGCGGCTCTCTCCGATCCCCGAGTGGCTATCAGTCTGAGGCAGGCGCGATGCCTGCCCCGCGCCGGTTGAGGAATGTCGTCCACGTGGACCGGGCGCACGTTTCAAGAAACCATCCAGCAAAAGCTGCACCCCGAAGTTGTTGATGGCGCTGCCAAAAAAGACAGGCGTCTGACTGGCCTTGAGGAATTCGCGATGATCGAAAGGATCGGCGGCGCCCTCCATCAGTTCGATGTCCGCCCGCAGCTCCCCGACCACGGTCCCGGGCGCCACGATGGGCGGCATGATCCGTGAGGGGATGCCGAGGGCCCTGAGGACTTCCCTGCTCCAGCGCCTCTTGCGCGCATCCATGAGCTGCGTAACGCTCGCCCAGGAGGAATCCACCGCCGTCACGCCGCCGAGGTAGTAGGAAAAAAGGGTCGGGGCGGGAAGATAGCGCACGCCTTTACGCACGAGGCCGGCCCGGTTCTGCATGATCCAGAGGAGCTGATTGGAGACGTTGAAGGGCTGGAAGTGAACGCCCGTGATCTCGTACAGGCGGGACGAATCGACGCGCGCCTTCACCTGGTCTATCATGCCGTCCAGGCGGTGGTCCCTGTAGCAGTACATGGGGCCCAGCGGCACCCCGTCCTCGTTCATGAGCACGCCGTCCGCTCCCCAGGTGTCCACGCCCAGCGCATCGACGCTGTCTCCGATCTCCCGCCTGTATGCGCGCAACCCCTCCACGAGATTCGCGTAGATGTGGAGGTCGTTCCAGAAGGAGCGCTCCTCCACCTTGCCGGTGTGGTCCGCGATGTGCATCACCGTGGCTTCATGGCTGAAGCGGTGGATCTCCTTCAGGGTGAAGCCGTTCTGGTCGAAGAGGCCGGCGAAACATTTGCCTCCCGAAGCGCCCAGGTCCATTGCGATCACTCGCGCGTTGTCACTCATGGATCATCCTCCTGCACCTCATATCTTCTTATGACGCCCGGCCAACGCCCGAAGGAGGAACCCCGCGGTGGACATCGCCATGGGCGCGGCCTTGCGACCGTTGATGTACGTCCCTCTCACCCGTGCCTCGTGGATGCTCTCACGCGGCAGCGCGAACGGGTCGTCCTGCATGACTAGAAAGTCCGCCTTTCTCCCCGGAAGGAGGGTGCCGCGCTCCCCTTCCTCGCCGGTCACCCACGCCGCGTTCCACGCATAGGTGCGCAGAGCGTCGTAGAACCCGATGCTCTGCTCGGGCAGCGGGTGCTCCACCATGCCCTGCATCTGGACCCACGGGCTCAGGAGCCCAGCGGGATAATCGGAGGAGCCGGCAACCACGGCGCCTGCCTCCGTGAGGCTGCGCAGCGGGAGCTGACGGGCGTACTGCTCGTCGCTGAGCTGCCTGCGGTAGCAGGAGACGTACTTCTCGTCCATCCAGGCGAAACCGGGCTGCGCCACGAAGGCCAGGCCGCGGTCCACCGCCCGGCGGACCTGATCCGCAGTCGGGAACTCGAAGTGGTCGATGCGGTGGCGCAGGGGGTTGCCCGTCTTTCCCTCCAACACCTGCTCGTAGGCGGACAGCAGGACCTCGATGGCCCGGGTGCCGATGGCGTGGCAGGCGATCTGGCAGCCCGCCTCGTCGGCCCTGCGTACAAGGGCCGCGGCCTCTTCGGGGGTGAAGTACAGCCTTCCCCTGTTCGACGGGTCCGAGCGGTAGGGCTCGTCGAAGGCGGCGGTGCCCGAGGAAACGGAGCCGTCCATGGCCCATCCGAAGCATCCCCCGATGCGGGGGGCCCTGAGAAAACGTCGGTACGGAGCGGCCCGCCGCGGGTCGCGGTACTGGACGTACAACCGCAGGTCCACCGGGAGGATACCGCCGCTGTGACTGAGCATCCAGAGGGAGGGATCGCGCGGGGAATCCTCGAAGCCCTCGAGGCAGTGCAGGCAGACGATCCCCTGCTCGAGGGCTTCGTTCACCGTCGCCTGGATGCCGCGGCAGAGCATCGCAATGCTGACGCTCGAAGCCATGAGCGCGTTCACCTTGCCCATGGAAAGCTCGTGGCGTGCGCCGTTGAGCACCCCGTCGGCGTGCTCGGCGGCAAGCCCGAGCCTGTGCAGCGCGCGGCTGGAGTACGAGGAGGAGTGGCCGTCCATGCTCATCACCATCACCTGCCGGCCGGGGAGCCAGGCGTCGAGCTCGGCGCGCTTGGGCAGCCTCTTCTCGGCAACCGTGTCGATGACGTAGTTGAAGCAGAACACGGGGCGGTTCGTCGGCAACGACGCGGCGTACGCGCGCACCTTCGCAGCGAAGCCGGCCAGGGTCATTTCCTTCAGCGGGGGTTGCAGATCGGAGACTCGAAGGGCAGCCACACCGAGGACGGAAGCGGCCAGAAAATGCACGTGCGCATCGATGAGCCCCGGAAGCACCGTCCTGCCGCCGCAGTCGACCACGGTGCGTGCGCCGTGCACGAGCGTGGGTGCCGGCGCCTCGGGGAACACGGCGTCGATCCTCCCGTCCCTGATGGCCATTGCCGCGAACCGTTCCCCCTCACGATCCATCGAATGGATCCGCGCGTTGACGAGAAGCGTGTCCCAGAGCTGTTTGCTCATATGCCGATGAACGAGCCGACGGCCATCAGGATGTAGCCTCCGGCGGCAACCCATTCCCACGCCCCCGAGGAGAGCGGCCCCTGCATGATTTCCAGGGTGCGTCCGGCCTCTCCCCGCCGGAAGCGCCGATAGGTCGGCACGAGGAGGAGCGCCACCAGAAGGGCGATGGCGCCGCCGGCGAGGCGCACGAAGCCGAGGAATCCCGTGACGCCCGCGAGGGCCAGGGCGATGTTCGGCAGTGTGGCGATGAGCCAGGCAGGCACGAGGCCGACCTTCAGCCTCTCCCGCACGATGGTGAGGAGCGCGTAGGAGATCGACCAGTACGTCGTCACGAGCGCGAGAAGGAAGAAGACCGACCCGAGGACGGACGCCCAGGGTCCGATCGACGCGGCCCAGCCGACGATCGCGATCTCCGTCACGCCCTTCGACGCCCACAGCGCGAGGAACGTGACGAGGAGGACGATGCCGAGGTTGATGGCGATGCCGAGCATCACGGCGCCGCGCACCTTCCCCGGGCGCGTTGCCATCCCCTCCACCACCTGGGGCACGGAGAAGAATGAAGCGAAGCAGAACATCACGACGCCGAACAGCGCGATGGCGCCCTTGTCCCAGACCATGGAGAGGTTCAGGCCCTGGAAGGGGACGAGCATCGTGCCGACCAGGAGAGCGACGAACAGGGCGATCATGGAGATCACCGCCACCTTTTCGCTCACACCGAGGGACTTCAGGCCGAGGACGACCACGCCCGCGGCGAGCACGGAGAAGAGGAGCCCCCCGACGCGCGACGGGAGGCCGGTGAGCCCCGCGACGATATCGCCCGCCCCCGCCACGTAGGCGGCGAGGTTGAGGGTGAGCACGAGGACCATGAGCACGAAGAAGGCCCAGGAGAGGACTTCCCTGAGCTTCCCCCGGAAGAGGAAGGTGCGGAAGATCTCCACGATCTGCACGCCGCCCCCCTCCGTTCGGGAGGCGCCCAACGCGAGTTGCGCGATCATGAGGTGGAGGAGAACGCTCACCGCATAGGCGACTGCGACGATGATGAGGGAAGACCAGATCCCGTTGCGCGCCACCATGTAGGGGACGGCCATTATCCCCGCACCGATCCCGTATCCCGCAACGATGCTCGCGGCCTCGAACGTCGTCAGCTCATGTCTTTCTGCCATCGCCCCCCCTGACCGCTGACGGTATCACCGTCGTAGCGGGGAGGCAAGGGAAGACTCCATGACCGTTTCCGTCGCCGTCCTATCGTTGAACCCTGCCCGAACCTGCCCCACCCATCAATGCCTTCACCTCCGCAACCGAGAGGAGTGCGAAGTCGCCGGGTATGGAATGCTTGAGGCACGACGCGGCCACTGCGAACTCAAGCGCCTCCCGGGAGCTTTCCAGGATGGACAGTCCATAGATCAACCCCGCAGCGAACGAATCCCCGCCCCCCAGACGGTCGACGATGTTGCAGATGTCGTATTTTCGTGACACGAGAAATTCCGAGCCCGTGTGCAACACGCCCGACCACCCGTTATCGTTCGCGGATCTGCTCTCCCGCAAGGTAATCGCGATCTTCTTCAGTGACGGGAACTGCGTTAGCACTTTCTCAGCGAGCGCGCGGTACTTGTCCGCCTCGAGCTTCCCCGATTCGACGTCCACGGCAACGTTGACGCCGAGTGCCTTCTGGCAGTCTTCCTCATTCGCGATGGCGAGGTCCACAAACTTGACTATCTCCCGCATGACCTCGGGCGCGGTCACCCCGTACTTCCAGAGGTTCTTCCTGTAGTTCAGGTCGCAGGATACCGTAAGGCCGTTCTTCTTTGCCGTCTTCACGGCTTGGAGGGAGAGCTCCGCGGCGCTTGCGGACAGTGCGGGCGTGATTCCCGTAATGTGAAACCACGCCGCTCCCGACAGGGCGTCGTCCCAGGTCATGTCTCCCGGCTTTGACTCCGCAATCGCACTGCCCTGCCTGTCGTAGATCACAATAGACGGACGTTGGTTCGCACCGGCCTCGATGTAGTAGACGCCTAGTCTTTCGCCCTTGCGCACGATCTTCGACGTATCGATGCCCTGACGCCTGAGCTCGCCCACGCAGGCATCGCCGATCGCGTTCGGCGGGATGAACGAAACGTAGGCGACATCCAGTCCGAATCGAGCAAGCGCCGTCGCGACATTCGCCTCCCCGCCTCCAAATGTCGCTTCGAATCGCGGACTCTGGAGGAAACGCTCGGCCCCGGGGGGCTTCAGCCGCAGCATGATCTCACCGAATGTCACATAGCGTGCCATGGGCCCCTCCTTACCTCTGCAACAGATGGATGGCGAAACCGGAAACCTCCCGGTCGAGGTAGACGGAGGCGATCCTTCCGTCCTTCTGCTTGATGGTATCCTTGCGGATGCTCACGCCCTTGCGCGATAGGTATGCGACAGCCCTGGGGATGCTCAGGGTTGAGAGTGCGAGGTGGCCGTGGGTGCCCAGCCCGGGGCTCATCGGAAACTCAAACCCTGACCCCACAAACGTGGAGCTGTTACCGCCATTTGGGTCCAGACAGAAGAGCTCACCCATCATCCTTGCTGCGGACATCGCCCGCTCCGGGCTGTCCTCATTGATTCCCACGTGCGCAAGCTCGAAGCCGAGGGCTATGGTGACCGCCTCACGCGCGAGCCTTGTGATCTCGTCAAATCTCCCTGCCGATAGAGTGGCGCCCTTTGCGATCCAAGTCCCTCCCACGGCAAGCACGCGCGGAAAGAGGAGATACTGCCGAAGATTTCCGGGATCGATCCCTCCCATGGGAATGAACAGGACGTCTCTGAATGGAGCCGCGATCGCCGCAAGGAAGTCCAGTCCGCCGGATGCCTCCGCAGGAAAAAACTTCAAAACCTCGATCCCGCGCTCCAGCCCCATCTCGATCTCGGAGGCCGAGCTGATCCCTGGGGCCACCGGAACATTGAGCTGGATGCAATGGTCCACGACCCTCGGGTTGAAGCCTGGTGCCACGATAAACTGGGCTCCTGCCTCCACCGCCCGGTCCACCTGGTCGGTCGTTAACACGGTACCTGCCCCAACGAGAAGGTCGGGACTCGTGCGGTGAAGAATGCGGATAGCCTCCTCTGCGGCTGCCGTTCGGAATGTTATTTCCGCGACCGGAAGCCCGCCCGCGAGGAGAGCCTTCCCGAGCGCATCCGCTCTCGACGCATCGTCGATGACGATCGCGGGCAAGACACCGACGTCTCCCAGCCTTTTCAGTGCTTCGTGCATGCTGTTTCCCCCTAGTAGATGTTCCGCGGTGGTCTCAACAGCCCCAGGCTTTCGATCGCAATGTCGATGTGCCGTTGCCCGCCTGACGTCGTAAACAGACCGTGACCGGGCATGAGCGCATCGACCGCGAGCCCGGAGAGGGCAACGAGGTTTCTTCTATATCCTGTCAGACTCGAGCCTTCTATGTTGAGAACGCTGATGAGGCCGTCGGAGAATACGACGTCACCCGTGAAAAGCGCCCGCCCGACGCCAGGAATCTCGACGAGGTAGCACATTGAGCCCGTGCTGTGGCTGCAGATTAGGTACACGATGTACTGCAGGTTCCCGAGCAGTAGCCTCTCGCCACCATAGAGGACGACGTCCGCGATGCAATGTCGCACTGGGTAATCAGGAGAGTACAGTCCTGATCTTTTTGCCGCCATGAGGCCAGTCGACTCCTCTGTCCCTTTTTCCAGAATCTCCTTCTCTTCATTTGCAACATAGACCCTACAACCGAGGCTGGCCCTGAAAAAAGCTGCTCCCCCTGCGTGATCGAGATGCGAATGTGTGAGAAGGAGCGCGGAGACCCTGCGAGGATCCAACCCGTCCTTTTCCATGTTTGAAAGGATGAGTTCGGGCGACTCTCCCGCTCCACTGTCGATCATGATTAAGGTATTGCCGCAATCCACGGCATACACATGACAATCGAACGCGTAGCTCAATCCCATCGCGCCGCTTCCCACAAGATACAACCCATCCATGATCTTCAATTTCGCGCCCTCCTCCGAATTGATGCGGACGCAATCGAAACCCCGAAACGGAGCAAAAGTGGCGTTATCGTGACTGCCCCGGAAGCTCGAAGCTCCGGTCTTCTACCCCTGTACGGATCATCTTGTCGAGTTGCCCATATGTCTCTTCGATATTCCTGTACTGAGTGTCGAAATGTTTATGAAGCAGAACAATAGCGCCGCGTTTGTCCCCGGCTTCGAGCTTCTCGAAGATGAGTCTATGGTCACGAATCGAATCCTGCCCGGCCCGTCGGAAGTCTTCCACCATCGAGAGATTTCTCAAAAGACTGATTTGTAGACGTAGATCATCGATGATGACCTTTATCCACAAGTTTCCGGATCCTTTGTAAATCAACTCATGAAACTCGAAGTCAGTACTCATATACTGCGGATAATTATTAGCCTTCAACTCGCGTGCTGACCTCTCTATGCTCTCCCGCATTTCTCCAAAAATGTCTTGATTCTTATTTGCCAAAAGCTTCGTGACTGCAAGCTCCTCAAGGGTAGTGCGGACCTCGATTATCGACTGAACCTCTTCAAGGGTAAGCTTTCGAACAAAATACCCTTTCCAGTGGACCTTCTCGACCACCTTCCTTTCAACGAGTGACGTCAACGCCTCACGGACGGAGATCCGGCTCACATGAAGTAGGTTTGCGAGCTCCAAATCGTTTATCCGTTCGCCTGGCAACCAGTATCCGGCGATGAGAGCATCCGTGATTACCTGGCTGATGTTCTTTGACCGACTCGACACGGCCGATAGCGCGCCGGGATTGAACGTGAAGGTGCGACGATTGTCACCTGCCATCTATTTCTCCTCGATTCCTTGTTTCACAGTTGATTTCGCATAATTCACAATTCGGGGATATTGCTGAAGCTCTCCATGCCCCAGCTTCGATATAGATACAATCGACCTTTCGGGTGGGGGTGACGACCTGATATCCATCTGCAGACGTGAGGATAGTATATGGTCAGCCGGAAGAGGTCCGTCAACATAAAACTCAGATGCACATCTCCGACCCTGAGCGTCGAATGGGCAATGTTCGTACGCACAGCGTTCAGGCGGGGACAGCCGTTTATCCTCAACTAATTGTCAAGCCGCCATCGACCATGAGAACCTGCCCCGTGACTGCGGACGCCTCGTCGGAAGCGAGAAACAACACGGCGAACGCGACCTCCTCTGGAGTCACGATCCGGTTCATCGGTGCGGACTTGCTCCAGTACTCCCTGAAATCCGGCTTCTCCAGGGCCTTCGCGACCATGGGGGTGTCCGTTGTCCCGGGCGCCACGCAGTTTACCCGCACACCGCTCTTCCCGTACTCGACAGCGAGCGCACGTGTTAGCGCACAGATTCCGCCCTTCGACGCCGAATAGGCGTGCGCCCCGCACCCGATCACTGCATTGATGGACGAACAGTTGACAATCGCTCCTCCCCCGCTCGATAGCATACGGGGAATGATATATTTGGTGGTCAGAAATACACTCTTCAGGTTGATGTCGAGCACCGCGCTCCAATCCTCGGACGGCGTGTCGACGACTGAACCCATCGCATAACGGGAAGAGTACCCCACCCCTGCGCAGTTGAACAGGACGTCCACCCTGCCGAATGCCTTGATCGCACCTTCCACGAGGGCCGCGACATCCTCCTCATGGGAGACATCCCCGACCTTTCCGACAATATCGCCCCCCGCCCTTCTGGCTTCATCAACCGTCAGGTCCAGGTTCGCCGCTCGTCTACCATTCGCAACGACATGCGCGCCTTCCCGACAGAAGAGCAGAGCCGTCGAGCGTCCGATGCCACTTCCAGCACCTGTGATGATCACGACCTTGTTACGCAGACGCATGCAAATCCCCCTTGGTTCGCAGACACCCGCGCGTGCTCTGCTCGTGGAGCAGCGCGAGCCGCTCCAGTGCCTTGACGTCCGGTTCGATGATCGGCACGTCGATGCCTTCGAGCGCGCTCGTGGGATCCTTCAGCCCGTGTCCCGTGATGAGGCAGACGACGCTCTGGTCCCTGGTAATCGTCCCGCGGCTGAGGAGCTCGCGCAGGGCGGCAACGGGAGCGGCTGCGGCCGGCTCGGAGAAGATCCCTTCGGAACGGGCGAGATCCCTGACGCCCTGCAGGACCGCGGCATCGGAGACCGCAAGAGCGGCGCCATTACTTTCCCTGAGGACTCGCACCACGAGGTCCCCATCCCTCTCATAGCCCCGAAGCGGATCCCCAATCGCGGAGGCCACCGTCCGCACGTCCTTCCACGCCTTCACGTCCTGCCCGCCCTTTTCGAACGCCTCGACGATCGGTGCGCAGCCTTCGACCTGGATGGCTCCCATACGGGGTATTGTCGTCGACATCCCCAGATTCCTCATTTCCATGAATCCCTTGTAGATCCCGAACACGAGCGGTCCGGCCCCCGTGGGAACGAGCACCCAGTCGGGAACATGTCCGCCCATCTGACGATAGATCTCGTATGCAACCGTCTTGTCGCCCTCGAAAGAATAGGGATTGAGGAATGTCGTCGTGATGTTCATCCAGCCGAACTGCCTGGAGGCCATCTCCGCCATCTTGTAGGAGTTGCTGTAGTCCCCCTTCACCTTGATCAGACGCGCCCCGCATACGACGGCGTGCGCGACCTTCCCCACTGGGGTACCCTCCGGTACGAAGATGTTGCAGGGGAGCTGGGCCTTTGCGGCGTACGCGGCGAGGGACGCCGCCGCGTTTCCCGAAGAGGCCGCCGTCACGGCCGTCCTCTTCAGCTCCAGGGCCTTTGCGACGGCCACGGAGATGGGGCGATCCTTGAACGCGCCGGAGGCATTGCGCGTCTCGTCCTTGAGGTAGAGCCGGTCTGCGCCGAGGATTCGCGACAGATTCACTGCTTGTATCAGGGGTGTCCCGCCCTCGGCAAGGCTGACCATGCACTTTTCGTCCGAGATCGGCAGCAGCAACTTGTAGCGCCAGATCGATTCACCCGCCTCCGGAACGATCCTGTCGACGCGGTTCTCGCGAAGCAGCGCGTCGTAGTCGTAACGGACCTCGAGGATGCCCCCACAGGACTCGCACGAGTAATGGTCGGTCAGATCATAGGCCTTTCCACAGCTGGTGCACCGCAGTTCGCGTTCATACACGCTCTCACGCCTTCCTTCCACACCCCATGTTCAATGGGTGGCTATTGACGGGTCCCGGTCGCCGCCAGCATGATCTTCTCCTCCGTGGCGCTGGTGTAGTCCAGCTCGGCCGTGAGCTCTCCCTCGTGGATCACGATGATACGGTCGCTGATCCCGAGGATCTCCGGCAGCTCGGAGGAAATCATGATCACGGCGATGTTCTTTCGTACAAGCTCGCCGATGAGATTGTGGATCTCCGCCTTGGCACCCACGTCGATTCCGCGTGTCGGTTCGTCGAGGATGAGCAGCTTCGTGTCGCGGGCGAGCCACTTCCCGAGCACGACCTTCTGCTGATTGCCACCACTCAAATCCATTACTCTTTGGTCGAGGGAGGACATCTTAATCGAAAGCGCGTCGGCATAGCCGTTTGCAAGCTCGAGCTGCTTCACATGGTTCACCCAGCCCAGAGTGGAGAGCCACACGAGGGACGGAAGGGAGAGATTCTGTGTGACCCCGAACAGGGGAATGAAACCGAGCCGCTTGCGATCCTCCGGCACGTACCCGATGCTGCTCTTTATCGCATCGAAGGGATGACGAAAGCGCGTCTCGCGTCCGTCAAAGGTGATCGTTCCGCTATCATAGCTGTCGAGGCCGAATATAGTGCGCACGATCTCCGTTCGTCCAGCTCCCATGAGCCCGGCAATCCCGAGAACTTCGCCTTCCCTGACCTGAAACCCGATATCTTTGAAGACGCCCTCCTTGCTCAAACCCTTCACGTCCAAGATGATCTTCCCTCGGCTTGTAGTTCGTTCGCGTTTGTAGATCGAGCCCAGCTCGCGCCCGACCATCAGCCGCACCACCTCGCTCTCGGTGACATCGGAAATCGGATAGTCCCCGATCTTCTTGCCGTCGCGCATGACTGTGACCGAGTCCGCGATCTCGAATATCTCTTTCATCCTGTGCGTGATATAGACGACCCCGATGCCGCTGGCCTTCAGACCGCGAATGATGGAGAACAGGTTGTCCTTCTCCTCGTTCGACAGGGCGGAGGTGGGCTCATCCATGACGACGATCCCCGCGTCGCTCGCGAGCGCCTTTGCGATTTCCACGATCTGCTGTTCGCCGACCGTCAGCTCCGAGATTCTCTTCCTCGGGTCGATGTCCATGTCCAGACGCCGCAGGAGATCGCGCGTCAGCTTGTTCATCTCCGCCTTGTCAACGAGCATCCCGCCGGCGCTGCGCTTCTCCATGCCTAGGTAGACGTTCTGGCCGACGCTCAGCTCGGGAACGAGGGAAAACTCCTGGTAGATAACACTGATCCCGAGCTTCTTGGCGGCAATGGGGCTGGACAGGGTGACGTGGTGCTGGTTTATGCGGATCTCGCCAGTGTCCATCGTGTAGACGCCGGCGAGAAGCTTCATGAGCGTCGACTTCCCCGCCCCATTCTCGCCGACTATGGCACGCACCTCCCCCCCTCGAATCGAAAAGTCGACGCCGGCGAGGGCGAGAACTCCAGGAAATTTCTTGGAGATGTTGATCATCTCCACGGACTCGATTTTTCCTTCAACGCTCATTCATCTCTCCCTTGTCACTCTGATCCCGATCGCACGCTACTCACGCCTGTCAGGCTGCGCGCTGTCGGTGAAGAAAGCTGTCAATGTACACAACGCCCAGGATGAGAACGCCCCGGATGATGTACTGGTAAAAGGGCGACAGGTCCATAAAGGCAAGGCCATTGGTCAGGATTCCCATGACGATCGCGCCCAACAGGGTGCCGACGAGGTTTCCCTCACCTCCCATGAGGCTCGTGCCGCCAATGACGACGGCAGTGATGACGTCGAACTCCAGTCCGAGCCCCGCCCAGGGCTGCGCGGACTGCAGACGACCGACGGTAATTATGGAGGCGACCCCCACCAGCAGGCCGAGCAGGGTATAGGTGAGCATCACCACTCTTCTTGTTTTGACGCCCGAGGCCCTCGCCGCCATCTTGTTCCCGCCGATGGCATAGATGTAGGTCCCGAAAGTTGTGCGCTTGAAGATGAGGTAGAAGACCGCGTAGAGAACGACGATCACGAGGAGGGCGGCGGGGATCGGCCCGAGTTGCCCGCCCCCGAGCCAGTTCACTGCGCCGTTGCTGACCGCCACGGAGGTGGCATGCGACGAGCCGAGGGTCAAACCCCGGGCCAGTGCCATCGTCGCCAGCGTCGTCATCATGGGATTGATGTTGTAGACGCCGATCATAAGTCCGTTGATGAGCCCAATGATCCCGCAGGAGAAGACGATCGCCACAATTCCGATTGCTCCGTTGCCGGTTGCCGCGAGGACGATTGCTCCGATCGCTCCTCCGAGGGCGATACTCGACCCTACGGAGAGATCCAGGCCCCCAGTGATCATCACGGCCGTCATCCCGATCGCGACGATGCAAATAACGCTGCTCTGGCGGACGATATTCATGATGTTCCCGATCCCGATGAAGTCGGGATTCAGAATGCTGAAGAGCGCGCCGAGCAGCACGATGATCGCCACCAATGAAAGATCCATGAGGTGTTTCTGGATCAACGGAAACAGCGGCACGCCGGCGAATACGCCTTGTTTGGGTTGTGTCTCCACTTGCTCTTCTCCTACAATCCGCGACAGGACATCATGAGGTCTTGCCTCCTGGCAGGGAAGGAAGGGGACAAAAAGTCCCCCTCCCGAATGCCCAGCCCTTCATATCACCATGTGGGCTTAGTACTTCCAGTCGACGACGGCGCTATCCGCAATCCTGATTGCCTCGTCTGGCGTGATCCAGTCTATCTGCTCATTGAACCCGTTCTGCTTCAACTGCTTCAGGGTGTCCTCAAGAATCACGAACTTAGAAGGCAGGAACACTTTGGACTCTAGCTTCGCTCCGCGCGCAAGGGACGCACCGACCTTCACGTTCCAGGCTCCGATTCGCTTCGCGCCCGTTAGCAGATCCGCGACAAGCGTTCCGTCTTTCACCATCTTCGATGATTCGGGATCCCCGTCGTAGCTGACGACCTTCATGCCCTCGAGTCGCCCGGAGTTCTTGAGCGCCGTAACCGCTGAATACATGATGCCATCGTGCCAGACTGCGACGCCGTCAATCTTGGGATACGCGGTCAGCATATCCTCCATGATGCGCTGGGAGAGGGCGGGATCCCATTCGCCCGGCTGCTCGGATAGGAGCTTGATCCCGGGGAACTGCTTGATTCCGTCGTCGAAGCCGCGAAGCCTCTCGTCGGACACGAAGTTTCCCTTTTTCCCGAAGATGTGAACGACATTCCCCTGCTCTTTGATGCTGTAGGCGAGGATCGCCGTCAGGGTCTTATAGTCCCTGTAGTCATTGTAAAGAGTTGAGATGTTCCCATACGGGGTGTTGACGTAGTTGCCCATCGTGACGAGAGGAATCCCCGCGTCGAAGGCCTTCTTCATCGCCGGCATGACGGCCTGCGAATCGATCGGGTCGATCAGGATACAGCTAACCTTCTGCTGGACGAAGTTCTCGATGATGGCGATTTCTTTCTCGGCGCTTCCTTCGGCGCTCTTCCAGATGACGTTGACGCCGACCTCTTTGGCCGCGATGTTACCGCCTTCCATCATGCTCACGAAAAACGGGTTCGTGAGGTCCACCATCGCCATACCGATCGTTACCGCCCCCTTGCCGCCTGCTGCCGTCGACTCCTTGCCGCCGGCGGCGAATGCCGTTCCGCACACACATGCGGCAAGCAGACAGACAGCAAAACCCACCATGATCTTTTTCATCGTTTTACCTCCTCAAAAAAATTGTGTCCTTTTCCGGCCCAAGATCCCATTCAGCTCCTGCCCTCATCACCTCCTTGTCATTCGGGATTACCCCCGCGTTTCCACCGGTCGTGCCCTCCATCACGCACGCTCCTTGTAGGATCGGGCATTCACCGCCCGGTCGAAAAACAGGATCGCGATGATGAGGGCTCCCTTGAAGACGTCGCGGAAGTTCGGATCGATATTCAGAAGGTTGAGGATGTTCCCGATCAGGATGATGATGATGACACCGACGAACGTCCCACCGACTGAACCCTTGCCTCCCATGAGCGAGGTCCCTCCGAGAATTGTCGCAGCAATACCGTCCATCATGATCGACGAGCCGCCAATGGTCGGTGCGGTCATCTGAAGCCGCGAAATCAGGATGATTGCGCTGAGACCCGTACAGATCCCCGAGAGGACGTACAGCATGAGCTTTGACCTGCGGACATTGATCCCCGCAAGAACCGCGCTACTCTCACTGCCCCCGATCGCAATGCAGTAGGTGCCGAGTCGCGTCCAGTTGAGAAGGACGTGGCAGAGGAGATAGAAGACGACTATGAGGAGAAAAGCCGAGGGGATGCCAAGGATGGTTCCGCCGCCGAGGAATTGCATGAAGGGGTGCCTGACCCACGCCAGGCGGCCGAAGGAGAAGACGTACGTGAGACCCTGGAATATCGACATCGTCGCCAGGGTGGTGATGAACGGGTACAGGCCCAGCCGCGTGATGATCAGACCGTTCGCGAGCCCCATGAGAAATCCCACACCGAGGGCTACAAGGAGGGCCACCCACAGGTTACCAGTGCTCAGGTAGACTACGCCCATGAGGACCGCGGTCAGGGAAACCCCGAACCCGGCGGAGAGATCTATCCCCCCTGATATGATCACGAACATCGCCCCCATGGCCAGAAATCCCGTCGGGACTATCTGCCTGCTGAGATTCACGATGTTTCCAAGACTGAGGAATCTTGGGTTGAGGAAGTACATAACGACTGCGACGATGATCAGAAGGATTATGTTTCCGTAGCGCATCATTACGCGCCTCGTAACGTCCCTTCCCCCAGCTCGCGTGGCATCCATCATAGTGGTCACGTTTATTCACTCCCTATACGAGGATTTCCTTCGCGAGCTCGATATAGAAGCTCGCAGCTTGTTCCAATTGAGCGATCGGAACCCCTTCGTTCCGTGCGTGGGCGAATCGTATGTCGCCCGGTCCGAAGATCACCGTATCCGCCCCCGCAGCCGCAAAGAGACCCGCCTCCGATGTCGCGCCAAGGTCCTTCGCGAGCGGCTTTCGGTGGAAACATCTTTCATACGCCGTCACGCAGTGGCGGAGCAGGCGCGATTCAGCAGGCGCCCCCCACGCCGCAAGCTCCTCCAGCCTCCTGACCTCGTAGTCGAATCTCTCCGCCTTGCTCGAAACGTCGAGGGCGGCACGGATCTCCCCTTCGACGCCATCCATCGTCTCCCCGGCGACGAGACGACGGTCGAGCGCAAACTCGCAGAAGTCCGGGGTGATGTTTTCCGCCGTTCCACCCCTGACAAGGGTCACTGCCAGGGAGGGCTTTCGGGAATATTCGCGGTCCCCCCGCGCGATCCTCCCCGCGTACTCTTCGAGCGTGGTGACGAGCCTGGCCATCTTGTATATGGCGTTCTGCCCGGAAACCGGATTGCTACAGTGGCTCGCCACTCCACGCGTCGTGATCACCAACCGCAGTACGCCGCGATTTGATGTCACCAGGTCGAGATTCGTCGGTTCTCCGATCACCACGTAGTCGATCGAGGGCTTCTCCCGGAGGAATCGTTTCGCCCCGGTGTTTTGCTTCTCTTCGTCCGCAACAAAGACCAGCATCAGCTCTCCGGCCATGTGAATTGCGGGATCCGACTTGATCTCCAGGGCGGCGCTTATCATCGCCGCGATGGCGCCCTTCATATCCACCGCGCCCAGGCCGGTTGCGCGACCATTAGCGATGACACACTCGAGCGGCGGGGCATCCCACGTGTCATGCACCGGCACGGTGTCCAGGTGCCCGTTGAATGCCAGGACCGGCCCCGGCCGCGTTCCCCTCACCCTCGCTACAAGGTTCGCACGATTGCTGCCGAGGTCCTGAACCTCGGCAGCGATTCCGTACTCTGCGAGCACGTTGCGGGTGTATTCGGCCAGGGCTTTCTCATTTCCCGGAGGGTTGGATGTATCGACCGCGATTGCCTTATGGAGAAACTCCATCATGAAAGCACCGTTCTTCATACCGTTCCGTTTCACCCAACCCGTCTGCTGCTTCGCCTGTTGCCCTGGCGCCTAGTACCGCTTCACGTCGACCGGTGCGTCCTTCTGGCACGATTCGAGGATCGCCTCGATGACGTTGACCGCGCTGATAGCATCATCCGTCGGCATCAATGGCGCCTTGTTGTTGACGATCGCGTCGATGAAATGCTCGATCTCGCACTTCAGATCGCCCTCGATGCGCCCGTTCACCTCGGGCCAGTGAATGATGTCGGTGAGCTCATACGTCGTTTCGGCCTCCTTCTCCTTGTAGATCTGGAGACCCATGTCAAACCTGTCCAGGAGGGCCGTCGACTTGGATCCGTAGATCTCCATGTTGGACCTCAGGCCCGCCGGGAAATTCGCCGGGAAGGTCCAGCTGTAGTTGATGGAGGCAACGGCATTGTCGCCCAGGTTGGCGAGGATGTAGATGCAGTCTTCGCTGTTCCACTTCTTGTTGATATTGACTACGCGCTGGGCAAACACTCGCGTGATCTTCTTGTGCGTGCACCACTGCAGGGCGTCTATGTCGTGGATCCCGACATAGAACAACATCGAGGTCTGGCCCTTCAGGCGCTCGGCGAGCAGCCTGCTGTTTCTCCGGGCGGCGTTTACGTGTAGCACCTCGCCGACCTCTCCGTCGTGAACGGCGTCATAGAGCCGCTTGTAGGCGGGGTCGAAGCGAATCACGTGCGCGACCATCAGCTTCACCTTACTCTTGTCGCATGCCTCTTTGATCTTTAGGCACTCCTTGACCGTCCGTGCCATCGGTTTTTCCAGGAGGATGTGTTTCTTCGCCCGCGCCGCCGCAAGGGCCGGCTCCACATGGTCCGTGTCCGGAAGGCAGATGCTCACGGCGTCGATGTCAGCCTTCTGGAGCATTTCCTCGTAGGAGGAATAGTAGGCGCAGCCCAGGTCCTTCGCGACTGTGTCCTTAACTTTGGGATTGGAGTCCGCGATCGCGACGAGCTCCGAGCCGAATGACTCGCGGTATATTCGTGCATGCAACGACCCGATGAAACCGGCTCCGATTACTCCGACCTTCAACGTCTTCATGGAATCCTCCTTACTGCTATTTGCGAAGGCTTGCGATCATGTCGATTTCGATCGCGCTCCCGTTCGGTAGGGACGCGACGCCAATGGCCGTCCGCGCGTGCAGTCCGACCACGGACCCGAATACCGAGAGCATGAGCTCGGTGAACCCGTTCGCCACCGCCGGCTGCTCCGTGAAAGCGGGGTCGCTGTTCACGAAACACGTCGCCTTCAGGACCCGGCTAACGCGGTCCAGCGAACCAATCTCTTTCTTCAAATTCGCCAGGAGCTGCAGGCCGACCTGTTGCGCGGCTTCGGCTCCCTGTGTGACCGTGACGTCTTTCCCCAGCCTGCCTTTCTTCTTCGAACCGACGCCGGCCACGTGGGCAACGTCACCACACACAGCGGCCACTGCGAACCTCGTATTCGAAGCGGGCTCGGGGAGCGAAAGCCCCTGCTCAGCGATTCGTTTCTCTACCTCTCCCATGGAATCCTCCCACAACAATGCTGATGATGATCTGGGACGCGTTTCTCACGACGGCCACCCGATAGCTTGTCCCGTCAGATTGGAGACGACCGTCTTCAGCTTCGTGAATTCGATTATGTTTTCCGGGCCACTCTCAAAACCGCTTCCGCTCGTCTTCTGTCCGCCGTACGGCATCCAGGGACAAACCACGTTGCTGCAGTTGACCCAGATGATTCCCGCCTCAAGCCTAGCGGCCATCCTGTGTACCGTCGCGAAGTCGGTGCTCCAGAGATCGGCGGCAAGACCCGTGTTCGTATCATTCGCGATTTCTATCGCCTCTTCCTCGGAGGAGAAGGTAAAGACGCTCAACACGGGCCCGAAGATCTCGTCACGCGCAACCGAGGATGTGCGGGGAACGGCGTCGAGAATCGTGGGGACCATGTAGTAGCCCTTCTTGAAGCGGTTGGTAACAGGATTCTCCTGCCCGGTCAGAAACTCCATCTTCTCTTTCCTGGCGATGTCGAGGTAGCGACCGACCTTCTCGTACTGATCCTTCGAGCACAGGGGTCCGAGCGCAGTCTTCGGGTCACGGGGATCTCCTACCGTGATCTTCTTCGTGCGCTCGATCAGAGCCGCGAGAAACTCTTTCTTGATGCTCTTGTGCAGCAGCAGGCGGGAACCAGTGGTACAGATCTGCCCCGTGTTCAGGAATGCCGTGCGCGCCGCCCAGCTGACAGCGGCTTCCATGTTCGCGTCAGGCATGATGACATTTGCAGTCTTTCCGCCAAGCTCGAGCGTCAACTTCTTGAAATTCGACGCCGATCCCTGGAGGATCTTGCGCCCGGTGGCGCAGCTCCCCGTGAAGGTGAGCCGTGCCACCCCGGGGTGCTGAACGAGCGCGGTGCCCATCTCTTCCCCATGTCCCGTCAGTACGTTCAGCGTGCCCGGAGGCAGTCCCGCCTCGAGAGCCAGCTTGCCGAAATGCAGCGCGGAACGGGGGGAGACATCGGACGGCTTGAGAATCACGGCATTGCCGGCCGCCAGTGCGGGGGCGACCTTGACGGTAATCTGGTTAATGGGGAAGTTCCAGGGAATGATCGCCGCAACGACGCCGTATGGTTCGCGCAGAGTGTAGCCGAAGTACCCCTCGGGCGTGTCCAGAAGCTTTCCCTCGATCTTGTCCGTCAAGCCGGCGTAGTACCGAAGCTCTCCTGCCGCGCCTCCGACGCAGCCAGTTGCGTCCGCCAGCGGTTTGCCCATATCCTCGGAATCCATGCGGCCGATAATCGCGGCGTCACGCTCGACGAGGTCGGCAAGCTTGTACAGAAGCCTGCCGCGTTCCGAGGCGTCCATCCTGCCCCATGCCTGTCGGTATGCCTCCCAGGCAGCGGTCACCGCGCGGTCGACATCCTCCGCCCTCGAGCGCGGGACCGTGGCGATGACCTCCTCGGTCGCGGGGTTGATGTCGTCCAGGTTTTCGTTTGATGCCGCCGGGACCCAGTCCTGACCGATCAGTTGCTTCAGTGCTTCCATTTCACCTCTCCTTCATGTCCGACTCAGGGGCGGGTGCCCGGCTGGTTCAACACGCTTCCCTGCAACTCAGATTGTGCAGGGGCTCAACGACCCCGAGCTTCTGGATTATTATATTATGAATACTGAATTGTCAATAACTAAATTTAAAATTTATAATTCATGCATAGTAGTCATTCCGGACACAAGCGTGCGAAGTTGCCGGTGAAGGAACCCTTCGCATTTCTCAGGCCTCCGGCTTGGGGCCTCAACTTGGGACACACTGTTTCACTTACGGTCAAGATCGCGACTGGCGGAGCGCATTTGCTTGACCGCTTTCCGCACAGGGTCTACTTTTTTCCCAAGGTCCTCATGCACCGAATATTCGACAAACTCGCGGAATCGCTCAGCTCGACGTGGACTCTGCTCTCCGACACGACGAACTTCCTCAGCCGTGTCCATCTGCTGGAGTCCTATGAGGAGGACATCAGGACGCTTCGCACGCGTCTGTCCGCGGCGCGCAAGGACTCGCTGGCCATCCACCAGATCCGCGATGAAATAGTGGCCATGCGCAAGGCGCTGCGGCTCCAGGGGTACGACCTCAGGCTCGGATCCAAGGACATCGCCCTGGAGGGCTTTCGCCATGACGATGCGATGGCGGAGGGTTTCCGCCGGATCGTCCTGGGCATTGCCGAGGCCGACATCTACTATCTGGCCGGGGACGTCAACCACATCGAGCTGGCGCAGCAGCTCGAAGCGCAATGCAGCACCCGGCGGCGCTGCACCCCGTACATGCCGCATTTCCTCTGGTACCGGTGGCGTAATAATGTGCTTGTCCTCTCCGGGGCAGCATCGGAAACAGCCGACTCTTTCGAGGAATTGAAGGCTTATTTTGCCAAAAATAAGGACTATTTGCTGAAAAAACTCACCTCGCTCTGATCGCCTCCTCTCTGTATCCCTCCCTGGCTCTCAACCTTCGTCCCGTGCGATCCCCCCCAGAATTCAATATTTTTTTCCTGAATCCTCTTGACCGAACTGATATATCAGTTTAGGGTAATAGAGAAATAAATACTGAATGAGGAGAGGTGAAGCGATGAAGGACAATCTGCAGCGCCACGCACCGGGGCCGACCCTTCGGCGGCTCGCCCTGTACCACTCCGTGCTCGTTCAGCTCGTGAAGAACGGGCGTGAGGTGGTTTCCTGCACACGCATCGGGGAAGAGCTTCGCTTCGATCCGACCCAGGTGCGCAAGGACATCGAGGCCACGGGCATCGTCGGCAAATCCCGGATCGGCTACGAGGTGCGGCCCCTCGTCGATGCGATCGAGGACTTCCTCGGCTGGAACAACACGACCGAGGCGTTCCTCGTCGGCGCAGGAGCGCTGGGCACGGCGCTCCTGGGCTACGAGCGCTTCCCGGCCTGCGGCCTTTCGATCGTCGCGGCCTTCGACAGGGACCCGCTCAAGGTGGGCCGGCCCGTGCACGACAAGGAGGTGCTCCCCATGGAGAAGTTCACCGACCTCGCGCGCCGCATGATCATCCGCATGGGCATCATCACCGTACCGGCAGAAAGCGCGCAGAACGTGGCGGACACGATGGTTGCCGCCGGCATCCGCGCGATCTGGAACTTTGCGCCCGTCATCCTGACGGTTCCTCCCTCGGTCATCGTGGAGGAAGTGCAGCTCGCCTCCAGCCTCGCCGTGCTGTCGAGCAAGCTCGCGCGTACGCTGAAACTGGAGAAGAAGAAGGAGGAACTACCCGATGACAACGACACCACAGAGCCCGCCGCTCGCCACGCGAAGGTTTGAGTCCGTCTGCAGGATCCTGGACGCCCACGGACGGGACCCCAACCGGCTCATCCCCATCCTGCAGGCCGTGCAGGAGGAGTATCGCTATCTGCCGGAGGAGGTGATGGTGTACGTCGCCACCTCCCTCGGCCTGCCACCGGCGCGCGTGTACGGCGTGGCGACCTTCTACGCGCACTTCGCGCTGGAGCCCAAGGGCAAGCACGTCATCCGTCTGTGCGACGGAACGGCCTGCCACGTGAAGGGGTCATCCCAGCTCCTGGAGGTTGTGCAGCGCGGGCTGAAGATCACCGCCGGCCAGACCACCCGCGACGGGCTGTTCAGCCTGGAAGTGGTGGCCTGCATCGGCGCCTGCGGCCTGGCCCCCGTCGCAATGATCAATGACGATGTTCACCAGCGGGTGAAGCCGGCTAAGATCCGCGAAATGATCAGCCAGTATCAGCACGAAGGCGAAGACGTGAAGGAGGCTCGATAAAATGGCCCTTTCACGGATCGCGTCACTTGAAGACCTGAATAAGGTCAAGAAAAAGGTTTTGGCCGAACAGAAGAAGAACGCCTCAAAAAAACAGATCCTCCTTTGTTCCGGCGCCGGTTGTATCGCGTCGGGATCTCTCCGGCTCAAAAAGGCCCTCGAACAAAAGATCAAAGAAGAAAAACTGGATGTAGAGGTCGTGGAGACAGGCTGTCTTGGGCCTTGCGCACAGGGACCCGTGATTGTGGTCAATCCCGACCAGACTTTCTATGAGAATCTTAAGCCCGAAGACGCGCGTGATATTGTGGACGAACATCTCCGGAAAGGGAAGCCCGTCGAGCGGTTGGCTCCGCGCGACATCAAAGACAACAAACCGGTCCTTAAACAGAACGATATGGATTTTTTCAAAAAGCAGATCAAGATCGTTCTCAGGAACTGTGGGAAGATCGACCCCCTGAAGATCGGTGATTATATCGCGCAGGACGGCTATCAGGCGCTTGCCAAAGCACTGGTCTCCATGACACCGGATGAAGTGATCAAACAGGTCAAGAAATCCGGTCTTCGCGGCCGCGGAGGCGCGGGATTCTCGACAGGATTGAAGTGGGAATTAACCCGCATCGCTCCCGGTGATGTGAAGTATGCCATTTGCAATGCGGATGAAGGGGATCCCGGCGCTTTTATGGACCGCAGCGTTCTGGAAGGAGATCCCCATAGCGTGATCGAAGGCATGTTGATCGCCGCTTATGCGATCGGCGCCGCTCGCGGATTTGTTTATGTCCGCGCGGAATATCCGCTTGCGGTTTCGAGGCTCACGAAAGCGATCGAGCATGCCAAGGAAACGGGACTTCTCGGTCAGAATATCCTCGGGAGTAGTTTTAATTTTGATCTGGAGATCCGGATGGGTTCCGGGGCTTTTGTTTGCGGTGAGGAAACGGCGCTCATGCGCTCCATCGAAGGAAAACGCGGCGAACCGAGGCCTCGTCCTCCGTTCCCGGCCCAGAAAGGTCTTTGGGATAAACCGAGTCTTCTCAATAACGTTGAAACGTATGCCAATATTCCCGTCATTCTTTTTAAAGGCGCGGATTGGTATGCTTCCTACGGGACTGCGGCGAGCAAGGGGACGAAGGTCTTTGCATTGGCGGGAGCCATCAAAAACACGGGGCTCGTGGAAGTTCCGATCGGGACCCCTCTCGGAGAGCTTATTTATGATATCGGGGGAGGGATCAAAGGCGGCAAGAAATACAAGGCTGCGCAGATCGGCGGTCCGTCGGGGGGTTGTATCCCCAAAGAATATCTGAACGTTCCTCTCGACTATAAAACTCTTGAAGAGCTCGGCGCGATCATGGGTTCCGGCGGTCTCATAGTCATGGACGAAGATTCCTGCATGGTGGACGTCGCAAGGTTCTTTCTGGATTTCGTGCAGGATGAATCGTGCGGCAAGTGCGTGCCGTGCCGTGTCGGAACCAAGCGCATGCTTGAGATCCTGGAACGCATTTGTGCGGGGCAGGGCGAGGAAGGCGATGTTGAAAAATTGGTCCGGTTAGGTTTGCAGATCAAGGAAACCTCCCTTTGCGGACTGGGACAGACGGCCCCTAATCCCGTCCTTTCAACGATCCGCCATTTCCGGAAAGAATATGATCAGCATATCCGGGAAGGGCATTGTGAAGCGGGGGTTTGCCCGTCGCTCGTCCGAGCATCATGCCAGACCGCGTGTCCTGCGGGGGTGGATGTTCCGGGTTTTGTGTCGTTGGTGGGAGAAAAGCGCTATGCAGAGGCGCTCAAGCTTCATCGCGAACGGAATCCTTTTGCCGCGGTCTGTGCCCGTGTTTGCTTTCATACTTGCGAAGACAAATGCCGGCGGGCGACCCTGGATGATTCAGTCTCGATCCGCGGCATCAAGCGTTTCATGGTCGACCAAGAAGTGGTGATCCAAGTGCCCGAGGTCCGGCACAATGAACAGAATGCCGCGCGTAAGATCGCGATCGTTGGGGCGGGCCCCGCGGGGCTTTCATGTGCTTATTTTCTGGCAAGACTCGGGTATCGGCCCACCGTCTTCGAATCGGAACCAAGACCGGGCGGAATGTTGGTGCAGACGATCCCGGCATACCGGCTGCCGCGCGAAACCCTTGCGCGTGAAATACGCATGATCGAACAATTGGGCGTGACGATCGAGACGAACAAACGGCTTGGGAAGGATTTTACGCTGCAGGAATTGCGCGATAAAAAGTATGATGCGATCTTCATCGGGATCGGAGCTCCGGAATCTTTCGGGCTTGGGATCATGGGTGAGGATGCCGATGGGGTCGTGATGGCCCTTCCTTTCTTGAGAGAATATAACATTCGAGGGTCCGTGCCCGTCGGGAAAAAAGTGGTGGTGGTGGGCGGCGGGAATGCGGCCATTGATGCTGCCAGGACCGCACTCCGTTTGGGCGCGGAGATCGTGACCGTGCTTTATCGCCGGAGCCAGGAAGAGATGCCGGCCTATGCCGAAGAGGTGCGCGAAGCGGTCTATGAAGGGGTCAAATTGATGCCGCTTACCCATCCCGTGGAGATATTTAAAAACCCGGAGGGCAAGGTCACCGGGGTGAGATGTATGACGATGAAACTAGGAGATTATGATCGCAGTGGACGCCGGTCTCCGACCGCGGATGGGGCGGATCAGTTCACGCTGGAAGCCGATCAGGTGATCGGAGCGATCGGCCAGACTCTCCAAGCCGGAAGACTTTTTGAGCTTAAGGATGCTGAGATCAAGATGACGCAGAATAAATTCGTCTATGCGGATTCCGTGACGGGGCAGACTTCGGTCCCAGGAGTTTTCGCGGGCGGTGATGCGGCCTCAGGCCCTTGGTCCGTGGTGGCAGCGATCGGCGCTGGGGAGAGAGCCGCTGTCGGCATCGATCAGTTTCTGACGGGGGAGGATCATGCTTTCTGGCGGGAGGAAAAAGTCGTGGATACGGATTTTGACCCTGACGTGGATCCTGTTCCTTACCCGCGTGAGTCCGTGCGTTCGATCGCCGTTGAAAAGCGTAAGCACAATTTTGATGAAGTGGAACTTTCCTGGAACGAGAATGTGGCTCAGAGGCAGGCGAAGCGGTGTCTTCGCTGCGATTATGGCAAGACGGTTACGCGCAGGGGACATAAATAATGCCGAAGATCTTCATTAACAACGCAGAAGTTACAGTGGATGCGAACGCGACCGTTCTTGATGCCGCCAGCAAGGTGGGCATCCATATTCCGACGCTTTGTCACTATGAAGGCAAGGCGCCGATCGGTGCCTGCCGTGTTTGTCTTGTTGAGGTGGAGGGCGCAAAAACACTCGTGGCTTCTTGCTCGACCCCGGTGGCCGAGGGTATGAAGATCCATACGAACAATCGCCGGGTGCGCGAAGCCCGGCGCACGGTGGTGGAGCTTCTATTAAGCGAGCATGAAAGCAGCTGCCAATATTGTACGCGTAGTAACGACTGCGAATTGAAGGCGATCGCCTCCCATCTCGGGATCGAAGACATCCATTACAAAGGTGAAAAGCCCGCAGCGCGCATCGACGAAAGCACACCGGCGCTTGTACGCGATTCCAGCAATTGCATCAAGTGCCGTCGCTGCGTGACCGTTTGCGGCGAAGTTCAGGGAGTGGGTGCGCTCTTTCCCCAGAATCGCGGTTATAAGACCATGATCGGTCCGGCCTTTACGATGGATCTTGACCATGTGGCCTGCGTCCAGTGTGGCCAGTGCGCGGCCATTTGTCCCGTGGGGGCTATTCGTGAAAAAAATGACATTGATAAGGTTTGGGCGACACTTGAAGATAAGACAAAGCATGTGGTCGTGCAGACGGCCCCTGCCATTCGCGCCGCGCTCGGGGAATGCTTCGGCTATCCTCCCGGTACGCTTGTGACCGGAAAAATGGTAACGGCGTTAAGGCGCCTCGGATTTCACGCGGTTTTCGATACGAACTTCACTGCGGACCTCACGATCATCGAAGAGGGAACGGAGCTCTTGATGAGGCTTAAGAGCGCACTTGTCGAGAAACAATCTGTCGCGCTTCCGATG
>PLNO01000312.1 GCA_003141795.1 Spirochaetaceae bacterium | reverse complement strand
GCGGGGGAGAAATGCGTCAGGAGCGCGGAGAGTCTCTCGTGGCAAGCGCCTCGGTGGGATACGTGGCGCGCGCGATCCCCGGCCTGCGCTACGAGCATCCGCTGAACGGCGCCGTAGCGGTTCTCGGCCATCTCCTTTCGACTGGGTATCTGTGGGAGAAGGTGCGCATGGAAGGCGGCGCCTACGGGGCATTCTCCTATCCACGGAACACCGATGCGCTGTTCCTCCTGGGCTCCTACCGGGACCCGCACATCACGAGCACCCTCCGCGCGTTCGACGAGGGACTGGCCTACATGGAGAACGGGGGCGTGGACGAGGCCGAGGTGGACCGGGCCGTGATCGGAACCGTCGGCCGTGAAGACCATCCGATCGATCCCGGGGAAAAGGGTTTCGTCAGCCTTCAACGCGGACTGCACGGCGTGACTGACGAGGTTCGTCAGGCTAGAAGGACGGCCCTCCTCACGGTGAACCGCAGGAGCGTGATGGATGCCGCGCACCTGCTGCGCGAAGGCTCCCGCGCCGGCTTTTCCGTGGTGATTGCGAACAAGCGGTCCCTGCAGGATGCTGCGGGGGAGATGCCGGAGCTCGGCGACAGGGTCATCGACCTTCCCGAATAGGATGCGGCGGTCACAATGAATCTCGAGGCATTTGTACTGGGCACGGGGGGAATGATGCCCCTGCCGGGACGGGGACTGACCTCCGTACTGCTGCGGCGGGAAGGGGAGCTTTTCCTCTTCGACTGCGGAGAGGGCACGCAGATCGGGCTGCGCCGGTTGAACCTGCGCTGGAAGAAGATCACGAGCATCTTCATTTCACATACCCATGCGGACCACGTCACGGGTCTTCCCGGGATCCTCATGCTTTCATCCCAGGTGGACCGGGCGGAGCCTCTCTACATCTACGGCCCGCCCAAGGTAAGGGAGTTCATCGAGGCGATGCGCCGGACCCTGGACATGTACATTAACTACGAGATCATCATTCGCGAGGTCGAGGGAGGGCAGACGATCGTCGAGGCGGAGGATTACATCATCCGCACCCACACCCTCGTGCATACGAAGCCCTGCCTCGCCTACACGCTGGAGGAGCACAAGAGGCCGGGGATCTTCTTCCCGGACAAGGCCCTGGCCCTCGGTGTCCCGCGGGGACCGCTGTGGTCCCAGCTGCAGGGCGGCGAGGGGGTGACCCTGCCGGATGGCACGCGCGTCGAGTCCGCCCAGGTCATGGGGAGCGAACGCAAGGGCAGGAAGTTCTCCTTTGCAACGGATACCATCGCCGCACCGGGGCTCGTCGATTTCGCCAGGGGCTCGGACCTGTTCATCTGCGAGGGGATGTTCGCAGCGGATCTGGCGGAGACCGCGGCGGAAAAAAAGCACCTCACGGCCGTGCAGGCGGCGCGGATCGGCAGGGACGCCGGGGTGAAACGTCTCGGTCTCATCCACTACAGCCCGCGCTATTCGGACCGCGAGCTGAAGACCCTGGTCGGCGAGGCCAGGGAGATATTCCCCGGTTCATTCCTCACCAGGGACCTTCAACACATCGAGCTGCCCTTCGAAGACTGAGCTCTCAAGGAGCTCCCGGGGCTCAGGGAGATCCCGGGCTGGGCAGGCGCTGTGCGACCTGGTGCCCGTTCCTCCTGTACTGGTCGGCGTAGCGCGTGATCCGATCCGTGAAGCCGGTGATGGCCTGGATCATCTCCTGCCGGGCCCTGGCGGGGTCGCGCGCGATGATCGCTTCGGCGACGCGCCTGTTCGTCGGCAGGACTTGTGCGTTGTAGCTGATCTCCTCAGCCGTCATTCCGATGTCGCCTATGGAGAGGGAGAACTCGGCGTCCATGAAGAGTCGCACCATGAGCTCCTCCATGACCTTGAGAAGGCGATTGCCGGTGAGCTCCGCAAGGAGGATGTAGAACTCCCACCCGCGCTTGGAGCCGCCGTGCGTCTTGAAATCCGTCTCGTGGTCGGCGAGAAGCCGTGTGAGCTTTGCGGCGCCGGCTTCGGTGATGCGAAGCGCGGCCGTTTCTGCGATGGCCGGCTCGATGAGCAGGCGCGCCTCCATGAGGTGCTCGATGGTGAGGTTCGTGAGGCTGAGATAGTTGGCGAGCATGCTGATGCCCATTGTGGGGGCGATGTCCAGAACGATGCTTCCACCGCCCGGCCCCCGCTTCCGCGTGATGTGGCCGTAGTTTTCCAGCGTCTGCAGGGCTTCCCGAAGAGTCACCTTGCTCACCTGGAACCGCTCGACGAGCTTGAACTCCGGCGGGAGCCTGTCCCCTGGTTTGAGCTTCCCCTCGAGGATCATCTTCCAGATCTCCTCGACGATGAGATCCGATGCTTTCTGTTTTTTGATAGGCTTGAATCCGTCCACTCTCTAATTCCTCACTGGAAAAGATATTAAGTCAAAAAGAGCCTTCTGTCCAGGGAAGAGGACGGAAAACTCCTATTGACAGTATACATGAAAAGGTTATAAACAGCTAATGATTAGCNNTACGCATTCGCGCAGGAGGATATATGGCAGCACATCCCAAAAAACTCAAGTACTGGGTGAACAACGAATGGCGGGAATCGAAGACCACGAAATACATGGATTGCTTCGACCCGTCCACCGGTGAAGTCATAGCACAGGCACCTCAGTGCACCGCCGCGGAGGTGGAGGAGGCGATCGTCGCGGCCCGTGACGCTTTCCCCGCGTGGTCCGATACGCCCCCGAACAAACGCGTGCAGATCCTCTTCCGGATGAAGGCTCTGCTCGACCTGCACCTGGACGAGCTGACACGGATCGTGGCAACGGAGAACGGGAAGGTCTGGGACGAGGCCATGGGCGACGTCCTCAAGG
>PLNO01000235.1 GCA_003141795.1 Spirochaetaceae bacterium | reverse complement strand
TACCCTTTGAGAAGCCCTCCGGCATCGAGCCTCATTCCGGCGCGTCGCAGGTATATCGTGCGTGCCGCAGGATCCATCACCACGTCGCGCCAGCTCACAAGGGCCTTCGCCGCAGCGATGCGGCCCGCGTCGGGCACCTGTGCGTTCTCCGAGTTCATTCTCCACACCTTCATCAGCGGTCCGACGGTGGGGTCGAACAGCCCGTCGGAAAGGGCGGAGAGCTCCAGGGACTTGCCGATCACGTAGAAAACGTCGTCCGAGACACGGACCGCGGAGGTGCCCGCCGCATCGCTCACGGCGTCGAGCTCGCTTCCCGGAATGTTCACGCTGAGATGATCGTGCAGCTCGTGAAGCCGCGCAAAGACGGCATCGAGGGTCCGGGGATCAGTGTGATCGTAGAGGGTGACCGTGCACGTGGTCCACAGTACTTGCTCGGTCCGTGACAGCGGTTCCTCGGCATCGACCATGGCCCCGACGGCGAGGAAAAGGCAGAGAAAGAGGAGATTCCGCGAGCGGGTGAATACGTTCATCGTGAATGAAATATGCATAGAACGGAGGCAGGGAGCAAAGAAAGAAAAGGCCGTCCCCAGGGGAACGGCCTTCGATTCCGAGAACAGGGTCGCGCGGACCTAGTAATCCATCCCGCCCATTCCGCCCATGCCACCCATTCCGCCCATGCCTCCGCCACCGCCGCCGGGCATCGGGGCATCCTTCTTCTCGGGGATGTCCGTGACGATGCATTCGGTGGTGAGGAGCATTCCTGCGATGGAGGCCGCGTTCTGCAGGGCCGAGCGCGTGACCTTTGCAGGGTCGATGATCCCCGCCTTCACCATGTCCACCCACTCCATGGCCTGCGCGTCGAAGCCGAAGCCCTTCTTCTCGTTCTTGGCCCGGTCCGCGATCACCGACCCGTCCATGCCCGCGTTCTGCGCGATCTGGCGCAGCGGCTCCTCGAGGGCGCGCTTCACGATCATGAAGCCGACCTTTTCGTCCGCGCTCAGTCCTGCCATGTCCGCTTTCTCAAGGGCCTTGGCCGCCTGCACGAGGGTAACCCCTCCGCCGGGCACGATGCCTTCCTCGATCGCGGCGCGGGTGGCCGACAGGGCGTCTTCCACGCGGTGTTTCTTCTCTTTCAGCTCGACCTCGGTGGGTGCGCCCACGTTCACGACGGCCACGCCGCCGGCGAGCTTCGCGAGCCTCTCCTGGAGCTTCTCACGGTCGTAGTCGGAGGTCGTCTCGTCGATCTGGACCTTGATCTGCGAAATGCGGTCCTTGATGTCCTTCGGCTTGCCGGCGCCTTCGATGATGGTGGTGTTTTCCTTGTCCACCTTCACCTGCTTGGCGCGTCCGAGCTGGCTGATTTCGACGTTTTCCAGCTTCAGACCGAGCTCCTCGGCGATGACCTGTCCACCGGTGAGGATGGCGATGTCTTCCAGCATTGCCTTGCGGCGATCGCCGAACCCGGGGGCCTTCACCGCGCAGGCGACGAGCGTGCCGCGGAGGTTGTTGACCACGAGCGTCGCCAGCGCCTCACCCTCGACCTCTTCGGCGATGATGAGCAGGGGCTTGCCGCCCTGGGCGATCTTCTCCAGCAGGGGAAGCATGTCCTTCATGCCGGAGATCTTCTTGTCGTGGATGANNCCGACCAGCAGGATGTAGCAGTCCTCGAGGACCGCTTCCATGCGCTCGGGATCGGAGACGAAGTACGGGGAGATGTAGCCCTTGTCGAAGCGCATCCCCTCCACCAGGTCCATGTCCATGCCGAAGGTCTGGGACTCCTCGACGGTGATGACCCCGTCCTTGCCGACCTTCTCCATCGCGTCCGCGATGAGATTGCCGATCTCGACGTCATTGTTCGCGGAGATTGCGGCCACCTGGGAGATCTCCTCCTTCACGGAGCCGATGCTCTTGGCCGCCTTCTTGATGTCCTCCGTGGCGATTTCCACCGCCTTGTTGATGCCCCGCTTGATGTCCATGGGGTTGATCCCCGCGGCCACCCTCTTGAGCCCTTCCTTGATCATCGAATAGGCGAGCACAGTGGCTGTCGTGGTACCGTCGCCCGCGACGTCGTTCGTCTTCGTGGCGACTTCCTTCAGCAGCTGCGCGCCCATGTTTTCAAACGGGTCTTCCAGCTCGATTTCCTTGGCGATGGTGACGCCGTCGTTCGTGACGGTGGGGGCGCCGAACTTCTTGTCCAGCACCACGTTCCGGACCTTCGGGCCCAAGGTCACTTTCACCGCCGTCGACATCTTCTCTACGCCCCGGAGGAGCTTCTGACGCGCATCCTCATCGAAACGGAGTTGTTTGGCCATTTCTCTCCCCTTTCCTTACCTAAGAGTTAAATTTCTTCACGCGAATATTGCTTGAGCGTGTCTGTCGCTTTTGCTTTAAGATACAAAAAGAGCCGGTAATCATCAAGTGGTATTTGGACCAAAATTCGTAAAAAAGGTCAGGAATGGGACGATGGGGCCCGCCTGAGGGGCTCCGCCACTACAGGCAAGGCTACCGGCGTCTGCTTCGCAGCCGCCTGTCGCCTCCGCGCCTTCGGCGCTGGCTTGACTTTCGAGTCCCATCTGGTACAAAAGATGCAATGAAAAGGCGGAACGGCAGGCGGCTTTTCCTGGGCTTTCAGTGGAACGCCAGCTCGTGGGAGCGCGCCCCCGTCTGGCTCGAGGTCCTGGGCAGGAGGCTCGACGGCCTCAGCGTGCACTGGAATCTTCCCGCCTTCCCCCCTGAGATGCCGGCGCGCCGGCGTTCGACGATAGCGAAATCCCTCCAATCGAGGCTGGAAACGGGCGGAGATATCGTCACGTCCCTGGGTTTCGCCGGGGCCTGTCACCCATTGCTTTCCCTCGACGAGCTCGAAAGGGAAATCGCCTGGGGTCTGAAGAATCCCTGGGGGACGGGACTCGACGACGTGTTCGAGCTCCGCCCCGCGATCGCGATTCCCCAGGTCGCCGACCTTTTCCGTCCGGCGGCCTGGAAGAAGTACATGGATTCCGGCATCGAACACCTGGGGATCTGCGCGGATCCGCTGCTGAAAGCCGCCGCTCCCGCGGGGTGCTTTTTCTGCGCGAGGATCGTGATCCCTGGAGAGGGACCTCTGCTCACGGTCGCACGGTCGGTCAGGCGCCTCCTCTCTTCGAACGACAATGCATTCCTGATTTTCGACCTCACTTTTGTTGCTGACGTCGAACGCATGCGTCAGGCGATGGACGGCATCATCGGTCCGATTCTCGCTCCCGACGCGGGCCTTTCCCATTTCCCGCCACCCGAATCCCGGCTTGCAGCGCACTCGCCTCCGCCAGCAGGAATTGCCGCCGACTGGCGGCCGTGTACCCCGCCGATGCTACACGCAAAGATCGAGGCAACGGCAGCGATCGCCAGGAAGAAGAGGAAGAAAAACGAGGAGTACCAGGACCTGCTCCTGCGTCTGACCGCCGGGGGCCCCCTTCCGCCGCCTTCGGCCGACGGCGCGTGGGATGCATCGCGGCAGCTGCGCCTCGTTGCGCACATGCTGGGAGAGGTCGCGCTGGCGGGAAGCGATTTCGACGTCAGGATCCTCGGCGGCCGGTTCTGCGGCGCCACCCAGCGAGGGAAGGACCTGCTGCCTCGACGGCCGGCCACCTCGTACATAAAAACGGGCGGACGAACCTCGTATTATAGAACAATGAGCTCGTTCTCGTTCGAGGACGAAAGCGGAACAGGGCTGCGTGAGGAGCTCAAGCTCGACGGTCAGGACAAGCCGGGAATGAGCATCGAGTATTCTTTCTGCACGGATTCTCCCCTGCTCTCCCTGGACGCGAAGATCAGCTATCCTATGCTCCCCGCCGCGGCAGAGGTGACAGAGTACGCTCCCCTGGCGATCTCCCTCCGGGAAGTTGCCAGGGGAGAGAGTGCCATCATCGAAGTCACAGCGCCTGACGAGAGCACGGCATGCGTCACGCTCACGGAGGAGTCGGGGGCCGTCGGGCTCCCCGGCGCAATCTACAGGGTCAAGCGCGCCGACGGTGGCTGGATCGTGCTCAGGTTCGGAACCGTGGATACGAAGCGCTGGGGATTCGCGTTCTTTCGGGTCGTCAAGGTGCGGGGCGTTCGGATCCTCGAGGCCAATCCCTTCGGCAGCTATACCCCCATGCCCGGCGCCGGCTTGAGCGGACAGCGGGAGTCTTTCACGCTTCTCCTCGGTCTCGAAGGCGCTTGAGCATGCACGGCATCGACATCTTCGACGTGGATCACACGCTGACCCGCCGGTCTTCGGGCGGACGCTTCATCACGCTGGCGATGAAGAAGCACGTGCTTCCCCTGCGACTCCTGTTCGTCGTCGCGTGGTATTCGATCACGTACAAGCTCGGCATCTTCCGTCTCCGGGAGTACGCGGAGGGATTCCCTTTCCTGCGGGGCATCCGCCGCGAAACACTCGAAGAGCTCGCCCGGGAATGCTTCGACACCGTCCTGAAGGCGGACCTCTTCGAAGGGGCTGTGACGCTCGTGCGCCAGGATGTCGCCGACGGCAGGAGCGTGGTGCTTGCAACCTCGTCGCTCGATTTCATCGTCGACCCGATCGCCCGTTACCTCGGGGTGGAAGGGGTTCTTGCGACGACTCTGCAGTTCGTGAACGGCGCCTGCACCGGCCAGATGGACGGCGTGCCGATGTTCCGCAAGGAGAAGAGGGAGCGGGTCCTTGAGTTCCTGCAGGCCCGCGGCGTGAATCCGTCCGATTGCTCGTTCTTCTCCGACAGCATCTACGACCTCCCCCTCCTGGAATCCGTGGGCAGGCCGGTCGCCGTGAACCCGGACTTTCGCCTGCGGAGGATCGCGAAGGAGCGGGGCTGGCGGATCATTGACCTGCGCTGATCTCCCCATGGGCAATGACGATCCTTGTGCCCTCTGCGTCCAGCAGGATCAAGCGGCCCTGCTCATCCACGTCATGGATCACCCCGCTCACCGATCTCCCTGAGCCGAGCAGGTCGACACGCATCACCCGCCCCTTGCCATACAGCCTGTCCCGCAAAAACCCGCGCCACTGCGCGCCAACGAGGCTCTCCTTCAATCGCGCAAGGACGAAGGGCAGGAGCGCCAGGGGGTCTACGTCATGCCCGGTCAGCTGCCAGAGAGAACAGGCGGTCGCGGCGATCTCCTGCGGAAAGGACCTCTGACGGCAGTTGACCCCGAAGCCCACGAGCGCGACGTCGCCGTGGGCTTCGCAGAGCAGACCTGCGAGCTTCCTCCCGTCCCCCATCACGTCGTTGGGCCATTTGATTTCCACCACGACGCCCGTGTGGTCCTCCACGGCGCGGGCAACCGCGACGCCTGCCCGCAGCGGCAGCTCGTGAAGCGCTCCGCCCATGTCGCGGAGCCTGATCACCACCGTGGCCAGGAGACTCTCCCACAACGGTGAGAGCCAGGTCCGTCCGGGGACCCGTCCCCTTCCCCGCTCCTGAAAGCCCGCGACCACGACTGTGCCGGTCGGGCACCCCTCACGGGCGAGGGCGAGCGCGTCGTCCATGGTGGACGAGGTTCTTTCTCTGGTCACAACGCGCGCATCGGGCCACGAGCCCGTTCCTCCCTGGCTTGTCTCCATCGCATTGATTTTGTACCATTTTCTGCTATGCAGGAAAATCCACTGCTCTCCGGCCTCGGGCTGCCCCGGGAGCCCCGTCCCCTCACGCTGGTGATCTTCGGCGCGAGCGGTGACCTGACGCAGCGCAAGCTCATTCCCGCGCTTTTTTCCCTGTTCCTCAAGGGGAGCATCCCGGGCGTGCGCATCGTGGGCTTCGCGCGGAGGGACTGGGATACCGCGGCATTCCGCGCGCTGGTGCGCGGCTGGCTGGACGGTGACGACGTTCCTCCCGCGGACGCGGAAGTGAAGGACGCATTCGCGGGCGGCCTGGGTTTCATCCGCTCCTCGTTCGAGTCCGCAGAGGGGTATGAGGAGATCAAGCGCAGCTATCCGCAGCCGTCGAACAGGGTCTTCTACCTCGCCACTCCTCCCGACGCCTATCAGACCATCATCGAGCACATCTGGAGCTCGGGGCTTGCCGACCAGTCGAAGGGATTCGCACGTATTATAGTAGAGAAGCCCCTGGGCAGGGATCTCGTGAGCGCGCGGGCGCTCAACGATCGGATCGCACACGCATTCCCCGAGGAGCAGACCTACCGCATCGACCACTACCTCGGCAAGGAAACCGTTCAGAACATCATGGTGATGCGGTTCGGCAACGGGATCTTCGAGCCGGTGTGGAGCAACCGTTACGTCGACCACGTGCAGATCACCATGGCGGAAACACTCGGCGTGGGCTCGCGCGGCCGCTACTACGAAAGCGCGGGAGCCCTCCGCGACATGATGCAGAACCACATGCTTCAGCTTCTCTGCCTGGTTGCGATGGAGCCCCCCGTGGACCTCAACCCCGACAGCATCCACAACGAGAAGGTGAAAGTATTGAAATCCCTCGCCCCGATCGTCGCTGCAACCGTCGGCTCGGAGACGGTGCGCGGGCAGTACGTGCGCGGGATCGTCGACGGCGCCGAGGCGCCGGGGTACAGGGAGGAGCCGGGCGTCGCACCCGATTCCGACGTCGAAACGTTCGCCGCCCTCCGTGTTTCACTCAGGTCCTGGCGATGGGCAGGGGTGCCCTTCCTCCTTCGCACCGGCAAGAGGCTTTCGCGGAGGACCACGGAGATATCGATCCATTTCAAGCGGCCCCCCATCCTGCTGTTCGCCGACGCGGAGCCTGCGGCGACACCGCCCAACATCCTCACCTTCCGCATCCAGCCGCAGGAGGGGATCACCATGAGCTTCAATTCGAAGATCCCCGGTCCCACGACGCAGATGCGCACGGTGAACATGGACTTCTCCTACGGCTCGGCTTTCGGCGAGGACCTCCCCGAGGCGTACGAGCGGCTCCTCCTCGACGCAATGCTGGGAGATTCGACCCTCTACATGCGCAAGGACGAGGTGGACTCCGCGTGGAGCTTCATCACGGAGATCCTCCACGGATGGGAATCGACGGGGACGCCGCGCGTGGCCCCCTACCGAACGGGGAGCGCCGGGCCCGATGAGGCGTCGCTTCTGCTCGGTTCCGCTGAGAGACGATGGAGGAGACTATGAGCGCAGCGCTTGACCCCCGTATGATCGAGCAGGAAATCGCGACGATACGGGAGCGGGAGGCGACCCCCTACTCGGCCGGAACGAAGGCCACGCTCTTCACGCTGATCATCTTCCGCGCGCATGACGCCGTGAAGCCCGGCACCGCTGATCCCGTGGAGAGTGCTCTGCAGTACCTCCTGGGAAGGCGGCCGGCGCGGATCATCACTATCATCAACGGAAACGAGGAGCGTACGGAGGCATTCGTGAGCGGCCGCTGTTTCCCCGACAAGAGGAACAGGGGGGTCTGTTTCGAGGAGGTGAGGATCGATTCCGGCCGGGACGGTCTGGGCAGGGACCCCGGCGTGTGGTCGCCCCTGGTGCTCCGCGACCTCCCCGTCTACGCGTGGATGCCGGAGGCGAGCCCCGGCGATGACCCGTGGGGCCCCACGCTGAGGCAGGCCGGGGGAATCATCGACAAGCTGTTCGTCGATTCCTCGCGCGCGCTCTCCGCCGATGAGGCGGCCGATGGCGCTCTTTCCTTTCTCCGCGCGCTGCGCACGCGGACTGCCGGCATTCCGCTCTTCGCAGACTTCGCATGGCGCCGGGGCCAGGTTCTCCGCGAGCAGTCGGCGCGCGCGTTCGATCCCGCCGAAATGAGGCAGCTCCTCCCCGCCGTCACGAAGGTGAGGCTGTATGGAGGCTCGCGGGCCGAAGGGGCACTGTTCTTCCGATGGCTGCAGACCCGTTTGACGAAAACGATCGAGACCGAGCACCCGGTGGAAGGCGAGCTCAACGAAGGGTTCAGGATCACCTTCTTCCTCGAGGGCGCCCCCGACGTCGATATCGGATGCACGAAGGGCGGATGCCTTTCGCGCGGAGACGAAAAGAGCGCCTACAGGTTCCCCACCGACGGGGAGATCCTGCTCTCGGAGGTCGATGCGCTTTCCCGGGACCTGGTGTTCCAGGCGGTGCTCTCCGATGCCTGACGCACCGACCGGCGGCCTCCAGATCGTCGTTGCCGATGATGCGGAGCACCTTGCCCACGAGGCGAGCTCGCTGATCCTGACCCGCCTGACCGCGGCCCTGGAGAGCAGGGGAAAGGCCAGCGTCATCCTGGCGGGCGGATCAACGCCGAGGCCGACGCACGCGCTCCTGGCAAGCGGCATCCGCAACGCCGGCCTCGCCGTCGGCAGCGTGTCGTGGTTCTTCGGGGACGAAAGGTGGGTTGCCGTGGGCGATCCCCAGTCGAACGAGGGCATGGCGCGTGAGACCCTGCTGGGCCCCCTCGACGCGGCGGAGCAGAGCATCAACTCGTGGCATGCCGGATCCGGGGATCCTGTGGACTGTGCCCGGCGCTACGCCGCGCTTGTGCGGGCCGGCATGGGAACACCGCGGACGGCCCCCGACGTCCTGATTCTGGGCATGGGAGCCGACGGTCATACGGCATCGCTCTTCCCCGACGCCTCTGTACGGCTGTATGACGGTCGGGAGATCCCCGTCAGTCGGAGCCTCCCCGTCGAGGCAGCCGCGGTGATGGCAGGCCCGACGCGGGGGTGGCGGTTGACGCTCTGTCCTGATTTCCTTAAGACTTCCCGCACTGTCATCTTCCTGGTGGCCGGCGCGGACAAGGCGCCGGCACTGCAACGCGCACGGGAAGAGGACCCACGGACCCCGGCCTCGTGGATTCGGGGAAGCGACACCTTCTTCATTGCGACGCGTGACGCGTTCGGGCCGGAAACACCCGCGTACGGGCCGGCTCTCCGCCACGCATGACGACACAGGAGACATGAATATGGACACCCGTCTCGCGCAGTTCGTGCGCGGACTGTTCTTCGACATCCAGACCATCGAGGGCGTGCAGCCCCTGGAGATCTGGATCGGCATTCGGGAACCCCTNNCCTGTTCAAGATCGTCGTTCCCCTCGTGAACGAGCGCTGCTACGGCAGGGCTTTCACCGAGCACTCCCGCCTGACGAGGGAGACCGTCACGGCCGCCGTCGCGTGGTTCACAGAAAGCCCCGACGAGAGGATCTTCCAGCGCTTCCCCTACCCTCCGACGGGAGACGGGGATCAGAAGGAGCTCTATCGCTTGATCAAGAGCAGCGCGAAATCCATCCTCGCGGATCTGGACGCACAGGGGCCCGCAGGCGCGGATCCCACCGCGGCAGCGCCGACCCTGTCCCAGGGGATTTTCCCCGACGGCCTGTTCGATTTCCGTGAGATGAGGATCGTCGACAACGAGCTCCCCTACATCATCTTCACCGACAAGGAGTTCAAGGTCATCCACGGCCTGGCCATCGTGTATCTCTGGCTCATCGACATGGACGTGATTTTCCTGGAGAGCTTGAAGGGCCTCGGAATCCAGGACACGATCATCGACGAATACAGACAGTTCGCCCGGCGCGTGCAGAAGGAGAACCCGCTCACGATCCGCGGGAAGCGGATGGATCCCCACGACCTCATCAGTCTCATCGACGACAAGCTGCAGTACGAGGACTATCTCGACCTCTTCGAAAACGTCTACGCCTGGTTCGAGCAGACCAGGACGAAGCTGATGGGATAGCGCCGCGCCTCTTCGGCGCGGCTTTCTCCCCGATCAAAATCGAACCCTACACGCTGACCTTCGGCAGGTCCTTCTCGGCCTTCGCGATCGCCTCCTCGGGATACTCGTAGTCCTCGAGCTTTCCTGCGAAGTACTGCTCGTAGGCGTACATGTCGAAGTGCCCGTGCCCCGAGAGGTTGAAGAGGATCACCTTCTCCTCACCGGTCTCCTTGCACTTCTTCGCCGCCCTGATCGCCGAGGCGATCGCGTGCGCGGACTCGGGGGCGGGGATGATCCCCTCGGTGCGCGCGAAGAGCACCGCGGCCTCGAAGGTCTCCTTCTGGCGCAGCGCCTCGGCACGGATGAGCCCCTTGTCGTTCAGGAGGGAGACGATGGGCGACGCTCCATGGTAGCGCAGACCGCCTGCATGCACGGAGGGGGGAATGAACCCGTGGCCCAGCGTGTACATCTTCGCAAGGGGGATGAGCTTGCCGGCGTCGCCGTAGTCGTAGGCGTAGATGCCCTTGCTGAGCGACGGGCATGCCAGAGGCTCGGATGCGATGAACTCGGTCTTCCTCTTCCCGGAGATCTTGTCCTCCATGAAGGGGATGGAGATCCCGCCGAAGTTGCTTCCCCCGCCGTGGCACCCGATAATGATGTCCGGGTACAGCCCCAGGTCCTCCAGGACCGCCCGCGCCTCCAGGCCTATCACCGTCTGGTGGAGGAGCACGTGGTTGAGAACCGAGCCCAGGGAATACTTGACGGTGCCTCCGGAGGTCGCCGCCACCTCGACCGCCTCGCTGATGGCGATGCCGAGGGATCCGGGGTAGTTCTTCTTGTCACCCAGGAGGGATTTCCCGATCTGCGTCTCGTTGGAGGGACTTGCGTGCACGCGCGCGCCGTAGCTCTCCATCATGATCTTTCGGTAGGGTTTCTGCTCGTAGGAAGCGCGCACCATGAAGACGTTGATGTCGAGGTTGAAGTGCGCACCGGCAAACGCCAGTGCGCTCCCCCATTGGCCGGCCCCCGTCTCCGTGGAAAGCTTCTTCACCCCTTCCCGCTTGTTGTAGTAGGCCTGCGGGATCGCGGTGTTCGGCTTGTGGCTTCCCGTCGGCGTGACGCTCTCGTTCTTGAAGAAGATCTTCGCCGGCGTCCCCAATGCCTCCTCGAGAAACCTCGCGCGGATGAGCGGCGTCGGGCGGAACAGCGAATAGACCTTGAGGACTTCCTCGGGGATGGGGATCTCCCTCTCCAGGGAGACCTCCTGCTCGAGAAGTCCCATGGGGAACAGCGGGGTGAACGCCTCGAGAGGCACGGGCGTTCCGTCCTTCGGGCTCAGCATCGGCGGCACCGGCGAAGGCAGGGAGGGCTGGATGTTGAGCCACTTCTTGGGGATTTCCCGTGTGGGGAGCTGGAAGATTCTGTCGTCCGTCATGTCGGCGACTCCTTTCTGACCTGGTCCGCCCTGGGGCGGCCGCCCCGACGGGGCGGAAAATAAAAAACCCGGGCTCTGTACCCGGGTTTTTACGCATAAAAAAACCGCGGGCGGTTCCTCTCTCACAAGGGGGAGGGAAACCACCTGCGGTCTCCTGAACTTCGACGTCAGGTCAGGCGGACCGCGGTTTCCTCCCCGGGATCCACCACCACCAGTTCGATTGAGACGTGGCCGTTTGTCCGACGTGCGCGAAACTCATGATGTGCATATCTATACGCAGATTTTCTCCGTTGTCAACAGCTCTGCTCAAAAATCGACGAGCTCCACCTCGAACACGAGGAAGGCGTTTCCCGGGATCACTCCCGGGTAGCCCCGTTCTCCGTAGCCGAGCTCGGGCGGGATGACGAGCCTGCGCTTCTCCCCGCGTTTCATCGCGACGAGCGCTTCAGACCACCCCTTGATCACCCTGTCCACCTCGAGTGACGCGGCATGACCCTGCTCGGTGCTGTCGAACACCGTGCCGTCCAGCAGCATGCCCGTGTAGTGCACCGTCACCGTGGAGGTTGCAGCGGGGCTTCCCCCGGACCCCGTCTTCAACACCTCGTACATGAGGCCGGACTTCGTCGTCACGAGGTGCGGCCACTTCTTCTGGATCATGGCGATCGACGAGAGCCTCTCCGATTTCTTCCGATCGGTGACGCCGACCCGTGCCTTCGCCACCTGGGCGTCGAAATCCTTCTGGGTCACCGTGAAAGCGCCGGCCGCGGCCCCCACCCTCAGGATCCGTACGCTCGTCATGCGGTCGCCGGGCTTGATGGCCTTCACGACATCCATGCCCTGTACCACGTGCCCGAAGACGCTGTATCCGCCGTCCAGCCATGCGGCGGCTCTCATCGTTATGTAGAACTGGCTGCCGTTCGTGTCCGGGCCCGAGTTCGCCATTGCCATGACGCCCGGCGCGTCGTGGCTGAGGTCCGGGCGCGTCTCATTGGGGATCTCGTATCCCGGGCCGCCGCTGCCGTTGCCCTTCGGATCCCCCCCTTGGATGACGAACCCCGGCTCCACCCTGTGGAAGGTGAGCCCGTCGTAGAACTTCCTCCCCGCGGATCCGCCGGCCTTCAGCGTACCTTCCGCAAGTCCGACGAAGTTCGCGACGGTGAGCGGGGCTTTCTGGAACTCGAGGGAGCAGATGATCGTGCCCTTCGCGGTGGCGATCTCCGCGTACAGCCCGTC
>PLNO01000165.1 GCA_003141795.1 Spirochaetaceae bacterium | reverse complement strand
TGGTCACGGACCGCTTCGACGCGAAGCTTCTCGGCATCACCGACCTCATCCCCCCCACCTTCCAGTCGACCGTCATGGATTACATCAAGCAGATGCTCACCGTTCAGTGGCAGAACGACGCCTTCGCGCAGGCCTTCGGGGAGATCGTCACGGATCTGAAGAAGCAGGCGGAGGTCAGGGTGTTCAAGGAGAACATTCCCTGAGAAGAGCTCTACAGGTCGATTGAAACGAACTCGCGTTTCGGGTCCTGATCCTTCTCCCTGGCCGTATCGAACATCTCCACCCAGCATCCGAAAAGCGTATCCGGGACGGGGAGGTTCTTCTCCAGTATGCGATGGAGCCGGGGGAGGTTTCGCGACGGCACCACCGGATAGAGGTGGTGATCGACGTGATCGTCCAGACCCCAGAAGAAGAGCCTGATGAACCAGCTCACGTGGATCGAACGGGTGTTCAGCCGATGGTCCTTCACGTTGTACGGACGGGCGATGTGCTTCGTGGCATGCCAGAAAATCTCGATCGGGGCACCGATCTGCCAGGCTATCGTCACCAGGGCGAGCAGCGGCCAGACGTGAAAGACCGTCGCCGCTGCTGCAACCGCGACGTGGATGAGGAGGATCGCCAGGGACTCTCTCCTGATTGCGGCGATCTCCTGCTCCGTGCAGTGTTCACGCATCATGCGGTCCTTCCTGCCCGCGGCGCGCAGGAGCTGCGTCCGCACCGCAAGGACGAGATCGACGACCGCTCCGACGACGAGGATTTTCAGGACGAGCTTCAAGAGAAAGGTCCGCAGCCACTTCGAGGTGATGACCTCGGGCCAGTCCGTCTCGGGATCGACCCCCCGCACCATCGTGTAGCGGTGGTGGAGCCTGTGGGAAACGCGNNGCGCGCGTAGGTCGGGCTGTTCCAGATCAGGCATTGGACGAGGAAGAAGAGGATCTCGCTCAACCAGTCGGCGGATTCCGCGAATACGGTCTTATGCTGCAGCTCGTGAGCGATGGCCACCCAGAAGCCGTAGAAAAAATAGTACACGTAGAGAACCGGAATCGCCAGCCAGGGGTTGATGCGGCTCACGAGAACCGCCGCGGTTGCGGGAACCGCAAGCAGGAACAGGAACAGAACGACCCGCGCCACCCCGTTCGCCGTGCTGCGCTGGGAGAGCTCCTTGAGGACCTCACGGTCGACGAACGGCCGCTTCCAATCCTTGCGCTGGCTGTCCCATTCGTACTCCGAGAGCTGGTCTCTTGTGGCGAATCGGGCGCCTGCCATGGTCACTCCTTCCTCGATGCATGCGCGTCGGCAGGCCTGCGACTCATGGCACGGGGAAAACGGCCGAAGCATGCCGGACCGCGGGGCGTTGACAGCGGCATATCGGTGTACAAATTGAGCCGCCCCGGACTCGAACCGGGGACCCACAGCTTAAAAGGCTGATGCTCTGCCAACTGAGCTAGCGGCCCTGGTGCGGGGTACTCTACCCGGTTGATTTTTCTTTGTCAATTCAGGCTGAGTATCTGAATTCCAGACCCACCAGGATGTTGTACGCGGGCCTGATGCCCGGCTCTGCGGAGAGCTCTGAGCCGTACATGCTCAGGTTGAATCGGAACGCGGTCAGGTCCAGCCCGAGCCCCGCGGTGAAGTATCCGTCGCCGAACCCTCCGCGCAACGACAGGATCTGCAGCATGACCACTTCCACACCTGCCTGCACGTGGAGGATGGGATTCGTCGACGTCGACGGATGGGTGAGAAAATCGAGGGAGTCGACGTAGTCCAGCATGACCTTGAGGCTGGAGATATACCCCTCGAACGCCTGCGGGTCCGGCGAGTATACGATGCCCGAGGAGAGGTCGATCGGCGCGTTGCCGTAGCTCTGTGTCGCGATCCCTCCGGAACCGAAAGCCGCGATCGAGGCATAGGTGTTTCTCACCACCGGCGCGAAAAGGTTCCGCCCGACGATTCCCACGGAGATCGTCTTGTTCCAGGAGTACAGCACGCCGGTGTTGATCCCGAATCCGACGTCCAGATCGAAGGGTTGGCTGAGGAGCACGGCGGGGTTCAGGGAGGAGAGAAGAGTGATGATGGACTCCGAGAACCCGACGCTACCACGGACAAACGCGTCCACCGATACTCCGATATCAAGCGTGCTCAGCGCCTCCGCCGGGAGCGGAATGCGAAAGGCGTAGCCTGAAACGAAGAGCAGGTCCTCGTGGACCGAAGCGGACAGGACGGGAACCGCCCCGACTGTCGTGAAGGTGACGCCGGAGGAATTGAAGAAACCGAAGCCCAGCCCGTTGCCGACGTAGCCGAGGGCCAGCGGGCCGTTCAACACGGCCGATGAGTACAAGCTGTTCAGGAGCGACTGCACACCGGGATCGGCAAGGAGCGTGGCAGGACTGGTGCCGCCAACGACCTTGAGCACGAGATCGGCAAGGCTGAACACGGGCCCGGTGAGATTGGCGGTGAGGTCCGCCACTTCGAATTGAGGCTCGACGGATTGAAATCCAGCCGGGTTCGAAACGAGCGTTGTGATGTCATCCGCGAGTGCGACGTGAATACCTCCCGTCGCGCTCGCCCTTGCATCGGGAAACTGCAGGGGCTGGAAGATGAAGGATTGCGCTTCCACCACCACGATCGATGCGCAGAAGAGAAGGACAGCCGTCGCGCAGCCAAATTTTCGCATCAGTGTCATCCTGCCTCAGAGCCCTTTGATATAGTTGTACAAGGCGAGCTCAGCCCCGGTTGTCGGGGGACTCGGATCCGAGGTCACGAAGGTTACCGCGGCAGCCCAGTTCGCGCTCGCGAAATTGAATGTCCCGTCGGGCTGCTTTGCCGCGACCAACGCGAGTCCTATACCGCCGTAGACGTAATCCATCGTGGTCAGGTTCGCCGCCGGCACATTCTGGAGGTTACCCGCAGCGCCGATGAGGTAGTTCGGATCGACCTCGGGATGCGCGGATAGAAAATCGGTCACGGCCGTAGGGCTGCCGCTCGTGAAGGGAAGACTCCCACCGGATAGCATGTCGGTGACGGCGCTGAGTATAAGGCTGGGCACGCCGGACGCTTCGATGCCGAGTTGCGCGGCCGTGTACTGCGCCGTGGCGCCCGGATCATCCTTGATGGCGTTATAGGCAGCCTTCATCGTGTCCTTGTTCCCGCTCGCGAGGGCGTTCTCCGCGTAAGCCAGACGCTCGGCCGGCGTCAGGGATGACGGGCTGCGCTGGAGCGCTTGCACCGGGCTGTAGGTGAAGATGGCCTGACACCCGCCGAGGAGGAGCGCAGCGCTCATTGCCACGGCGCATATCCGCAGAACCTGGGGGGTAGTCTTTCTCGTGCCCTTCATAGCCGCGCTCCTTGTAGGCCCGGTCGTCCGGCCGATTATAGATGGAAGGACAGGTCGAAGCTCACGCCGGAGCTCGCTTTGTCGCCCACGTGCGTGCCGATCTCTCTGGTGAATACGGCGAAGTTCATGTCCATGATGAGGACTTTCACGCCCGCACCCGCCGTCAGGTAGCCCTGGTTGAGCCCGGCGGACACGGTGAAGAGGGAAAGGAGGCGGAGGTCGGTGCCGACGTGCAGCGCCGTCCACACCGAACGCTCCCCTGCCAGGGTGCCGACGAGGTCTTCCACATCGACGCTGAGGGAAGGATCGATGATGTTGCTCACGTTGCCGAAATCCGGATGGAAGGACACGCCGAAGGCCACGTTCATGGGGATGGTATAGGTGTCCGCCACCGACGTTCCGTTCGACGGGAGAGCCAGCTGCGACGCGAAGGTGCTCTGCACGGTGCCGAAGCTCGAGGAGCTGTAGCGGAACTGCGTCCCGGCGAGGTCCCGCACGGACAGCCCGACGTTGAACCATCCCAGCTCTGCAATGATCCCGAGGTCCACCCCGACGCCCGCGCCGTACAGGGCGTTTGCCGAGGCGAGCGCGGTGAGCAGGTCGGTGCCCGACGCTATGGCGGTGAGCGCGCTAAGGGACACGGCGTTCGTGAGCGGCACGTGAATGCGGATCATGGGGCGGATGTCTCCGCCGACGTGGACCTTGAAGCCCAGGACGTCGAACGGGACAGANNAGATCCCGCCGATGAACCCCAGCGTTGCGGTCAGGTCCCCCGTGACCCCCAAGAGGGTCGTTCCACTGAGATACGAGTCCACGATGAGTGCCATGCCGAGGCCCAGGCCGTTGCCCACATAGCCGATTCCCAGCGACGAGCCCGCGCCGATCCCCCCCGTCGTGACCTGGCTGTTGATGAAATTGAGGGTGTTCGACGGGGTGTTCGTGCCTGCGAGCATCTGCTGGCCCAGCCCTACTAGGGCGTCGGGGCGTGAATAGACCCAGGCGCTGGCAGCACCGAGTGTGAAAGATGAGCTGCTGTCCCGGGAGAAACCGGCGGGATTGAGGAACAGCGAATCGTAGCCCTGCGCATCGGCGACATTGGAGCCGCCCCTGCCCATGATCGATGCGCTGAGGGGGGCGAACGTCTCCTCCTGGTAGTCCGCGGCGAATGCCGCGCCTGCCGACAGGAGAAGGATCGCAAGTGCCGCTGCTGCTATGGTTCTGTTCATGACCTGACGTCCCTCATGTCGTCTTTCATCGCTGTTACGGAAGCGTCAAGCCGGCGCAATCGAAGAGGAGCTGAATCGCCCATAGGTTGGTGGTTACGTACAGATCGGTCGAAGGCGTGGTGTAGGGTTGAGGATGAAGATTCGTGACGAGCGAGTTCGCGGCCGAAGGATTGGTGGCCAGCAAGTACATCTGATCCATCACGGTTGAAGGCCCTCCGAGCGCGGTGCTCATCATCTGGAAAATGTCCTCTACGGTATAGGCGACGGCGGATTTCTGAGCCACATCCCCTATGTTCATGTTGGCAGGTGCGCCTTCGCCAGAGTCCAGCTTTTGATTCGAGTTCACGTCGATGCCCCCGGCGAGCTTCAGGTATTGGGTATTGGAATTGCGAAGGGCGGTGATCATTGCCGCAAAGACCACAGGATCCGCCTTTGCCGACGCAGGAATGATTGAAGCGAGAATATCCTGGATGGTCGACGATACAGGAACACCGCTCATGACCGTCGTGACGATGTTGTTGACGAAGTTCTCACCCTGCGTCGTCTTCAGGTTGAGATCCGCGTAGAGCACGGCGGCCTGCTTCTGATCGGGGCTCGTCAGGGCGCCGCTCAGATAGTTGGTGAGGAGGTACTGCTCAATGGCGGCCGTTGTTGCCGAATCTGCGGTCAAGGCCTTCACCACTGCCGGTGAGCTCAAATCCGTGGCAAGGGCAGCCAGACCGCCGGACCCTTCATACTTCGTGACGCTGGGCGCTGCAACGGTATCGAGAGCGGAGTACGCATTGAAATCGAAGAAAGCCGAGCAGCCGGCAAGAAGGAGCAGCGGTACGATAGCGAGCACGGAGAGCTTCTTCATTGCCATGAACATCCTCCGCCAATGCAACACCGGGGACGACGAGCGACGTTCCCCATGGTTGTCTGCTATTATAGCTCAAAAGAAGGGTGAAAACCAGGGTTTTATCGCGAAGCAGGATGAAACGCAGAGAATACCGGCTTGGCGTTCACGATATCCGCCGGGCATCGGTAAGCTGACAGCCCGCACGCACAGCCGCGGAAGGAGAATCCGATCCTCCCGGCGCCAAAAGCCGTGAACCTTATCCCCTGAGCTTCTTGTCCACGCTGTCCTTGCCGCGCTGCGCGTCGCCGAGCCCGGGATCGAGCTTCAATGCGTGCGCGTACGCGTCAGAGGCCCATTTCAGGTCGTTGGCGAGCTCCCGCGCGTACCCGAGGCGCGCCCACCAGAGGGCGTTGTTCTGCTCGTAATACACGGCCGTGGAGATGGCGATGTCGGCGTTCTGCAGCTCCTTCAGGCGGATGTAGCATTCACCCATGAGCCAGTACACACGGGCGATGCGATCCCCGTTCGGCCTCAGTGCGACGTACTCTTCGAGATTGGTCAGCGCATCCGTGGTCTTCCCGAGGAACACGTCGGCTTCTCCGATGACCTGCACGACGCGGGGATCATTCGGATTGATGCCGATCGCCTTCTGGCCGGCGGTGAGGGCGTCCGAATACTGCTGCAGGCGCAGGTAGCTCCATCCCATGACGACGTAGGAATCGATGTTATTGGGCGAATCCGCGAGCTCCTGCTGGCAGACCTTGATGGCGTCCGCGAACTTGTTCGCCCTGTACAGGTCCAGTGCATCCGGCTTGTCCTGCGCGCACAGCGGAGCAGCCGCAACGAGCGCGCATACGGCGAGAGCCGCAAGTGAAGGGAGCTTCATCTCTGCTGGCCTCCCTGTCCTGCGGGCGGCACGGGTGGCTTCTGCTGCTGGCCTTGCGATTGCTGCTGCTGCCCCTGCGGGTGTTGCTGGCCCTGGGGCTGTTGCTGTCCGCCGGGTGACGAAGGGGCGCCCGACTGCTGCGGCTTCGGTTGTTGCTGCACCTGCTGTGCTTGCTGCTGCGCGGCGGGGGCTTGCCCGTGCTGTTGCCCGTTGGACGGCTGCTGCCCGTCCTTGCGCGCCTCACCGCTCATGTTGCAGTACCCGTTGAACTTGCAGCCGCTTTCGACGATGAAGTCCGGGGTGGTGATGTCCCCGTCGACCTGGGCCGAAGTGTACAGCTCCACACGGGAATAGCCGAGGATGTTGCCCTTGTGCTTGCCCTTGGAGGAGACCACGCCCGCCTCGGTGGTTGCCTCGACGTACGCCTTTTCTCCGATATAGAGGGAGCTTGTCGACTTGATCTCCCCCTTGAACTTCCCCTTGATCATCAGGGGCTTCTTGAAGGTCAGATATCCTTCGAAATCGATGTCTTCCGCAAGGATAGTGTCGATTTCATGCTCGTCGATGTCCTTGATTCGAACTTCAGCCATCGCTTTTCCGTCCTTGCTTGTGAGCCTACCCAGCGCCGGCGGGGATGTCAAGGCGACCCGGTTTCCTGCTCCGCGCCCGCGGTATCGATCGCTGTCATCATCGCCTGCAAAGAGCTCACCAGCCGGGCGCGCATTTCACGGGTGTGGGGATTGTAGCGCTGCAGGTCGAGAAAAAGCTGCCAGGGATCGTTGCAGGTCTGCTCGACGATCTCCAGGAGCTTTTTATAGCCCACGGTTCCGATCGGGGATGTGCGCACGCCGAAATCGGACAGCACCCTCCCCAGGTAATGCGTTATACCCTGCGTGAACGCCGCCTCACGGTCGTGCTCGTCCGGCGTCATGACCGACACGGAGAGTCCCATCGCCGTGAAATGACTGCGCCACGTCTCCAGGTCACGGCTGGCGATCCGCGCGGGACAGAGGATCATGGGAAGGCCGCTGACGCTCTTGCCTCCCGAATCGGGGCCGAACATCGGGTGCGTGCCCAGGATCGAGGCGCGACCCGGCAGCAGCTTTTCCATGAGGCCGACGGGGTAGGTCTTCACGGAGCACGTGTCCATGACCAGTGCATCCGGTGCAAGCCGCCCGCGGGCCCTTTCGAGCACGCTCTCCACTGCGGAGATGGCGACGCAGAGAATGAGCACGGGCTGGGAGAGGACCTCATCCTCCCCCGCTCGCCGCACGCCCGGTGGCGTGGGCCGGTCCGGGGACCGGGAATACGCGCAGACCGGGAAGGACCGCGCAAGGAGCTCTGCCCAGAAGGACCCGAATCTTCCCAGGCCGTAGACGCCGATTGTCGACATGCGGGCGATTATTGCAGTTTTCGGGGAAAAAGCTATACTTGGTCAGCACCCATCAGAACAGACAACGGCGGAAAGGAGCCATCAATGAATTTCATAGAAGAAATGCGCTCGAAGGCCAGGGCGAACCCGCGGAAGCTCGTGCTTCCCGAAGGATACGAGCCGCGAACGCTGAAGGCCGCGCGAATACTCGCCGATGAGAAGCTCGCCAGCGAGGTCACGCTTCTCGGGTCCGTCTCCCAGATCGAGGCGGAAGCGAAAAAGCAGGGCGTGAGCCTTTCAGGGCTTCACGTCGAAGACCCCTCGACATCGCCCTTCAAGAAGGCGTGGGCCGACGATTACTGGGAGTTGCGAAGATCAAAGGGCATCAGCCGTGAGGATGCAGAGAAGACCTTCATGGCGGACACGCAGCACTGGGGCGCGATGATGATGCGCAAGGGACGGGCGGACGCCATGGTGTCGGGCGCCGACAGTGAAACGGCGAAGGTTCTGCGCGCCGCGCTCACGATCGTGAAGACGGCCCCCGGCATCAAGACCGCCTCCTCCTGCTTCGTCATGCGCGTGTCGGATCCTAAGTTCGGCGTCGAAGGCCACCTCATCCTGGCCGACTGCGCGGTCGTTCCCGAGCCCACCTCAGAGCAGCTCGCCGACATCGCCATCTCCTCCGCGGCTTCCTGCCGCGCCTTCCTGAAGGCCGAGCCGTGCGTGGCAATGCTCTCCTTCTCCACGAAAGGCAGCGCCACGCACCCGCTCGTCGACAAGGTCGCCAACGCTGTGAAGCTCGCGCACGAGAAGGCGCCCTCGCTTCTGGTGGATGGAGAGATGCAGGCGGATGCAGCCCTTGTGCCGAGCGTCGCAGCCAAGAAGGCGCCGGGCTCTCCCGTCGCGGGAAAAGCGAACACGCTGATCTTCCCCGACCTCGCCAGCGGCAACATCGGGTACAAGATGGTCCAGCGCTTCGCCGGCGCGGACGCCTGGGGACCGTTCCTCCAGGGGCTTGCCAAGCCGGTGAGCGACCTCTCCCGCGGATGCTCGGTGGACGACATCGTCAACACCTCCGTCGTCATCCTCGTGCAGTCACTGGACACGTAACAGTCCCCATCGGCCCGCCCGCCAGAGCCGGCCCGCAAGGGCCGGCGTCTTTATCTGCAATTCCATGCACAGCGTGTAAGAAGATACTTGATCTGTTCAGCGCCTCACTTTATGATGCGTGAACCATGAAGGTAGCCATCATCGGGTACGGGAGCATGGGTCGCGAGGTGGAGCGCGTGCTCAAGGACCGGGGGCATGCGGTGTCAGCCCGCATCGATCCCTCTCAAGCGGACGCGGATGCCCCGCTGATCACCGAAGAGATCGCCAAAAAATCGGACATGGCCATCGAGTTCTCCCACGCGGGTGCCGTGCTCGACAACGCGAAATGCTACGCGGCCTTCCGCCTCAGCGCCGTGAGCGGCACGACGGGATGGTACGCGCAGCTGCCCGAGGTGAAGGCCGTCATGGAGAAGGCCGGCGCAGGCTATCTGTACGGGAGCAACTTCTCCATCGGCGCGCACATCTTCTTCGCGCTGATCGCCGCTGCCACCGAGCTCAGCAATTCGTGCCCCGAGTACGATCTTATGGGCTGGGAGATCCATCATAAGCGCAAGAAGGACAGCCCGTCGGGCACGGCGCTCACCCTCGCGCGCATCATCACCGGCAAAAGCGCGCGGAAGAAGAAAATCGTCACGGAGAAGCTCGACAGGGCGCCGCAGCCCGACGAGCTGCACTTCGCGTCGGTACGCGGCGGCGAGGTGCCGGGCACCCACACGGTCCTGCTGGATTCCGCCTTCGACACGATCGAGCTCACCCACAGGGCGCGCAGCAGGGGCGGGTTCGCGCTGGGCGCGGTGCGCGCCGCGGAATGGCTTTCCGGCCGCACGGGCGTGTACGAGGTGAACGATTTCATCAGGGAGATTCTGCAAGGGGGGGCGGTATGAAGCTCGAAGGTGTGTACACGGCGCTCGTGACTCCGATGACCGCGGACGGATCGCTCGACGAAAAAGCTCTCCGGGCGCTCGTCGATTTCCAGCTCGCCGCGGGTGTCGACGGGCTCGTCCCCGTGGGGACGACGGGGGAGAGCCCCACGCTGTCAGGTGAAGAGTGCAAGCGCGTCGTCAGCATCGTCGTCGAGCAGGCCAAGGGCCGGGTGCCCGTCATTGCCGGGGCCGGCTCAAACGCGACCAGCGAAGCAATCGAGTACGCCCGCGACGCCAAGGAGGCGGGAGCCGACGCCACGCTGCAGGTAGGCCCCTACTACAACAAGCCCACGAGCCAGGGCTTCCTCGGTCATTTCCGCGCCATTGCCGACCAGGTGGATCTCCCCCTGGTCGTGTACAACATCGCAGGCAGGACCGGAAAGAACATCGACAATGCCACGATGCTGAAGCTCGCCCAGCACAAGAACATCTGCGGGGTCAAGGAGGCGAGCGGGGACTTCGCCCAGATCATGGACCTCCTGGCCGCCAAACCGGCAGGCTTCACGCTCCTCTCGGGGGACGACAACCTCGTCCTCCCCATGATGGTGCTCGGCGTGCGCGGGGTGATCTCCGTCGCGAGCAACCTCGTGCCCGACAGGATGGTGAAGTACGTGCACGCCGCGCTGAAGGGGGATTGGGAAGCGGCGCGCGTGATGCACTTCGAGCTGTTGCCTCTGTTCAAGGCCATCTTCATGGAAACGAACCCCATCCCCATCAAGGCTGCCATGGCAATGAAGGGCATGATGACGGAGACCTACAGGCTGCCCATGTGCCCCATGGATCCGAAGAACCGGGAGTCGCTCCAGTCCACGCTCAAGAGCCTGCGGGCGATCTGAGGAGCTTCGCCAGACGAATGAACCCTTCGGGCGGGATCTGTTCCGCCCGAAGAGTCACATCGATCCCCGCATCCTCCGCCGCTGCAAGCACCCGCTCGGGCGGAAGCCCCTCCCCCAACCTGTCCGACATGATGTTGTTGCGAATGGTCTTGCGTCGGGAGCCGAAAAAACTGCGCGTCACGAGTGACAGCGTTTCGAGCACGGCGCCCTCGGGCGCGCCGGGAAGCGGCTTCATCTCCACGATCGACGACACGACGTCGGGTACCGGGTAGAAGCTGCCGGGCTGCAGGTTCCCCCGCACTGCAACGGAGAAGGAGCACTGGCAGAGCACTGAAAACGACGAGTAGCTCTTCTCTCCCGGCGCCGAGGCGATCCTCTCCGCAAGCTCCCGCTGCACGGTGAAGACCATTGTAGTCGGCCGAAGGCCCTTCTCGATGAGCTCGGCGATCATCATCGACGCAGAGCTGTAGGGCAGGTTTCCCAGGATGCGGGCCGGGGGACCGTGCTCGGCGGATTCTCTCCCCCACGTGTCGAGAAAATCGCCCTGGACGAGGAGGAATCCGGGAGCGGTCCCGAGGCTCTCCTCGAGGTACCGGCAGAGCCCCCTGTCCACTTCGAAGGCGACGAGCGTTCCCGCTGCTTCCAGCAGTGCACGCGTCATCGATCCCAGGCCCGGGCCGATCTCCCAGATCCTTTCGCCCTGTTGCGGCGCAAGACAGGCAATAAGCCTCTCCCGAGCTCCCCTGTTCACGAGGAAGTTCTGCCCCCACCTCTTCTTGAGCGCGAGCCCGCGCTCCTCGAGGAGGGCGCGGATGTCAGAAGGAGAATCGGGATTCATGCCCGCCCCATCGCCGCGGGCCTGGAGCGCCTCGGCAGGAAAACGCCGAGGAAGACCAGGACGAGGATCGATGAGCCGACGATCCACGGAATCGCCGCAGGGGAAGGAGTCACACCCGGCAGACGGGCGAAGATCTGCGCGCAGCCCTCGGTGACCCGGTAGAGCAGATCGAAGCCCCTCCCCATGAGGTCGTGAAGCGCCGGCCAGCTCACCAGCGACAGCGGGAGCCAGGCGAGCCCTGCCCAGAGGAATCCGGTGGTCAACGGAACGAGCAGCAGGCCGGCGGCGAGCCCCGAGGGGTAGTAAGCGCCGAACTGCGCGACCACCAGCGGAAGGGTTGCCACCTGCGCGCCGACGGACATGGCGAGCGGCATGAGGAGGAAGCGGGGGACATGGCCCGACAGCGGGCGCTGGATCAGGGGCCCGACGGTGAGGATTCCCAGGAGCGCGAGGAAGGAGAGCTGGAAGGAAAGCGTGAATGCCTGGAAGGGATCGATGAGGAGAATGACTATCCCGGCCAGAGACAGCGCGTTCAGCGGCTCCCTGTCCCTGTCGATGAGAAGCGCGATGCCTCCGACGATGATCATGACGGTTGCGCGCAGGAGGGACGGCATGAAGCCGGCGATGAATTGGTAGAAGAGGAGCACGACGGCAGCGATGAGAAAGCGAACCCATTTTCTCCTGATGAAGAGGAGGAGCCCGACGACGATCCCGTAGATCACCGTCACGTGAAGCCCTGACAGGGCGAGGATGTGGAGGCTTCCGGTGCGCAGAAAGCCGTCGTAGAGGGAGGACGGCACGTCTTCCCTGCTGCCGACGAGAAGCGCTTCCATGAGCGCCGAAGCGGGGTACCCCGCTCCTGACACCGCCCTATGGAGCCAGGACCTGCATTCCGCCCTGAACGCCCAGAGGGGCGACGTGAATCCGAGCGCGCGAACGCTGCCCAGCTCGGCACGCGCGATGAAGCGGTCAGCGCCGACGACGTCGAAGTCCGCCGGGGCGGCGCGGAGCTTGAGGATCTGGCCGATGGAGAACCGATGGTCCCCCGGTATGAGGAGGAGCACGCCGCCCCGTGCATCGGCCGCGACACCCCGCTGCGCGGAGGCCGCCGAACGGAGCGACAGGTGGAGAACGGTCTGGCCGCGCTGAGACAGGCTGCTGTCCTGCGTCACCACGCCGCGCATCTCCGACACGGAGGATTGTGGCATCGGAAGGTAGGAGCCGTTGCGTGCCGCGTCCATCCCGGCAGAGGACGCGGCGCCCAGGAAGGACCCGACGGCAACGCTGAAGAGGAGGATCGCCGCACGACGGGAGAGGCGCAGGGCGGGCAGCGCGGCCGCCGCGGTGACCCCGCAGAGAACGAGCATCACACGCCATGCACCGGGGAGACGCGGGGCGAGCAGGCAGCCTCCGAGGAGCACGAGGAACGCGATAAGAGCCGGTGTGACGTGCCTGCGGATCATGCCCGCGGGGGCAGGAACGGGTCCTGTCCCGAAATTACCCGGCACTTCTCATTTTGGACCACAAGGGCTTTAGGGATGGGTGAACAACTGCCAAACGGGCCCGGAAACAGGGGGCAAAATGAGAAGTGCGCATNNAAGTGCGCATAAGGTGACGCATTCTGAGTATTCCTGGATCCTACCACTTCAGCTTGTCGAGTGCCGCGCGCGCGGCCTTCTTCACCCCGGCCGAGTAGTTGAGGTACTGCGTGTACATGAGGTCGTCGAAGGCGACCTTGTCGCCGAGGGCGCCGAGGTTCTGCATGACGGCGAACACGACCTGGTCGTCGTACGCCTTGCCCTTTTCCGTGTACGAGTTGATGAGCACGAGGAACTGCGTGAGGCGCACCGCGGCGTCGTGGCTGTTCATGACGCCCAGCTCACCGATGGCGTCCAGGAGATGGTTCCTGTCGACCAGCCCCTTGTCGAACTCCCCGATGGCCATGTCCAGATGCTCCACGAGCAGACCCGTGGCGTGCGTCCACTTCCGCGCCCCGAGGCTGGAAGCGGCGAGGTAGCGAAGGTCCCGCTGCTGGTCCTTGCTGGCCACGTCGGAGACGCCGGAGTGCAGGCCTATGTCCAGGGCGTATTCCGCGAGGTCCGCCTTCTGGGCGTCGGTGAGCTTGTCGCTGTCGAGGCCCATCTGGAGCGCGATTTTCTTCTCAGGAAGCGGCCGGTCATGGATGACCCCGCGCAGCATCTCCTTGAAATCCCCCTTGATCGACAGGAGGGCGGTCCTTGCGATGTTCGTTATCGCGTCCGCATAGCCGAGGTTGACGGCGCTGAACAGCACGGGGAAGGAGCTCGGGTCCCCCAGCTTTCCCAGGGACTGGAAAACCGCGGCGATGGTCGCCCCGTCGGGGGTCTTGCCGGAGATGAACAGGGTATTCTGGCTGTCGGCGTAGCGGTTCATGTTGGCGATGGTGTCAGCGTCCCCTGCCCCGACGACGCCGAGGGCGGCCGCCGCACGCGCGAGGGTCTGGGAGTCCGAGGTGACCTGGAAGAGCTTCCATACCGAATACTTGCCCGCCCCGTACCCGACCGCGCCGATCTGCTGCGCCCCGATGCTGGCGAGCTGATTGAAGCGGGCATCCGTGGGAATGAGGCTTGAGTTGTCGATGACGAAATCGACGGCCTGCTGGAACAGCGGGCCCATGGAGCCCGCGGTCTGCCCGCTCGCGGCATCCTGGAGGATCTGGATCTTCACGTCGAGGCTTGCGATGGCAAAATTGCGGCGGAAGGTGTCGAGGATCTTCTGAGCGTCCTGGGCCGGGGCCGCCACGGCCGCCGTGAGAAGGATCAGACTGATTATGAACGCACGTCTCATTCCCATTTTCCCTCCTGCGGGGGGTTTACGATGCCACATACTACATGGGCTGGCCTGCAATGGCAACCCGGTGGTCCTCTCAGGTGTCCGTCTTGGGCGCGGGCGGTCCCGCTTTCAGCATGATCCCGTCAGGGGCGGGGCGGCCCTGCGCTGCCGGTTCCGGCTTCTTGCCCGGCACGATGGTGGCGCGCTCCCCGAACAGGTTGTACACGTAGGTGAGGATCTTGTTGCGCATCGTCACGCTGGGGACCGCTGCCTGCATATGGAGGAGCGACCTGTTCTTCTTCTGGTCGAAGTTGAGGCCTTTCACGACGCCGTGCATGACCACCAGGGAATCGGCGATAGTGAACTGCACCTTGATGGGCAGGCCGACGCGCGCCTTGCCGCCGATCAGGAGCGCCACTCCTCCCTCGGAGAGGTCGGCGAGCCTGCACCGCAACCCGCGCGCCTCCTCAGGCATCTCATTACCCTGGTTGAGCGCCTTTAATGGGAAGAGCTCCGCCGAGATGTCGGTTTCCACGCGAACGGAGTTGCGCTTCTGCGCCCGGATGAGGTTGTCCGAATGGGCGATATGGAGGATGGGGTATTTCTTGTCGATGAAGTCCTCGATGACCTTCGTCTGGAAGAAATAGCCGGCATCCTCCGCGCGCCAGAAGTACACGCCGATCTTCTGGTTCTTCCAGGAAAACCCCTCGGGGAGCTTGGGCCCCTGGGGATAGGACACCGCCATGTAGCGGCTGAGGTTTTCAACGATCATGGCCGCGAACGGGCCTTTTTCCTTCAACGTGATGCGGATATGCTGTTTCGGGATCATCTTCTTGGAGCTCTTGATCCCCATCTTGTACTTGGGGAGGTCGAACTCCACGCGTTTGCGCAGCTCGAACAGCTTGGCGAGCAGGAGGTTGTACTCCGGGTCCTGTTCCTGTCCCTGGGCCCGGTACTTGATGATGATGCCCTTGATGGCACGGTCGAGCTGCTTGATCGACCAGAAAAGCGCCGTGGGGTTTTCCAGCTTCGCTTCGACGGACACCCGACGGAGGAGGTTGATCTCATGGAAAACGAAGCCTGACTCCCTGCCCTTCATGTAGAACTGCAGCCATGGGAACCTCCCCCCCCCTGCCCGACGGAGGAGGATGAGAGCGAGGACCGCGATGAAAGCCAGGGCGAGGATAACGACGAGGATTATCATATCCTGCTGTTATTATCGTGAAATAAGTCCTATATTTCCATACCAATTTCAGGACGAGGTCCTATGAAACACTCGCGGTCCCTTTCGGAGATGATTCTCTTCTTCCTCGCATTCTTCCTGCCGGGCTACATCGCACAGGCCGCGGGCGGCCCCGGCGGAGCTCCGAGCACTTCCCT
>PLNO01000033.1 GCA_003141795.1 Spirochaetaceae bacterium | reverse complement strand
AGAATGCGCCAGGAGCGCCGGGCGGGCCGCGCTACTCCCAAATACCGGTAATACGCGCTGCCGTCCCCTCCTCCCCGAGGGTCGGCAGGCCATACATCTCTTCCAGCATGCGCAGCAGGGAGTACAACGTGAGGGGTGTACTGTTCTCCCCCTGGCGAAGCCCTGCACCCACGACGATCGTTGCGATCGGCGTCGTGCGCGGGTCGGTCATCCCCGTGCTCTCGTCGAAGGTGACGATGAGGGCGCTGTTGTTCGCCACGGCCCATCGGGCATACCCGTCGAGATTCGTCCTCAGCCATGCATCGGCAGTCGCGACAGAACCGTCGTGCATGTCGTTATCCAGATCGGGGGCCACGAAGCTTACCGTCGGCAACTCCGCGTAGTGGTCAGTGGGGAAGCTCGAGAAGGGGAGGTTCACTACCGACGGGGTGTTCGTGAAGCTCGCCACGGCGTTGTGCTTGCGCACGTAGCGCCCCGCTATGGCCCCGCGGTAGCCCACCGACGGCAGACCTTCGCTGTAGGAAGCGAAGGTCCGGTGTGACGCGGACAGGGAGCTGAGGAGGTTCGGCGCGTCGATATCGTACACCCCGTCGTCGGTCACCCCGTGCATCGAGCCGCTGAACAGCGCGATGTAGTTCGGCTGGCTGGGATGGACGAGCCCGTACATCCGCGTGAAGGAAACCCCGCGTCCGGCGAGCTCCGTGAGATACGGGCTTCCCGCCACATCCGAGGCGGAGCGATTCTCCTCCATCACTACCACCACATGATCGTAGGCGGGCGGCGGCGGAAGGGCCGTGAGTGAGCAGGAGAAAATCGATGCCGCCAGGGCGACTGTAGCGATGCTGAAGAGTCGTTTCATGGGGATGCCTCGGGGGATTGTAACATACCGGAGGACCCCGCAGTACCCCCGGGACGCCCGCGGCAGTATCTTGAAGGCAGAAGGAGATCAATTCCATGAAAAGACTACTCGCAATCGCGGCAGTTGCGCTGCTCGCAGCGACCGCGTTCGCCCAGGATATCAGCCTGGGCAAGCCGCCCGCGACGCTCGGGATCGACGTGCTGGACGCGATCAAAGCGCGCTCGGCGTCACGGGCGTTCGTGCAGCATGACGTCCCCAAGGCCGACCTTGCCGCGATCCTCTGGGCCGGCAATGGCCTGAAGACGGCGGATGCCGTCAGCTCGGCGTCGAAGGCGGGCGCCACCATCGCAGTTTCAGGGGACGTTGACTACGTGACCGTTTACGTGCTCACGGCCAAAGGCGTGTATCGTTACGAGCCGGCATCGGACCTGCTGAAGCAGCTGTCCAAGAAGGATGCACGGGCCGACGTGACGCAGGAGAACATACCGACGGCCGCGCTCATGGTCCTCTTCGCCTATGATTCCGCGAAGCTTCCCTCGTTCTTCAAGGGCAACCCCGCCCTGGGCCGTGACGTCGCCATGGGCTCCGCGGCGTTCAGCGCTCAGAACATCCAGCTGGTGGCTGCAGGCCTCAAGCTCAGCTCCGTGGTCATGTACAACCTGAAGCCCGCCGCGGCGGCGGCGGCCGGGCTGTCGAAGACCGAGTCCCTCTTGTTCCTCACGCAGATCGGGTACACGAAGTAGCAGGACAGGCGGAGGCGTGAACTCCCGGGGATGAAGACACCTGGGGAGGTTTTCTGTACACTGGCCCGACCGCGGAGGACCACGTGAAGAGAATCGACCTTGCAGGCGAATGGCGTCTCGTTCGTGTCGCGACACGGGAGACGGTCCCGGCGAACATCCCGGGGGACACGCACTCCGCCCTCATTGCCGCGGGCAGGATTCCTGACCCGTACGTCGGAACCGCCGAGCTCGACGTGCAGTGGGTGGGTCGCGAAGACTGGCGGTTCGAGCGCGACTTCGAGGTGAGCGCGGATCTCCTGAAGGAAGAGGCGATCGAGCTCACCTTCGACTCGCTGGACACCATTGCAGCCGTGACCCTGAACGGCAAGCGCATCGGCACCGGGCGCAACATGTTCGTTCGCTGCCGATTCGATGCGAAATCCGCCCTGCGATTGGGAAAGAACACTCTCAGCGTCACCTTCACCTCCGCGGAAAACACCGCTCTTCGCGAGGCGGCACGGCTCCCGTACCCGATCCCCGCCTCGACGTACCCCGTGCAATCGCCCCACCGCAATCTCCTCAGGAAGGCGCAATGCCACGCGGGCTGGGACTGGGGGCCCTGCCTGATGGTTGCGGGGATCTACGGTGAGGTCTCACTTCTTGCGTACTCCGAGGTGCGCATCGACTACGTGACAACAGAGCAGCGCCACACTCGAGGTGCCTGTACCATCAAAATCACCGCGCAGTGCAGTGCCGTCCATGACGGCGACTACCCCCTTACCGTTCGGCTGGGCGATCAGGAGGCCACTCGGACGGTGCGCCTCTTCAAAGGCGACAACCATGCGCAGATCTCCGTCACCGTGAGCTCCCCGCGGTTGTGGTGGCCCAATGGCTACGGGGAGCAGCACCTCTACGACCTCACGGTGCGCGTGGCGGGTCACGAGGTGAGGAAGCGCATCGGATTGCGCACGCTTGCACTCGTCTGCCGCAAAGACAAGGCCGGGCTTTCAATGGTGTTCCGCGTGAACGGCGTGGATGTCTTCTGCAAGGGAGCGAACTGGATCCCCGCCGACGCCCTCCCCGGCAGGATCACACGGGAACGCATCGATCATCTGCTGGGCTCCGCCGTGCATGCCAACATGAACATGATCCGGGTCTGGGGCGGCGGCCAGTACGAATCGGAGGACTTCTACGACCTGTGCGACCAGAAGGGGCTCCTCGTATGGCAGGACATGATGTTCGCCTGTGCGCTGTACCCCGCAACGCAGGATTTCCTCTCCACCGTGGAGGAGGAGATACGGCATCAGGTCACACGCCTGCGGGACCACGCCTGCATTGCCCTCTGGTGCGGCAACAACGAGGATGTCGGCGCCCTCACCTGGTTTCCCGAGTCGCGCGCGAAGAGGGACCGCTACATCGTCGATTTCGACAGGCTGAACGAAGGGGTGGTCGGAAGGGTGGTGCGGGAAGCTGATCCGACCCGCACGTTCTGGCCGAGCTCCCCCTCGGCGGGACCGGGCGACTATTCGGACAACTGGCACGACGACAGCAGGGGCGACATGCACTTCTGGAACGTCTGGCACGAGGGCAAGCCCTTCAGCGCCTACCAGGAGATCGCTCCGCGCTTCTGCTCCGAGTTCGGCTACCAGTCCTTCCCGTCAATGGCGGCGATCCGCGGCTACGCGGGAGAGGACGACCTGAACGTCACCTCCCCCGTGCTCGAGCACCATCAACGCAGCCCCCGGGGCAACTCCATCATTACGGAGATGTTCACCCGCTACTTCCGGGTGCCCGAGGGCCTTTCGAGCTTCGTGTATCTCAGCCAGGTCCAGCAGGCCATGGCCATCTCAACGGCGGTGGAATACTGGCGCAGCCTGCGGCCGACCTGTATGGGGACGCTGTACTGGCAGCTCAACGACAACTGGCCGGTATGCTCGTGGTCGTCCATCGAGTATTCGGGGGCATGGAAGCTGTTGCACTACGCCGCACGGCGCTTCTACGCGCCCGTGCTTCTCACGGGCTTCCTCAAGAGAGGGAAGGTCGAGGTCTGGCTGGTGAACGACGCGCAGGAGGAAGCGCGCGGCACCGTCACGGTGCGGGCCCTCGATTTTGCGGGGAAGCTCCTTGCCATCGACACGCGTGCGGTGCGCGCAAAGCCGGGAAGTGCCGGTCTGGTGAAGGCGTACCCGCTCTCCCAGCTCGTGGCATCCCCTGAAGCGGGATTCGTCCACCTCACCCTCGAGCATCACGACGCGGTCAGCCGCAACGATCTCTTCCTCACCGAGCCGAAGCGGTGCACGATCAAGCGCCCCCTGCTGCAGCACGACGTGAGTGAGGACGGCAGCGGCTTCGTCGTACGGCTCGGGACGGACGTCCCCGCTTTTTATGTTTCCCTTTCCACGGAAGGCATCGAAGGGATATTCGACGACAACTGCTTCACGCTGCTGCCGGATGAGCCGCGTGAGGTGCGCTTCACTCCCCGCAGGAGGACGACGCTTGCCGCGCTGAAGCGATCACTCTCGGTGCAGCATTTGCGCGACACGTATCGATAGCCGCCGCCGCGTCCTTCTTGCGCCGGCCAGGTCCGCCGGGTACTATGAATCACCACTCCACAGGAGGCATTCGATGAGGTTCGCCCGGCTCCCTCGCGTCGCAGTCGTACTCTCTCTGCTCCTCGTCCTTGCAGGGATGCTCGCCTCACGCGTGAAGGAATCGCAGACCCTCTCCATGGATGCGGTGAGCTCGGCGACCGTCACCTCGACCGCGCTGTTGAAAGCGATCCAGATCGCGGTGAGCCGCTAGCGGGCGATCGCTGCTCGCCCCTTGCCCGCGAGCTCCTCGTCCTCTTCCCCCGACAGACCGCTCACGCCGATGCCACCGATCACCTTCCCGTCATGGACGACGGGGAGGCCGCCCTGCCAGGCCGTGTAGCGGATGTCCCCGTAGTTAGACATGGGGTGACCCGAGGCGAGCACGTTGCTGCCCACCTCCCCGGAGGGCTTGCGCTCCCGCGCCGCGGTGAACGCCTTGTTCTGGGCGATATACACCGAGGGAATCTGGCAGCCGTCCATGCGCAGGAAGGCAAGGAGCTCGCCGTGGGAATCCGCGACCGCGGCGCACACGGCTTTTCCGGCCTTCTCCGCCGCGTCCTTCACGGCGGTGATCATGGCAAGTGCTTCACCATGGGAAATGTTGGAGGTCTGGTACATCTCACTCTCCTCTTCGGCGCGTGTAGCGCTCGATGAATCGATACGGATAGGGGAGCGGGATGGCACTCGCAGTGTCGAGCATCCGGGCTTCCTCCTCCCCGAGCTCCCAGCCCACGCTCCCGAGGTTCTCATCGAGCTGTGCCATGGTCCGGGCCCCGAAAATCGGAACGACGAAATCCCTGCCGTGCAGGAGATAGTTGAGGGCGACCTGGGAGCAGGTCCTGCCCCTGGTGCGCGCGATCTCCTGCAGGCATTCGATGATTTTCCACGTGGACTCGTTCTCCCGCTGCGCGGGAAGGTCGTCCCAGCGCTCGCCCTTGCCCACCCGGCTGTCGGGAGCGGCGGATGCCCCCCTGACGTACTTCCCCGAGAGCCAGCCGCCGGCGAGCGGGGACCACGCGAGCAGTGTGAGCCCCTCCTCCCGGCAGAGCGGGAGCAGCTCCCACTCCGTGCTCCGTACGAGGAGGCTGTACTCCGCCTGGAGGGACACGAGCGGCGTGTGGCGGCGCATCCTGCCCGTCATGACAGCCCGCACGAGCTGCGAGCCGCTGAAGTTCGACACGCCGGCGTAGCGCACCTTGCCCGCCCTCACGAGGCCGTCGAACACGTCGAGGGTTTCCTCGAGCGGGGTCGACATGTCGAAGCAATGGGCCTGGTAGAGGTCGATGTAGTCCGTGCGCAGGCGCCCGAGGCTCTGTTCGACGGAATGGAGGATGTGCTTGCGCGAAAGCCCGCTGTCGTTGGGGCCGTCCCCCGTGGGGAAGAAGACCTTCGTGCCCACCACGACGGCCTGCCGGCACCTCCGGGCCTCGATCCACGAGCCGAGGATGGATTCAGCAGCGCCGCCGTTATAGGTGCTCGCCGTGTCGAAGAAGCTGCCTCCTGCTTCCACGAACCTGTCAGCCATCGCCCACGAGGTCGTCTCATCGGCTCCCCAGCCGAAGGTCTGCGTCCCCATCGCCAGACGGGAAACAGCGAGCCCGCTCCCACCGAGGAATACTTTTCTCATCGGAGTCCCTCCCGAACGTATCGGCTCGCAGCGTGCGCTGCGGGACGCATCGAAGCGCAGTGAGTCACTTTGCGGAGACGTATCCCTCCGCTTTGAGGAGCTCCGCGGTGAGGACGGCCCCACCGGCCGCTCCGCGGATCGTGTTGTGGGAGAGACAGACGAAGCGGTAGTGCAGCAGGGAGTCGTCGCGCAGTCGTCCGATGGTGATGCCCATGCCCGCGGGTCGGGGATTGTCCGGGGTCCCGCCCGCATCGCGATCGAGCCTCGTCTGCGGACGATTGTCCTCGTCGAAGTACCGCAGGAACGGCTTCGGCGCGCTGGGAAGGCCGAGCTTCTGGGGCTTGCCCTCAAAGCCCTTCCAGAGCTCGAGGATCCTCTCACGGGAAGGCTTGCTCTTGAAGGAGACGAACACCGCGGCGAGGTGGCCGTCGGTCACGGGTACCCGGATGCACTGGCTGCTGATCGACGGGCCGTTTGCGCTCATGATGCCGTCGCTGTCCACCGTCCCCCAGACCTTGAGGGGTTCCCGTTCGCTCTTCTCCTCCTCACCGCCGATGAAGGGGATCACGTTGTCCAGCATCTCGGGCCAGTCCTTGAAGGTCTTGCCCGCCCCCGAGATGGCCTGGTAGGTGCAGACGAACACGCGCTCGATGCCGAACTCCCGCAGCGGATGCAGGGCGGGGACATAGCTCTGGATGGAGCAGTTGGGCTTCACGGTGATGAAGCCGCGCTTCGTGCCCAGACGTCGACGTTGTGCCTCGATCACCTCGAGGTGATGGGCGTTGATCTCGGGGAGGAGC
>PLNO01000155.1 GCA_003141795.1 Spirochaetaceae bacterium | reverse complement strand
TTTCCTCGGACAATCCGGCTCACGGAAGCAGAAGAAGCACAAGAGGCGGCACCACTAGGGCGCCATGAAGCTCCTTTGCCTGTCGGACATCCACGGTGAGGCTGCGGGGCTGAAGGACGTGCTCGCGCTTGTCCCCGAGGTGGACGTGATCGTCATCGCAGGCGATCTCACCCACCTCGGCGGGTACGACGAGGCGGAGGCCGTCCTCTCCCCCTTGCTATCCTCGGGTGCACGGATCGTTGCCGTCGGTGGGAACATGGACCGCGAGGGCGCGCGTCGGTTTCTCTCCGAAAAAGGGCTCGACATCCATTCAACCGGGGTGGTCATCGAAGGGGTGGGCTTCATGGGTCTCGGCGGCGGGACTCCGTCGCCGTTCGGTACCCCCTGGGAAATCGACGCAGAGGAGGCAGCGGCGTGTCTCTCTGCCGGGTTCGAGCGGATACGAAACGCGGGCTACAGGGTCCTGGTGTCGCATGCGCCACCCAAGGACACGGAGCTCGACAGGAGCTTCGCGAAGCTGCACGTCGGCTCTGCGGCTGTGCGGGACTTCCTCCTCACACGCTCCGTGCAGCTCTGCATCTGCGGCCACATACACGAGTCCTGGGGCGAGGATTCCCTTGGCGGCGCGGTGTGCGCCAACATCGGACCTTTCAAGAACGGGCGCTATGCGCTCGTCACGATAGAGAATAACAAGGCATCAGTCACATGGAGGACGCGATGAATCTCTCCGCACTTTCCGCAGTTGCCAACAGCGTTCGCTCCCTTTCCATCGACGCGGTGGAAAAGGCGAAATCCGGCCACCCGGGTCTGCCCATGGGATGCGCCGAGCTCGGCGCGTACGTCTATGGGGAGCTCCTGAACCACTGGCCGAAGGACCCCCAGTGGGCGAACCGGGACAGGTTCGTGCTCTCCGCCGGGCACGGGTGCATGCTTCTGTATTCGATGTTGCACCTGTCGGGATACGATCTCAGCCTCGACGACATCAAGGGATTCCGCCAGCTCGGCTCGAAGACTCCCGGTCACCCGGAGTGGGGCTGGACGCCGGGGGTGGAGGCCACCGGTGGACCGCTGGGACAGGGGCTTTCCAACGGCATCGGCATGGCCATCGCGGAGCGCATCCTCGCCGCCCGGTTCAACACCCCGACGCACACCATCGTGGATCATTACACGTACGTGCTTGCCAGCGACGGTGACATGATGGAAGGGGTCGCCGCGGAGGCGGCATCCCTCGCCGGTCATCTCGGCCTGGGCAAGCTCATCGTCTTCTACGATTCAAACCAGATCACAATCGAGGGCTCGACGAGCCTGGCGTTCTCCGAGGACGTGCTGAAACGGTATGAGGCATACGGCTGGCAGACCCTGTCGGGGAGCATGTACGACTTCAACGGCATAGCGTCGCTCGTCGACCAGGCCCGCAAGGATACCGCCCGGCCCACCATCATCAAGCTGCAGTCCACCATCGGCAAGGGTGCCCCTACGCGCGCCGGAACCGCCAAAGCGCACGGGGAGTCGCTGGGCGCCGAGGAATGCGCCGGCGCAAAAAAGGCCATCGGCGTGCCTGAAGGCTCTCAGTTCTACGTGTTCCCCGAGGCCCAGTCGTACTTCAAGGACAAGCAGGCCGGATGGAAGGCGCGCTACGAAGCGTGGAAGACGACTTTCTCCGCGTGGAGGTCGGCGAATCCCGACAAGGCGAAGGAATGGGACAGCTCGTTCGCCGCGGAGACGGATCTCTCCAAGGCGTCGTTCCCGGTGTTCAAGCTCGGGGACAGCCTCGCCACCCGTGCTGCGAGCGGCCAGGTCCTGAACGCCATCGCCAAGGCAATGCCCAGCCTGATCGGCGGCTCCGCTGACCTTGCCCCGTCGAACAATACGAACCTCAAGGACATGGGGGATTTCGGAAAAGCCAACCCGCTGGGAAGGAATTTCCACTTCGGCATCCGCGAGCACGGGATGGCCGCCATTTGCAACGGGATCGCCTACCACGGCGGGTTGCGCGCCTTCTGCGCCACCTTCATGGTGTTCTCCGACTACATGCGCCCGGCCATGAGGGTCGCCGCGATAGCCAAGCTCCCCGTGATCTACGTGCTCACGCACGATTCGGTCTTCGTCGGCGAGGACGGGCCGACGCACGAGCCCGTGGAGCATCTTGCCGCGCTTCGCGCCATACCCAACCTCACCGTACTGCGCCCCGGGGATGCTGAAGAAACCGAGATGGCATGGCGGATCGCGATGGAAAGAAGGGACGGGCCGAGCGTGCTCGCCCTCACGCGGCAGGCGATCGCCGTCTATCCGAAGGCCGACGCCTCCTGGCGCTCGACGATTCAGCGCGGCGCCTACATCGTGAAGGACTGTGAGGGATCGCCGGATCTCGTCATCGTTGCCACGGGCTCAGAGGTGTCCGTCTCGCTACAGGTGGCAGAGGCGCTCAAGGACCGCAAGGTGAGGGTCGTGTCCGTTCTCTCTCACGGGCTGTTCGTCGCCCAGCCGGCGGAGTTCCGAGCCTCGCTCGTTCCGCCCGCGGCGAAAAAGGCGATCTTCGAGGCGGGAGTCACGTTCGGCTGGAAGGGCCTGTTCGACGAATCGACGCTCGTGATCGGGATCGACAGGTTCGGAGAGTCGGGACCCTATCAGAAGGTCGCCGAGCACCTCGGTATCACGGCGGCCGCCGTGGAGAAGAGGATCAGGGACTGGAAATAGGAGAGGGAGAGGCCGCGCGGCTCAGCCGGCGCGGCGTATTTTCCGAGCTGCCTTCTTTGCAACCGCCGCCCGCTTTCGGGTGGCGGTTTTTTTACGGGCGGCCGTCCGCTTCTTTGCCGCTCCGGCCTTCCTGACGAGCTTTCTCCCGTCCGCGGCTTCCATCTCCGCGACCACCGCGTCCCGGATGCGGCGGATGGTTTGCCCCACGGTAGGCTTCTGGGCCGGGCGTTTCTGCTTCACCAGGCCATAGAGGAAATCGCAGATCTCCGGGGCTCCCGATCTCACCTTCAGCCTCTTCACGTTGTCCAGATATTCTTTGAGGAGCGCGGGGTGGGAAGAGAGCTTGGCGAGCAGTGTGGCGAGGTGCGCCGGTGTCCTCGTAAGCCATCCCACTTTGTTCTGGATGACCCACGTGGTGGTCTCTTTTTCGTTGGCGAGAAAACTGGAGATGATGATCGGCCTGCCCTGCTGGAGCGTTTCGAAAACCTGGTTCGGTCCGGATTTTCCGACCACCACGTCAGCGGCAGTGATGTACTCCGACAGGTTTGTCGCATACCCGACGACCGCGATCCTCACGTTGCCGGTGCGCCCCATCGACAGCGCCGTCATGTCCGCCCGCAGCTTCTCGTTCTTCCCGCAAATCACGACGACCTGCATCGACAGGCCCCGGGAGATGAGCATCGTGACGAACTTCTTTACCGGCCCGATCCCTTCGGCGCCGAAGAAGAACAGCACGGTGAACGGCTTCTGCGCCAGGCCGAGGCGTCGGCGGAGCGCTGCCAGCGACTCTTTGCGTTGAGAGAAGCTCGGCTTGATGGGGAAGGGGAACACCTTGACCCTGTTCGCCGGCAGGCCTTTTTCGATGATCTCATCGTGCGATTTGCGGGAAAAGACCATGCTCCAGTCGAACGCCCCCGAAAACCACACTTGATGCGAATCGAAGGGCTCTGGGTTGAGCACGACGGTGATCGCGTTGACCTGCCCGACCCTCTTCAAGAGCTCGAGGTAGTGGGTGAACGTGAAGTAGGTGGATACGATAAGGTCGGGCTTTTCACGCTCCAGGTACTGTACGAACTTCGGGAGGGCGGAGATCCCGAGGATCCTGTCGAGGACCGTGAGCATGAACGGGTTGTCGGCGCCCCTGTAAAAGGCGTTGACGAGCGGCGGGTAGCGCAACGCTTTGTCCCAGTAGTACTTGTAGACATAGCGGAGGAACTTCATGCCGAGGGTGATGCCGAGGTTCACGACGCGGACCTCGAGGTCCTTATGGCCGATGATGTCGAATTGCTGCTTCAGCGCCATTGCGGGCGCAATGTGCCCGCCCCCGATGTCGATGGTGTAGATGTCGATGCGCTTCATGTGGAAAAAAGTGTAGACCTGCCGCCGGGGGGTGTCAATGTTCGAATCGCGCTCGAAATCGCCAAACATAGACAGCCTATGCATCGTAGCCGCAGCAAAGAGCGGGAGACGGGCTTTTCGCGGCGGGAGCGGAGCTTGAAGGGTATTGACAGCTGATCCGATTTCTTTCGATACTCAATTCGTAGCTGTGAAGGAGACGAGTAGGCAGCGCGCGCGGCCACAGAGAGGGCGCTCATCGCACCGGGTACGGTGTTGGGCTGAGAGGCGCCTGGCGGCAACTGTCGAAAACCACTCCTGAGCTGCGGCCGGAAAGAACGGAACCCCGCGTGCGATCGCCAGCGGGCTTGTCCGCTCGAGTATGCGCCGTCGGAGTGCCCCCCGGTAGAGGGCGGAAAGAGCGCGTGGTCCCTCTGATGAGGCTCACGTGAACCAGGGTGGAACCGCGGAAGGCCCCGAACGGCTTTTCGTCCTTGGAAGCGCGGTGGTATGCCGCGCCGAACGTCAGGACGAAGCGGCTGTTCGGGGCTTTGTCATTGGAGGCATGAGTATGGATGATGTGCGAAAGTCGCGGCTCCTGGAGATACGCCATTCCTTCTCCCACGTGATGGCGGAGGCTGTGCTCCAGATTTTCCCCGGGGCCAAGCTCGCCATCGGCCCCGCGATCGACGACGGTTTCTACTACGATTTCGACCTGCCCCGCGCGGTGACCACCGATGATCTCGCGAGCATCGAGGAGAAGATGCGGGCGATCGTCACGGGAGACCATCCTTTCGTCCGCAATACGTTGAGCAGGGCCGATGCGCGCGCGATGTTCAAGGACCAGCCCTACAAGGTCGAGCTCATCGATGGCCTGCCTGAGGGAGAGGACATCTCCACCTACACGCAGGACACCTTCACCGACCTCTGCCGCGGTCCCCATGTTGAAAGCACGAAGCAGCTTCCGCCGGACGCCTTCAAGCTCACCTCCATAGCGGGTGCTTATTGGCGCGGGGACGAGAAGAAGAAGATGCTCCAGCGCATCTATGGCACCGCCTGGGAATCCAAGGCGGACCTCGAGGCATACCTCAAGAAGCTCGAGGAGATCGAGAAGAGGGACCACCGCCGGTTGGGCAAGGACCTCGACCTGTACTCCATCCACGATGAGGCGGGCGCGGGCCTCATCTACTGGCATCCCAAGGGGGCAAGGATCCGCCTGGCGATCGAGGATTTCTGGAGGCGGGAGCACCTGAGGAACGGGTACGAGATCCTGTACACCCCGCATATCGGCAAGTCATGGCTGTGGGAGACGTCGGGGCACCTCGGGTTCTACAAGCAGAACATGTACGCCCCGCTGTCGATCGACGACGTCGACTACTACGTGAAGCCCATGAACTGTCCGTTCCACCTCATGGTGTACAAGAACCAGCAGCGCTCCTACAGGGAGCTGCCCATGCGCTTCGCGGAGCTGGGAACCGTCTATCGCTACGAGAAGTCCGGCGTGCTCCACGGGCTCCTGCGCGTCCGCGGCTTCACCCAGGACGATGCCCACATCATCTGCACCCCCGAGCAGGTCGATGACGAGATCCTCGAGGTGCTGCGCTTCTCCCTGAAGATCTGGCGCGCGTTCGGTTTCACGGACATCAAGGCGTATCTCGCCACCAAGCCCGCGGGCGGGATCGGGGAGGACGCGAACTGGGAGAAGGCGATTTCGTCCCTCAAGCGCGCCGTGACGGCGGAGAACCTCGAGTACGTCATGGACGAGGGCGGCGGAGCCTTCTACGGCCCGAAGATCGATCTAAAGATCAAGGATGCGCTGGGACGCGAATGGCAGATGACGACGATCCAGTTCGACTGGAACATGCCCGAGCGCTTCGGGATCACCTACGTCGGGCAGGACAACTCGCCGAACAAGCCCTTCATGATCCACCGCGCGCTTCTCGGGTCCCTGGAGCGGTTCTTCGGCGTGCTCATCGAGCACTACGCAGGCGCCTTTCCCGCGTGGCTGGCCCCCGTCCAGGTCGAGGCGATCCCTGTGACGCCGGCCTTCGTGGGCTACGCGCAGGAGGTCGTGCGCGAGCTCAAGGCGCGCGACGTGAGGGTCGAGCTCGACGCGAGCGATGACCGCATGAACGCGAAGATCCGCAAGGCGCAGAACCAGAAGGTCCCCTTCATGATCATCCTCGGTGAGAAGGAGCAGACGGGGCGGACCGTATCGCTGCGCACCCGCGAGGGTGAGCAGAAGAACCTGATCCCGATGGCGGATTTCCTTTCCATGATCGAGCATGAGGTGAAACCGAAAACCCTGGAGTAGAGGCCGTGTTCGCAATGGTCATCAAACGGGACGGCCGTGCCGTCCCGTTCGACAGGGAAAAGATCTCCTCCGCGGTATACCGTGCCGCGGTGGCGTGCGGCGGCAGGGACAGGGGCGAGTCGGAGCGGGTCACCGACGACGTGCTCTCCCTGCTCTCGAACAGCCGCCGGGATTCCTGGCCGACGGTCGAGGAGATCCAGGACCTCGTCGAGAAGGCGCTCATCGAGCGGGGTCACGCGCGCGTGGCCAAAGCGTACATCGTCTACCGCTATGAGCACGCCCTGAAGCGGGCCGGCCGGGAGAGTCTCACCTACTCTGAGGAGAACATCCCTTACCGCAAGCTGTGGGAGGCGCTCTCCTGGGCGACCGACCACGACTGCCTCACGCTGGACCAGCTTTCCCGTCAGGTCAGGGACGGGAGGTATGAGGACCTCGTGGCCGCCTCCGATTCATTCTATGAAAGCGAGCTGGAGGCCGCGGCGGAAAAAATGCTCGCGCGCCGGGAGGATCTCCGCGTTGTGATCGTCGCCGGGCCCTCCTCCTCGGGGAAGACCACCACGACGCTGAAGGTGAGGGAGAAGCTCGCCGCCGCCGGGATTCCCACGGTCCCGCTCGCCGTGGACAACTACTTCTTCGACCTGGAGATGCACCCGAAGATCGGCGAGGACGACCACGACTTCGAGACCCCGCAGGCGCTGGACCTCGGCATGATCAGCGAGCACCTGGCGGCGCTCATGGCGGGGAGTAGCGTGATGGTCCCGCGGTACAACTTCAAGACGGGGAAACGGGAGGAGGCCCGGGACTCCCTGAGCCTGCCGGCGGTNNCCTGTTTCCCGCCATGACGGCAAGCGTGCCGGAGGAGATGAAGTTCCGTCTCTACATCGAAACCCTCTCCCAGATCAAGGGTGCCGACGGGCGTTACATCCGTTGGGCCGACATCCGCATGATCCGCAGAGTGGTGCGCGACATGCAGTTCCGGAACTATACCCCCCGTTCCACCATTCGGCACTGGCATCTTGTCCGACGTTCGGAGCTGCGCTATATCGTTCCTGAGCTGCGCCGCGCGCATGCATTGGTGAACAGCTTTCTCCCCTATGAGCTTCCCGTGATGAAAGCCCGTGTCGAGAAGCATCTCCCGTCGCTCATCGAGGAGTTCGGCCCGCTTCCCGAGCGGCAGGACGCCTACGAGAGAGCGGTGCGGATCCTCGAGCTTTTCCGGCAGATGCCTGCC
>PLNO01000222.1 GCA_003141795.1 Spirochaetaceae bacterium | reverse complement strand
ACTTCATGATCGCGGCCAACGGTGTCGTGGCGCGCTATCTTGCCGCCAAGAGCTCCCCCTCCATTCGGCGCGTCGTGCGAACTCCCAAGCGCTGGGATAAGATCGTTGAGCTCGCCAAGGACCACGGGTCCAAGCTGCCCGCCATCGCGGACGCGAAATCACTCGATCAATTCCTCGTCAAGGAAGACGCGGCAGACCCGCTTCGCTTTCCCGATCTCTCCCTTGCGGTGATCAAGCTGCTCGGAACGGGCGAGTATGTCGCGGAACGCTCCGGCGAGGAAGCGCCCGGACACTTCGGTCTTGCGGTGAAAGACTACGCCCACTCCACCGCTCCGAATCGCCGCTATTCGGACATCGTCACCCAGCGCCTCGTGAAGGCCGCGATCGCGGGTCTCCCGGCGCCGTACAGTTATGAAGAGCTGGACGCGCTGGCCCGGCATCTCACCGAAGAGGAAGACGCCGCCAGCAAAGTAGAGCGGCAGGTGGGGAAATCAGCGGCAGCTCTCGTTCTGGAATCGAGAATCGGAGAACAGTTCGACGCCTTCGTCACGGGTGCATCGGAAAAAGGCACGTGGGCGAGACTGCTCGAGATACCCGTCGATGGCAGGGTGGTGAGTGGATCCCAGGGCGTCGATGTCGGGGATCGGATCCGTGTACAACTGACCTCCGTCGACGTCGAACGTGGATACATCGATTTCAGCAGGGTCGGCGCGACCCGTGAAGCCACGCATCACTGATCCGACAGATCGATCATCCCGCCGTCGTGATTGTCCTCGTGGAACGTCGTGAGGTCTGCCGAGCCGGCGAACGCCACGATGAAGGGAACCCTGCTTCCCGAGCGGGGCAGCCTGTTTCCAGGGACGTGGAGCTCGATCGTCGTGACGCCCCCTTCCTGCCCAACGGCGCTCCTGTCGGCGAAGGCGGCGGGGCTCGGAGCGTGGCTGTGCCCCGAGCCCACCTGCTCGCTGAAGACGGGGACCCCGTCCTTGACGTAGCCCATGAAGATGTGCGCCCCGTCCATGACGACTGATCCGAGCCCGATGCCGACCCAGCCCGTTGTCGGGGCCGACACGGCAAGGTACAGGCCGCCCTCCGGGTCGGCCTGATACCATACGGTTGCATCGCCATAGAGGAGAGACAGAGACCTGCCGTATTCACCGCTCGAGACTTTCCCGTCCACCGTCGGCAGCGCCCAGCCGCAGACGGCAGGGAGAAGAAAGAGGGACACGATCGTCGTCACGCGTTTCATCCGCCTGCGTCCCTAGTTCGACGACACGGTCCCGTCCGCGCTGATCGAATACTCCTTGATCGTTGCCTGATCGGTCTTCAGGTCGAGCCGCACGGTGCGGAACCCCAGCCCGCGGTAGGGATGCGCGGGGTCCCAGGCCAGTGGGCTCGGGCTCGCCACCGATCCAGGAGCGGGCAGCGGGAACATCATCCCCGGCGCCGCGTACTGGGTGAAGCCGTCCCCGTCATCCTCCCGCACCTGGTGGATGTGTCCGTAGAAGAGCTTCACGTTCCTGAACGGCTTGAACAGGGCGATCGCCTGGGCCCCGTCCTTCGTCCGCCAGTCCCAGGCGGCGTAGACGTCGACCAGCGGCCGATGCGCGAAGACGATGACCTGGGAGCCGGGATCGAATCCTTTCAGCACGCTCGCCAGCCATGCAAGCTGATCCGCGCCGAGACTGCCGTCCGGCGTCGACACATTGTCCAGCACGATGAAATGGACGCCCTTGAGGTCGAAGGTGTAGTGCGGCTCGCCGAAGAACTCACGGTAGGCCTTGGCATTGTCGAGCGCGGCATCGTGCTCGCCGGGAATGAACCTGATCGATTGGATCTTCAACGCGGAGATGATGTCCTTGAACTGAGCCATCCGCTGTCGCCGCAGGTCAGGGTCGCTCGTGGTGTGCGTCTCGTCGCCGGTGAAGATGAGGAAGTCCGGCGTGCCCTGCAGCGCGTTGATCTCGGCGATCCCTTTCTTCAGCGTCCCCGCATAGTCGGGGTTCACCTTCGGGTTGTTGAAGCCCCAGTGTGTATCCGATACCTGAACGAAATAAAGCGTGTCACCGTCCATCGACTGGGCCGAAAGCGCGCCTGCAAAGCCGAGGAGCAGGCCGACGCAGAGGAGCGCCAGTGTCGGGACGGATCGAGATGGAAAACCGTGTGATCGCATCAAAGAGCCTCCATGTTTACGTCTACACCGCCGGGCCTCCCCTGGATTTCCCCGCCGCGCGAACATGGCATGGCGACGAACTTCCTGGTACACTGGTCGACAACATGCCTTTGAAAGCCATGGTTCTCGGCAAGACCCTTCTCGTCCGCCAACCGATAGCGCAAGCCCTTTCGGCCCTGGACTTCCAGGTGACGGAGGCGGCCGAGCTGCGCGAGGCGGAGAACGGTCTGGAGCTCTTATCGATCGTTGTCATGGACGTTGACGGCATGGCTCGCGAATGGCGGATGCTCGCGGGAAGCCTGCATGCCGGTCGGAGCGCGACAGCCCTCGTTCTCGTGGCGAGCAGGTTCAGTTTCGACGATGTCCATGAGGCGATGGCGCTCAAGGTCGCGGGGGTCATCGTAAAACCGTTTCGCAAGGAAGAGCACGTAGCGCGCATCCTCGATCTCGCTCTGCGTACCTTGAAGATCAAGGCACGGCGTTCGGCGCCACGCTACGCGATACCGGAAACGACGAAGGCCGTCCTCACGTGGTCCGCGGGGGAAAACTCTGCCAGAGCCGAAGTGGGGAACATCGCTGAAGGCGGCGCCAGGCTCGTCATGGATACGGCGGAGGCGGGCACCGCGTTCACGCCAGGAGGATTCGTCCCCCTTGCCGGCTTGTCCTGGGGGGACGTCCAGCTCGAGGTCAACCTCGACGTTATACACCGTGAAGACGATTCCGCCGGCGTGCGGTTTTCGAGGATCTATGATGGCGAGCACAAGCTCTTTCGGGCGCTCGAAGAGAGGCGGGTGCGGGCTCTCGGTTTCCACGGGAGAAAACGAAAATGGTGATCATTCTCTTCGTCATTCCCCTCGTGGCGGTCGTAGCTCTCTACGTGCTGGATATCTTTCTCCCCATGGAGCTCATCAGTACACTGACGGGCTCCGTGCCCTTCATAGCGGCGCTCTCAGTCCTGGTCCTCGCGGCAATTCTCGTCGCGGCATATCGGAGAAAGGACAATCCTCTGTTGATGAGCGCCTGGCTCTTCCTGCTCTGTGGCGTCATCATTCTCTCACTCGCCGCACTCGTCGACCCGTTTATTTCGGGAAGCGAGTCCTGGACCGAGGAGCTTCTCTCCGCGGCATCCTTCTTCCCACTCCTCCTTTTTGCCACGTTCATAGCATCACCGGTTCGGCTGCTCATCCTTCCCCGCCGCCAGCGCATCCTCTACCTTGTGGCGGGCATCGTCGTTTTTCTCGGCGTGTGTGCGCTGGTCGTCCTTCCCTGGCTCCTCGTCTATGAAGGCCCCCGTCTGCACGCTTCGACGAAGCACCTTCTGCGACTCGTGAAGCCGATCCTCGATACAATCCTCGCGGAACCCATTGCAGTGCTCGTGCTGGTCATCGGGCTTGCCGGCGGAGGGGAGCCCTATGTCTTCATCGGATTCGGACTTCTGCTCCTCGTTCCCGAGGACGTTCTCGATCATTTCCAGCTTCTCCGCGAGCTGGATCCGCACAATCTCTTCTCCAACCTGATTTCCATAGCGTCCCGTCTCTACCTGCTCATCGGGGCATTGCTGGGCGCGTTCAAGCGGTAGATTGCAATCGTGCCGGAGGATCCAATGGTCATCGACGACAATGCCATGGAGAAAGAGGCCATGGACTGCTTCAAGAAGGCGTGACGCCCGCATGCACGCGATCGTTTCGGGCCGCCTGACCGCAGCGCTGATTCCCTTTCTCCTGATCGTGGCCGGTGCGGGTGTCGGGGCGCAGGGAGTCAATCTCTTTCAGCCGCCGGGGCCCGAGAGCACGGGCCAGGCGGAGCTCACCGCGCTCGCCCAGGCCTTCCCCGATCGCATTACTTCTTTGGAGCTTCGCGACAACGATTGGGCCGTCGCGCTCGATGGGCAGTGGTTCTTCTGGGCCCACGGCCGCATCCTCCCCGAAGAGGAGCGCGGAAGCTGGGAAAAGTACGCCTCCTACCGGTTCTATCGCTACCCCCTCGGCGGGCTTCCCCCCCTTCCCGCGCTGAGCGACGAAGAGGCGGCCCGGCTCAAGAAGCTGCTACAAGAGTCCCGCGCGCGGCCACCCCGCAAATCGGAAGCTTTCCTGGAACGGCTCTTCAATGCCGGTTCACGCACGGAAACTCAAGCGAGGCTTGTGACGGTGGACTTCCTTGGATTCCGGGTCCAGGTCCACGAGCGGATTGCCGGGGCGCTCAAGGAGGTGGCGGTCGATTGCGAGGCGGCCCGGGCCGCCGATCCCGCGATCGCCTCGTTTTTTGCCGGCATTGCAGAGATGGACGGCTTCAACTACCGCGACGTTGCGGGAACGCTGTCCCGCAGCTATCACGGCTACGGGCTCGCCGTGGACCTCATCCCGAAGAGCTATGCGGGCAAGGCGACATACTGGCGATGGGTGATGGACAGGGACGAGCGGTGGTGGGCAACGCCCTACGAAAAGCGCTGGGCCGTCCCGCAGAAAGTGGTGGACGCATTCGAGCGCCACGGCTTCGTGTGGGGCGGCAAATGGCTCTTCTTCGACACGATGCACTTCGAGTACAGGCCGGAGATCCTGGCACTCGCGCACGCGGCCGCTGATGCGGTCAAGCCTTGATCAGTCCCCAATCGTCTGGCGAACGAAGAGGAGGGTGATCTTCCGGTTCATGAAGGCTGGTTCCCGCTCGATGATCAGGAACTTCCCGATCATGCTCCCCATCTTTCCGCTCGAGGCCTCCCTCATGCGTTTGTCTTCATGAGGGAAGATGTATTCACGCACGCGCCGAAGTCCGTCCTCCAGGGAGTCGGTGATCTTCTGCGCACCGACCACCCATATCACGTTCGAGGCCGAATACGCGTAGGGCGCGAGCTGGCTGCCGCTCATGCTGGCGATGACGATCTCTCCGGTTCGGGCCACCGCGTGGACGCTTCCCAGATAATAGTCGGCAAGGGTGCTCTGGCGTCGCAGGCGGGTCTGCACGGCCGGATCCTTCTCCGCGAGGTACTCGGCCTTCAGGTTCTTCCACGGGTGCGTGCCCGACATGAGGAGGCCCTCGAACCCGATCTCCTTGAGTGTCAGGGAAGCGCCTGTAGAAAGAGTGGCCCCGGCGGGAATGAGGCTGCGCAGGCGCTCGAGCGCTTCACCGCCCGTCTGAAGGAGCTCGGAGGAGATCCCGCGCTCCTTCAGCGCCTCCATCGTCGCTCCGATCGTTTCAGCGTTCGCCAGCGTATCGAATCCCACGGTCCGTTCCCTTCTCCCCGCACCTGCCCGATGCAGGGTTACAAAAGCATAGTAACTGACAGAATATAGAAAAAGTTCCGTCCATCGACCATGAGCGCGAGCCTTGATGCTCCGAATGCAAAATGGCAGAGTCAGCGTATCACTGTATCTTTGGGAGCAGCCATTCTGTCAAAAGAAACACGATTCGAGATACGCAAGACAGCATCCGGACTGGGCTTGTTTGCCACACGACCCTATGGAAAGGGCGACTTCGTGATCGAATACACCGGGACTCTCCTCTCCAACGAGGATGCCGATCGCAAGGGAGGACGGTACCTGTTCAGGGTGAACTCCCGCTGGACCATCGACGGGACGGCCCGGGAAAACGAGAGCCGCTACATCAACCATTCCTGCGAGCCGAACTGCGTCGCCTACACGAGGGGCAAGAAGGTCCGCATCTACGCGCTCAAGGCGATCGTCCCGGGCCGGGAGCTCACCTATGACTACGGGAAGGAATACTTCGACGCGTATATCAAGCAGAAGGGCTGCCTCTGTGAGGCGTGCAGGCGGAAGACGTCCTGAGCCTGCGGTATGATAGAAGTCTAGAAGTGGATCAAAAAGGAGAAGTCATGAAAACGAGCTTCGATCTCTCGCTCAAAGGCAAGGACTGGTGGGGGCCGTTCCTCGGGTTCTGGGTAATCTTCCTCGCCGTCTACATCCCGAACATCCTCCTGTCCAAGCTCGTGCCCGTCACCGAGCATGCGGGGCTGTACATCCTCTTCACCGTTCTCTTCATCTTCCTGATCCTGGTGGTGCAGTCGATCTTCACGATCATCATCCTGAGGATCGTCCTCCCGAACCTCTCTTTCCAGGGGAAGAGCTTCGGTTTCAAAGGGTCGATCGGCACGTATCTCGGGATGAACCTCCTCGGCATGCTGCTCTCCGTCGTGACGCTGTTCGTCTACATGCCGTGGTACACGCGGAAGATCGTCGCCTACATCGCCTCGGAGACGACCTACGACGGGTCGAGCCCGGAGTTCCTCGGCAAGGGCGGAAAGCTGTTCGTGTACTTCCTGCTGGGTATGTGGGTCCCGATCATCGTCGTCACCGTGCTGGTGGCGGTCATTGCTGCCGCAGCAGTGGGCCGCGGCATGGGATCCTCCTCGGGCACGCAGCTCACCACGACCATCATCACGTTCCTCATCGTCTTCGTCGTCTTTGTTCCGCTGATGTTCCTGATGATGAAATGGTATCTCAACATGGCGTTCAAGGATCTCCTGGTGACGCTGAAGGCGCGGTTCTGGCCGTCGTGCGGCTTCATCCTCGGCCAGTTTCTCCTGACCCTCATCACCCTCGGCATCTACGGCCCCGCGGCCATGGTGCGCTGCTACGTGTACTTTGCGCCGAAGGTCACCCTCTCCCGCGGTGACATGGACGTCGGCAGGTTCAGCTTCGAGGGGGCCATGGGCAAGGGCTTCGGCCTCATCTGGGGCCAGTCGCTCCTCTGCCTGATCACCCTGGGCGTCTACATCCCCTGGGCATACTCACGGATCGGGAGCTGGATGGCCGCCTCGACGTTCCTGGAGCGCAACGACTGATCATAAGCGCCGGCCGAAGCGGGTCCTCTCATCCCGATTCGGCCGGCTGCTCATGGAGCTCCTTCCATGAATCGCTCAGCGCGCTCTTGAACGCAGAGAGCGGCTGGGCGCCCGAGATCCCCCACCGTTCCTCTATAGCGAAGAAGGGTACCCCGCTGATGCCGAACTGCGCCGCACGCTCCTCGTCGCCGCGCACCTCTTCCGCAAAACCGTCGCCGTCGAGCACTGAGCGCGCCTCCGCGGCATCGAGGCCGGCGTCAACGGCCAGCGTGATGAGGACCTCGGGATCGCTGATGGCAAGCCCTTCGCTGAAATAGGCCTTCATCAGCCGCTCCTGCATCGCCTCCGCGTGTCCCCGTGTGCCGGCCAGATGGACGAGCCGGTGCGCGGCGAAGCTGTTGCCGGGCTGGGCCACATCGAGGTGATAGGAAAGCCCTTCGCCGGCAGCCAGTGTGGAGATGCGCTCGTTCGTGGACTTGGCTTCCGCGAGGGACATGCCGTACTTCTTCGCGAGCATTTCAGCGAGCGGCATGCCCAGGCGCCGCGGCGCATCGGGGTCCAGCTCGAAGCTTCGCCAGACCACCTGCACGGCGTCCCGATGCTCGAAATCGACGAGTGCCGCCTCGAATCGCCTCTTGCCGATGTAGCACCACGGGCAGACTATGTCGGACCAGATTTCTATTTTCATCCCGGCTCCTTGAGAATGAATACTCACACGGCCGCATAACGTCAAATCCGCATCCTTGATACAGGGCCACGGCAGCGCCTATCATGCCGACATGCGTACACAGCTCGAGCTTGCATCCTATGCGCGTACAACAACGCTGCCAGGGCTTCGCACCGATCTCTTCTATTACGATGCCGGGTCGCCCGGGTCGCCGACGCTCGTGCTCGTTCACGGGCTCGGCGACGAGGCGGACACCTGGCGTCACGTGATAGAGCCGTTGTCCAGGACGTATCGGGTGATCGCACTGGATCTCCCCGGCTTCGGTCGCAGCACGCGCCGGGGCCACCGTCTGCTCACTCCTCCCTTCCTCATTCGTGTGATTCTTGCGCTGCTCGATTCCCTCGGGGTCGATCGGGCGACCTTCATGGGGAGCTCGCTCGGGGCGTCCCTCGTGCAGGCCTTTGCCGTTGCACACCCCGAGCGCGTGGCGGGACTGGTGCTCGTCGACGGCGGCCTTGCCGTGATCTCCCGGCTTCCGCCCGGGCTTATCCCGACCTTCATCCCCGGCATCGGAGAGCGCAACTACCGCGGCCTGGAGGGCAGGCCGGATGCCGCGTACGCCTCGCTTGAACCCTACTATGCCGACCTTTCGGCGCTCCCCGAAGGTGACCGGCGATTCCTCGCCGAGAGGGTTGTGGAGCGCGTGGCCAGCGCTACGCAGCGGCGGGCGTACTTCAGCTTCTTTCGCGGGTATTTTTTCTGGATGCTCCTGTCGGGCCGGCGCTGGGTGCGAAGGTTGAAGGACACCGCCATCGCGACGACCTACGTGTGGGGCGCCAAAGACATGATCGTCCCCCTGGCCGCCGGCCGGGCCGCGGCGGAATCGCAGCCCGGGGCGCGGTTCTTCGTCATCGAGGGATCGGGCCATCTGCCCCAGCAGGAGAGACCGTCAGAGCTCGTGAGGATCCTCTTCGCCAAGACGTGATGAGCCAATAGACGAGGAACCCGATCAGGCCGCCGATAAGCACCGCGCCGAACGATCGACGGAGAGCTTCACCGGCCGCGGCTTGTCATTGTGACTCCTGGTTTGTTCTCCCACGAAAAAGCATCCGGGCTTCCCTGTCAAGTCGAAAAATGCCATCTTGAATAGCGAAGGGGGTGACATGGAGGGGAAGGTATTGGGAGGGGTGCTGGGGCACAGGGATTTTCGGATATTTCTTTCCGCCCGGGCGCTGGCATCCCTGTCGTCGCTCATGCTGACAGTCGCCGTCGGCTGGCACGTGTACGACCTGACGCGCAGCGCTTTGGCGCTGGGCATGGTCGGGCTCGCCCAGTTCGTGCCGTTGCTCCTTCTTGCGCTTCCCGGAGGGCTTGCCGCTGACCGGTTCGAAAGGCGCACGATCCTCGTCCTCGGCTACCTCCTCGGCGTGCTCGTAACGCTGCTCCTCCTCGCCATCTCCCTCATCCCCGGGACGAGCGCCGGCCTGATCTTTCCCGTCATCGCGCTGCTCGGCGCCGGGCAGGCCTTCCTCAATCCGGCAGGAATGTCACTCGTTCCCTTCCTCGTTCCGGGAGAGGATTTTCCCCGCGCTGTCGCGCTGAACTCCACGACTTTCCAGGTAGCGACTATTGCCGGGCCCGCCGTCGGCGGGCTCCTCTACGCGTTCGGCCCGGCGGTTGTCTATGCGGTGTGCGCCGCCTGTTTTGCCAGCGCCGCCCTTCTCATGGGCCTGGTGAAAACACGCCTGCGCGTGGCAGCGGCGGTGAAGCCGGGGTTGGACGGGTTGCTGAGCGGCCTGCGCTTCGTATTCTCCCGGCCCACCATACTCGGCGCCATCTCACTCGATCTGTTTGCCGTGCTCTTCGGCGGCGCGACAGCTCTCCTGCCGATCTACGCGCGCGACATCCTTCTGGTCGGCCCCTGGGGCCTGGGCCTTCTGCGCAGCGCGCCTGCCGTGGGGGCGATGATCGTCGCGCTCCGCCTTGCGCGGAAGCCGCTGTCCCGACACGCGGGGCCCCGGATGCTCGTGTGCGTCGCCCTGTTCGGCGTGTTCACCATCATCTTTGCCGTGTCGCGGTCCTTTCCATTGTCCCTCGCTGCACTCCTGGGGCTGGGCGCAGCCGACATGGTGAGCGTGGTGGTGCGGCAGACCATGGTGCAGATCAACACGCCGGATGAGAACCGGGGACGGGTGAGCGCGGTGAGCTCGATCTTCATCGGCGCCTCCAATGAGCTGGGAGAGTTCGAATCGGGTGCGACCGCTTCATTGATGGGGATCGTTCCTGCCGCCGTCGTGGGGGGCATCGGCACGCTGGTGGTCGTCGGTCTGTGGACGTGGCTCTTCCCCGCTCTGCGCAAGGTCGACAGGCTCTCCTAGGACAGCCGCGCGATCTCGTGCATGAGGTCGGCATTCCGCTCGTACAGCTCCCGATAGATGCGGTAGGAGGCCTCGTAGCGCAGGCGCTCGTCCGCCCGGGGCGCGACGTGCCGGGTGCCCGTGACCCAGCGGGAAATATCGTGCAGGGAGGAGAACATCCCCACGCCCATTGCCGCAAGGAACGCATCCCCGTAGCTCGCGCCCGTCAGCACGGCGGGGATCTCCTGCTCGAGCCCGGCGATGTCGCTGACGATCTGCATCCAGACCGGGTTCTCCGTGCCGCCGCCCACCGCAAGGATGCGCCGTGCGACGCAGCCGTCGGCCGCGAGTGATTCGACGTTGTGCCTGATGGCGTACCCGACCGATTCGAGCAGGGCGCGGTACACGTCGGCCCGGCTGTGGCCGAGGGTGAGGCCGAAGAGCATGCCGCGGGCGTCGGGGTCGGAGAGCGGCGTGCGCTCGCCGGAGAAATAGGGGAGCGCAACGAGCCCACGGGCTCCGGCGGGTGAGGAAGCGGCAAGGGAGGCCAGACCAGCATATGCGTTGCCTTCTCCCCGCGCCTCGGCGGCGCGTTCCTCAGGCGCGAAGGAATCCCTGAACCATCGGGTGAGGCTCCCGGCGGTTGCCGTGCCGCCGGCAACGACGAAGGAGCCGCGTTCCAGGAAACGGGAGCCCCAGAACCTCCGTGGCGCGGCAAGTGCCGCGGTTCCGAGGATGAAGAACGTGCTGCTCCCGTACATGAGCATCATGTCGCCTGGACCGGCAAATCCGGCGCTCACCGCCTCTGCGGCGGCGTCCGCTGTGCCGGTGATGACGGGGGTGCCTTCAGCGAGCCCCGTTTCCCGTGCGGCGGAGGCTGTGATCCGTCCGGCGATCTCAGACGCCCATGTGATCCGGGGCATCATCTCCACGGGGGCGACGAAGGGAGCGATCCGCTCCGACCAAGCCAGCTTCTCGGTATCGAAAAAAGGCGCGAAGATCGAGGCATCGTAAACGTCGATGGTCCGCTCCCCGGTGAGGCGCAGGTTGAGGTACCCGCTCCCGTTGAGCACGGATCGCGTTTTCGACCACAGCGCCGGCTCGTTGCGCCGGATCCAGAGCACCTTGGGGGCCGCTGACTGGGAGGAGAGCGTTGCGCCCGTGGCTCTCTCCAGCTCGGCGATCTCGGCGGTCGCCCGCGTGTCGATGCCGTAGAGGATCGCCGGCCGCAGCGCCTTTCCCGCGGCGTCCACTATGACGACGGCGGGAGAAATCGTGCTGATGCCTACAGCCGCAATGGAGGCGGAAGGCACGCGCGTGGCTGCGAGGAGCGTGGAGCAGAGGTGGAGAAAATCCTTCCACCATACCGCGTCGGGATCGTGCTCCGCCCAGCCCGGGTGGGGGAGGGAAAGGGAATGCTCCACCGAATCACTCGCGACCACGAGCCCGTCCTCCCGCACGAGGGAGGCCTTGGAGGAGTAGGTGCCGATGTCGATTCCGAGGAGAAAGCGCGCGCTCATGAGAGGAGGAACTTTCCGTTCTTCAGCACCGGCACGCCGTCGACGAGCACCTCACCTTCCGCGCGGATGTCCTTGACGATGTCCCAGTGGATTGCCGATGCGTTGCGGCCGCCGCATTCCGCGTAGGCCCTGCCCATGGCGAGGTGGACCGTGCCGCCGATCTTTTCGTCTATGAGGATGTCGTTGCAGAACCTGTCCACGGCCATGTTCGTTCCCACGGCGAACTCGCCGACCACGCTCGCCCCCGCATCAGTGGCGAGGATCGAGGTGAGGAAATCCTGGTTCGTGGAGGAAGTGGCCTTGACGAGCTTTCCCTTTTCGAAGCGCAGCCGTATGTCGTGCACGAGCCTTCCGCCCAGCACGCCGGGGAACTCGAAGAAGACCTCGCCCTCCATGCTCCCTTCCACGGGGGCAGTCATGATCTCCCCGTCGGGCATGTTGATCCGCCCGTCGGCGGGGATCCACGTGCGGCCGGCAACGGAGAAGCGGAGGTCTGTACCCTTGCCGAGGAGCCTCACCTCGCGGCCCTCGTTCAACCTGCGCGCCCACCGCTGCCAGGTCTCCCCCTCCGTTTTCCAATCCCGCAGGCATGCGTTGAAGAACATCTCCGTGATCGTCTCTTCGTCGGTCCCCGCCTGTTGGGCGAAAGCGGCATTGGGGACGCGGACGAGGCACCAGCGCGTTTTCTCCCATCGCAGGCCCGAGATGCGCCCCATGGCGCTCTGGTTGNNATGAGGGAGAGCCTGTCAGCGGGGATTGCGTCGTGCTCGTGGAGGTTGGAGGCGCCGCGGAGGCCGAAGTACACGTCGGCCCACTCCATGCCGTACGCCTCGATCTCGGGGACCCATGAGAGCTGCTCAGGGCTGCCGTGGAGGAGCACCTGGTGACGGAGGGATTCCGAGAGGAACTGGACCTGGGGGAAGCCGCCGGCCCTGATGACAGCCTCGTAGACGCCGCGCACCAGGGGGAACGACTCCAGCTCCCCCATCGCGATCATGACTTTTTCCCCCGGCTTCACGCCGGTGGACCACGAGACGAGGATCTCCCCGAGTTGCCGCCAGCGAGGATCCACGGGGGCTATTTCCCGCCGCGGAAGCTCTTCACCTTGGACATGAACTCCTTCACGCGCGCGGTGTCCACGTCGTTCCAGATGTAGCCGTCCTTCTTGAACGTCGTGCCCACGACTGCACCGTCCGCCACGGAGAGCTGCTGTTCGATGTTGGCGAGGCGCACGCCCGTGTTCGCGAAGACGGGGGTCTCGGGGACGGTCTCCTTGACCTGCTTGAGCACGTCGGCCGAAGAGGCGATGCCGGCGGTGAGGCCGGACACGCACAGGGCGTCGGGCCTGTCGTTGAAGACGGTGGAACGGGCGATGTCGGCCGCGGTGCGGTTGCCGAGGTACGAGGCGGCCTCGGGCACGATGTTGAACAGGAGCCGCACCTTCTCCCCGTGGATGGCGTACTGGTGGCGGATCACCTCACCGGCGTTCGTATTCCAGATGCCGAAGTCGCTCGCGTACACGCCGCTGAAGATCTCGCGGACGAACGAAGCACCTGTTGCAACGGCGAGATCGATGGTCATGGAGGGGTCCCACAGCACGTTCACCCCGTAGGGGACCTTAATTTCTTTCCGGATCTCCCCGATCACGCGCGCCATGGTGATGGCGGTGATGGGCTCCACCTTCGTGAGATAGGGGAGGCTCTGCTCATTGGAGAACATGACGGCATCCACGCCGCCCTCCTGCAGGGCGCGCAGGTTCCTGCGGGCGCTTTCAAGTATCCCGTCCAGCCCCTTGTCGAACTTGTAACCGGGGTCTCCCGGCAGCGGCTCCAGGTGGCACATTGCAATGATCGGCTTGGCAACGCCGAATACGTCCTTCAACCAGCTCATGGTGTCCTCCAGATTATTGGGCACACAGTAGCCTCCGCTTCCGATGAAGTCAATATTGTCAGCGCGCGGGAACGAACGGTATACTCTCACCATCAGGGAGGACGAATCATGAAGTATCGAAAGCTCGGGAACACCGGGCTCATCGTGAGCGAAGTCGCGCTGGGAACGATGCAGTTCGGCGGGAAGATGAACATGGGCAACCTCGACCAGGCGGCCACCACGAAGATGGTGAAGCTCGCCCTCGATCGGGGGATCAACTTCATCGATACGGCCGACGTGTATTCACTCGGTGAGAGCGAGACGTTCCTGGGAAACGCACTGAAGGGTGTTCGGGAGGAGATCGTCCTTGCCACCAAGGTGCGCCTCCCCATGAGCGACAATTTCAACAGGAGCGGGGCCACCCGGGTGAACATCATGCGGGGGATCGAGTCCAGCCTGAAGCGGCTGCAGACCGATCACGTGGATCTCTACCAGGTGCACGGCTGGGACAGCAACACGCCTCTTGAGGAGACGCTGCGCACGCTCGACGATGTGGTCCGGCAGGGAAAGGTGCGCTACATCGGCCTCTCCAACCACCTCTCGTGGCAGGCCGCGGTTGCGTTGTCGATGCAGGAGCGCATGGGCCTGGAGAAATACGTGACGGCCCAGATGAACTACAGCCTCGTGGGACGGGGCCTGGAGTACGAGTTCCAGTCCTTCGCGGAGTACGCGAACCTCGGGATCCTCGTGTGGAGCCCGCTGGCGGGCGGTTTCCTCAGCGGCAAGTACACGCGGGCCAATCCCCCGTCAGCGGGGACGCGCTACGCGGAGGCGGGCTGGTTCATCCCCTTCGACAAGGAGCTCGGCTTCCGGGTCGTGGACGCTCTGAAGGTCGTTGCGGACCGCCACGGGGTGAGCTCCTCACAGGTGGCACTCGCCTGGGTGCTCTCACGCGCGGCCATCAGCAGCGTGATCATCGCGGCGCGCAAGCCGGAAAACCTGGAAGACAACATCAAGTCCGTTGACCTTGCGCTCTCCGCAGCGGACATAGCTGAACTCGATGCAGCGTCCGATCCCGGAACGCCGTACCCCAAGTGGATGGTGCTGCAGCTCGATGTCGCGGAAGATCCGCGGCCCAAAGTGCTCTACCCCGAGCGCTACACCGACGGCGGCGTCTGGAAGGACAGGCGCGGAACGAAGTGGCAGGGATGATGTGAAAAGGGACGCGCTCTACGGCTTTGCCAGGAGCGCGTCCCGTGCGAGCAGGGCGCGCTGCAACGGCAGCGCATTCACGACGTACGTCCAGGGGGACCAGCTCGTGGTGACCGTGAGGGTGCCCGGCCGGCTCCCTGGCTTGATGACCAGAGAATAGCCCTTTCCCGCAAGCGTCGTGACGTCGCAGAACAGGACGCCGGCGGCGGGTCCCGACGGCGCAAGGCCGTCAACCGTGAAATCGACACCCTCCAGCAATGCAAGAGAGCTCACCATGGCCGCGGCGGCGGAACCGATCACCGCGCGCTTCTCTCTCTGCATGCTCCATGCAACCGCCGTTTGAGATTGTGCCCTGACCAGGGCGTACGGCCCGTCGATCGTGCCGCGTACCGTGCCGTCCACCGTCAGGCCGCCCCGGACTGTGACTGAAGCGATCGTCGTTCCCTGCACGTCGTCGGGGAGCACGTGCAGCTCGTACCAGGACGGGCGCTCCTGGGAGAGGAAGAATCCGAGAGAGCCACGCACGAGCGACACCCCTGTCTCCCCGTCGAGGAGCACGTAGTCTTCGTCGCCGCTGGGGCCGCGTCTGCCGACCGTCAGGCCGATGTCCGGCCCCCCCGTGCGGTGAAGGACGAGTCGGCGTGCAGTGTCCCCCGTGATCCCCAGCTCGGCGAAATGCGCCGTGTCCCTGGTGACAAGGGTCCCGCGGGTGAGCCCGGAAACGGTGCGAAGGAACAACGCGATGCGGGGCGCCGACGCCGGGTAGGAGACCGGGTCCGCTTTCACCTGCCAGGCTGCGCCGTTACGCACGAGGGAGACCTGAACGCTGCCGCCTGCCATGACGTCGAATCCGACGATCTGCTCGGGGGAGAGGGAGAGGAGGGACCTGCCCGATGAACGCGCCTGCACGCGGTCCGGGGAGAACACGATTCCCAGCACGAGCGCCGCGGTGAGCAGGACGATGAGGCTGCAGAGGAGGATCAACCGAGAGCGAAAGCTCATGACCCCCGCCTTTCCCTGCGCCTCAGGCTGCGCACGAGCCCAACGACGAGCACGAGGACCGGGATGGCCACGACGTTGATGAGGGGCGCGGCGATCATCAGCCGGCCACGGGCGCCGGGGTCCTGGATCCTGTCGAGCCTTCCTTCCGCCGCAGCCCGCGTCTTGATCGACAGGAGGTCGGCATTCCCCGAAAGCCAGAGGATCGAGTTCTCGATGAAGAGCACGTTGGTGAGGCTGTCGGAGAACTGCATGAGATCCGAGGCGAAGTCGCTGTCACCGATGACGAGCATCCGCGTGGGCTTGCTGCGGGCGTCTCCACCGGCGAATGCACTGGGGAACGTGCCCGAGAGTGCATAGGCGAGGGTGTACTGCGCTGTCGGCCCGCCGGATTGGGGAACCCGGTAGGGATCGATCACGAACGGAGCCTGCTGCAGCCACGACGAAGCGCTGCTCTGGACGAGGGCCGTGCTGCTGACGCCCGTTCGATCGATGGAGGAAAGCGGCGCCGGCCACAGGAGGTCGAGGCCCGCGAAGCTTGACGTGATGGGGTTTGTCGTGGAGACGTCGGGTCCCTGCACGGACACCCACGGGGGGTACTTCGCGATCTTCTCCCAGGCGACTTCACCCGACGGCTTCTGCTGCGGGAGCCGGTAGTCGCGCGATGCGGTATCCAGCACCATGCCGGGCTGTACGCGCACCCCATAGGCCGCGATCATGTCGATGAGTGCGGAGCTGCCGACAGCGTTCGCCGTGAAGGTGCGCGCGGTGTCCACGTCCAGCGCCTTGGCCGCGAAGAGCACCTTGCCGCCGCTCATGACGTAGGAGTCGATGGGACGCAGCGCATCGGCGCTCCAGTGGGTCCCGCCGATGACGAGAAGCACGTCCACTTCCGCCGGGATCGCATCGCCCGGCAGGTATTCGTGGATCGAGTAGTCGCGGGAGAGCGCGGTTTGCAGCGTGTCGTAGTCGCTCTGCAGCGACTTTTCCGGCGCGCCGAGCTCCACGCCGACGACGATCCGCCTGCCGGCGAGGACCTTGCGGATGGAAAGTCCGAGGGAATACTCCAGCCCGTCGGAGGTGAAGACCGCGGGGAGCGAGGTGAACCGGTCCAGGTAGTCCACGACGATGCCGGAGTAGACGTTGATCGTGCGCTGCTCGTTCTGCTGGATCACCTGGATCTGCTGGGGGAGCACGCCGTAGCTTCGCGCGCTTTCCGCCCTACCCGACGTGTCGGGGTCGAGCACGGTCACGGACACCTTGCCCCGGGACTCAGCCGCGTACTCCTGCAGCAGGTCGACGATGCGGCCCGTGGCGGGGGCGATTGTCTTCAGCGTGTCGCTGAGGTAGTAGATGACGTGCACCTGCTGGGGGATGTCGCGGATGATGGTGCGGGAGACAGGTGATATGGAGAACGCCTTGCTCCTCGTGAGGTCCAGGCGGACGAACCAGTGCGAGGAATCCGCCAGGACGAGCCCGAATGAGATCAGAACGAGAACGGTGACCAGTATTTCCCGTGCCTTGTTTCCCATCGTGGTGCCCCTACCGATAGCGCCGCACGAGCAGCACCTTGGTCGTCACGTAGAGGAAGGCGACGGCCAGGACGATGAAGTACAGGGCGTCGCGCGTATCGAGCACCCCCTTGCCGAAGCTGTCGAAGTGATAGTCCAGCGACACCCAGGAGAGCACCCCCGCGATCCATCCCGGCAGGACGACGACGGACGGGATGCGGCCGATCATGGTGATGAAGAGCATGAACACGACGCTGAAGAGGAACGCCGATATCTGGTTGGCAGAGAGCGCGGAGATGAACTGGCCCGCGGCAAGGCCGGCGCAGCCCAAGAGCAGGACACCGAGGTACTGCGTGGCGATCTGTCCCGGCTCGAAGAACCCCAGCGGCGCCACGGAGAGCGGGACCGCGAGGGTGAGCACCATGGTGAAGAGGAGCAGGCAGAGGGAGGCGGCGAACTTTCCGAGGACCAGCTCGCTTTCCCGGAAGGGGAGCGTGAGGAGGATCTCCGCAGTGCCCTGGCGCCGCTCTTCCGCCCAGCTCCTCATCGTGATTGCAGGAAGGAGCAGGATGAAGAGGATCGGCCAGAGGGTGAAGTAGCCTCGCAGCGTGGCGGTGCCCTGCGCGAAGAACTGCTGCGCGTAGAAGAACCACGCCGCCGTCACGACGAGGAAGAAAATCACCACGATGTAGGCCACGGGGGTCGTGAAGTAGGCGCGCAGCTCCCTGCGCGCCACCGCGGCTATCCTATGCATCGCGGGCACCCGTGGTGAGCTGCGCGAATATCTCCTCCAGGCTCGTCTTCTCCGTGCGCATGCCGAGGATCTTGCACCCATTGGCCACCGCCCAGTCGTAGACGGCCTCCGACGGGTCGCTCCCTGGCGCCACGTCGAGGTCAGCCTCCACCCGATCCTCCGGGAGCGTGCGCAGCGCTGACACCGAGCGCACGCCGGGAATCGTTCCAAGGCTCGCGGCGGCTTCAGGTGCGAGCGGGCCCTTGAGCGTCACGGACAGCACGAGACTCTCACGGATCCCTTTCGCGATCTCATCCGGGGTCCCCTGTGCGACGAGCCTGCCCGCGTTCATGATGAGCACCCTGCGACAGAGCGCCTCCACCTCCTGGAGGATGTGGGTGGAAAGGATGACGGTCTTCTTCCGGCCGAGGCTCGTGATGAGCGCCCGGATCTCCACGATCTGGTTGGGGTCGAGGCCCGTCGTCGGCTCGTCCAGCACGAGCACGGCAGGGTCGTGGATGATGGCCTGCGCGAGCCCGACGCGCTGGCGGTACCCCTTGGAGAGCCTGCTGATCTCCCGGCCGAACACCTCGGAAAGGCCGCAGGAGTCCACGACGCTCTCCATGCGCTCCTTCCTCCGGGGCCCGATGAGCCCGCGCGCATCCGCGGTGAACGTGAGGTATTCCTTCACCTTCATGTCGGCGTACAGCGGCGCGTTCTCCGGCAGGTAACCGATGGCTTTGCGCACGGCATGGGGCTCGGTCACGACGTCGTGGGAGTCCACGCGCGCCGTGCCGCTGGTCGGGAAGTGGTAGCAGGTGAGGATCCGCATGATGGAGGTCTTGCCCGCACCGTTCGGGCCGAGCAGCCCCACCACCTGGCCCTGCTCGATGCTGAAGGAGACGCCCTTCACGGCCTCGAAGGCGCCGTAGCGTTTGACGAGATTGTCGGATTCGATCATGCCTTGTCGAGAACGTATCCCCAGAAGCCCTGGAGGATGTAGGTGCCGGCAACGGCACCGGGGTCTTCCTTGCCTTTTGCCTGTTCCTGGTAGTACGCCACCCTGCCGTGCTGGGCGATCATTTCGCGCGTGCGCACGAGACCTTCCGCCGCAGCGTCACGGCACGCGATGAAAGCGTCCTTCAAGCTCCCGCCAGACGCCGCAACCCTGGCCATGGCTTCCGCGGCGGGATGCAGCACGTCGATGATCGTCTTCTCTCCCGGCTTCGCTTTGCCGCGCTGCATGATGCCCGCGACGAAAGCCTCGAAGAACGCGGAGATCTCCTTCACGCCGAGTGCGGTCACTCCGCCCACAGCCTTGCCACCTGACATGAAGCCGGTGGCCGCGAGCGTTCCCATGGTAGAGGGGGCGGCCCGGGCTATGGACATGCCGATCTTCATGAGGAGCTTTCCCGCATCCGTTTCCGTCATGGACGCCGATTCGTCGCGCGCGGTGGTGAACGCCTTTTCCATCGTGAGCCCGAGGTCTCCGTCCCCCATCGCCCCGTCCAGGCGGATGAGCTCGTCCTTCTTCTCCGTCATGATGTCGGCAATGCGGGAAACGATCGCCTTGATGTCGTCCAGCGTGAGTGAGTCCATGGCTACAGCTGCACCTGCTCGAAGAACGGCGTGCGCGCGGGCCTCGCAAGGAGCTTCTCCAGCTCATCGTCGAGCTTCAGCAGGGAGATCGAGGCGCCGGCCATCTCCAGGGATGTCGCGAACTCCCCGACGTACGCGTGGAACACGCTGATCTTTTTTCCCGTGAGGATCTGCGCCACCTTGCGGTAGATGAGGTACATCTCCTCTTTCGGGGTGGCCCCCAGGCCGTTGACGAGCACGGAGACCTTGTCGTCCGAGGCGAAGGGGAGGTCGGAGAGGATCGGCCCCATCATCTCTTCCACGATGTCGTCCACCTTGCGGAGCTGACCGCGCCTGATGCCCGGCTCACCGTGGATGCCCATGCCGATCTCCATCTCGTTCTCACCGATGGTGAACTGGGGCTTGCCGATCTCCGGGACGATGTTGGGCGAAAGGGCGACGCCCATGGTCCGCACGTTGGCGGCCACCTTCTCCGCGATGCGCTTCACCTCGGCGAGCGGTGCCATGTTTTCCGCCATCGCGCCCGCGCATTTATACATATAGAAGATTCCCGCCACTCCGCGGCGTTTCTGCTCCTGCCCCTTGGGAGCGGAGGCAACGTCCTCGGCTCCGACGACCTGCTCGACCGGGATGTCCTCCATAGCCGCCATGTCCTTGGCCATGTCGAAGTTCATGATGTCCCCGCCGTAGTTCCCGTAGATGTAGAGGACGCCGGCGCCGCCGCTGATGGCCTTCGTGACGTTCAGCATCTGCTCCGCGCTGGGGGACTGGAAGACGCCGCCCACCGAGCAGCCGTCGAGCATTCCCTGGCCGACGTATCCGAGGAACAGGGGCAGGTGACCCGATCCGCCGCCGGTGGCGATGCCGACCTTGCCCTTGCGGGGCGTGCCGGCGCGCACGATGCAGCGCTTATCTCCCGCGGTAAAGGCGAGCTGGTCGGGGTGCGCGAGGAGGATGCCTTCCAGCATCTCGTCGACGAACTGCTTCGGCTCGTTGATGAACTTCTTCATGGGCATGCTCCTTCTCTATTTCCGCGCAATTGTAGCGCGATGTATCTGATTGTCAACGCCGGGCGCACAGCGCACGCTCTGCCGCTCCACCAGCTCGCCGTTGATGAGGACCCGGGAGCAGGGTTTGCCGGGGTTCTCGATGCGCTCCTTCAGGAGGAGCAGCGCCGAAGAGCCGATGGCCTGGTTGGAGACCTTGATCGTGGTGAGCGGTGGATCGCTCTGCGCCGAGGCCGGCAGGTTGTCGAAGCCGATCAGGGAGACGTCCTCGGGGATGCGACGGCCGGCCTCCCGCAGCGCGCGGGCAACGCCGAGGCAGACGATGTCGTTGCAGCAGAACAGGGCTTCGGGGAGCTCGCCGCCTGCGGAGAGTACCGCGGAGAAATCCTCGTAGGCGCCCTGGAACGTGGAGTCCACGCGGAAGATGAAGCGCTCCTCCACCGTCCTGCCCAGATAGGCCAGCGCTTTCCTGAACCCTTCCTCGCGGACGCGGAAGTTCACGACGTTCACGGGGGAGGTCACCATGCCGATGGATCGATGGCCGGCGCTCACCAGGCGCGAGACGGCCAGAAAGACCGAGTCCATGTTGTTCATGTCGACGAAATCGAAGGGGAGGAAATCGTGGCACGTGTCGAGGAACACGATCGGCCGTTGCACTGCCGTGAACAAACGGATGTCCTCGGGGGACAGCTCCGTCCCGATGATCAGGAATCCGTCGACATCCTGCTGGTCCATCTGCTGGCAGAGCTCTCCCACGCCGTTGACCGCCGAGGCGGTGCTGATCTCCACGCGAAAGTGGACGTCCTTCGCCTTGTGGGTGATCCCGTCGATGTAGTCCGAGATGAAGACGTTATGGTCCTGGTTGAGCGTATGACCATGGCGCACGATCTTGAGGAGCTGGACGGTGGCCTGCGTCGCGGCGCGGGAGGGGCGCTTCTTGTACCCGACCTCTTTGGCGATGTCCAGGATCTTCTCCCGCGTACGGCTGCTGACGCCGCGGCGGTTGTTCAGCGCGAGGGAAACCGTTGCCGTGGATACTCCGGCTTTCTTCGCCAGGCTCACGAGATTCATACATCACTTATATCATAGCTGGCGATCTAAACAAGTTGTCTTTTTAAATTTATTGAGCATTTTTCGGATCATTATTTCAACTATTTATTATATAAACAATTAATGAAAGAGCAATCGAGATTTCCGTCAAGGAAAGGCCGCTTTTTCCGCCTCATCTTTTCTCTATCTTTAGCTTAAATTTAACTTGACAACTCAATCCCGTGGCTCAATAATTATCGACCGAGCCGTTGGCTCGCTCTCGTAACAGAGGAGGGTATGAGGAGCCCGAGTTCGTTCAACGTTCCGCCGCTCATCATAACCCTTGACAGCCCAATACACGGACTGTAGGGTCTGAGAGATATCTTCAAGAAGGAGGACCTGGCATGAAGAAATTGCTCATCGTCATCACATCTCTGCTTCTTCTGTCCACATTCGCGTTCGCGAATGCGCAGAAGGAACAGGCCGGCGCCGCTGGCAAGCAGAAGTCCATCGTCATGGTGGTTAAGCTCGAAGGGGTCGCGTGGTTCGACAACATGCGCCTCGGGATCACCGCATTCGGCAAGGATTATCCCGATATCAACGCCTACCAGACGGGTGCGGCAACCGCCGACCCTGCGGCTCAGGCGAAGATCATCGAAGACCTCACCGCCAAGGGCGTGAACGCCATCCTCGCGGTCCCCAATGACCCGGCATCCCTGGTGTCGGTGTTCAAGAGGGCCAACGACGCTGGCATCATCACCCTGACGCACGAAGCCTCGGTCCAGCAGCAGGTCAGCTACGACGTGGAAGCCTTCGACAACACGGCGTACGGCAAGCACATGATGGATGTCATGGCCAAGTGGCTCGGCACCAGCGGAATGTGGCAGCCGTTCGTCGGTCACCTCACCTCCACCACGCACAACCAGTGGGTCGACGGCGAGATCGCGCAGGCCCAGGCCATGTATCCCGGCCTCAAGACCGCCACTGACCGCCAGGAGGAGCAGGAAAACCAGCAGATCGCTCACGACAAGACCCTCGAGCTGCTGAAGACCTATCCGGACCTCAAGGCACTCATGGGCAGCGCAATGAGCACCGTTCCCGGCGCGGCACAGGCCATCACCGAGAAAGGCCTCATCGGCAAGGTCGCGGCGTTCGGCACCTGTCTGCCGTCCGTCGCCGGCGACTACATCAAGACCGGTGCGGTCGTTTCCATCCACTTCTGGGTCCCCGCGGACGCCGGGTACGTCACGGCGCGCGCGGCCTACGAGCTGCTCAAGGGCAACAAGATCACCGAAGGCATGAACCTCGGCAAGCCCGGCTATGAGAAGATCACGATCAAGAACAACGCTTCCGGCGTTCCTGTCATCTACGGCGCTGCGTGGGTCGACGTGAACAAGGACAACCTGAAGGACTGGGTCGGATCCGACGGGAAGTACAAGCTCTAAGGTTCCGAGTCTCTGATACGACGGGGTTGATTGGACCCGCATCCCATGCGATCATCCAATCAACCCTTTTTTGTTGGCTAGGTGAAGCATGACAGAGTCTTTTCTCGAGGTCCGTAACATTTCCAAGGCGTACGCCGGGGTGCAGGCGCTGAAGGACGTGAGCCTTTCCATCGGGGCCGGTGAGGTCCACTGCCTTGTCGGGGAAAACGGCTCGGGCAAGTCCACGCTCATCAAGTGCATCGGTGGCGTCGTCACCCCCGATTCGGGAGAGATCCTCATCGGCGGCCGGGTGTACGAGCACCTCCAGGCCATCGACTCCATCCGGGCGGGAGTGCAGATCATCTACCAGGACCTGTCCCTCTACCCCAACGTCAGCGTCGCGGAGAACATCTCCCTCAACCAGTTCGTGGAGCGCAGGGCGAGCTTCATCAACTGGAAAGAGGTCCGGGACATCGCCGCGCGCGGACTTTCCGAAATCGGTGAAAACATCAACCTCGACGCGCGCGTGGAGGACCTCTCCGTCGCCAAACGGCAGATCGTCGCCATCACGCGCAGCCTCACGCAGGGCGCGAAGCTCATCATCATGGACGAACCCACCTCGGCCATCACGCGGGACGACGTGGACCACCTCTTCTCCGTCATCGCCCGGCTGAAGCAGAAGGGCATCGCGATCCTCTTCATCAGCCACAAGCTGAGCGAGGTCTTCGAGATAGCGGAGATGGTCACGATCATCCGCGACGGCCAGAAGGTCGGTGACTACCCCACCGCGGAGCTGGATGACCGCAAGCTCACCTTCCTCATGACGGGGCGCAACATCGACTACACCCCGTACGTCGTGCCCGCGGAGAAACGCCAGGGTACGCCCATCCTCGAGGTGCGCGGTTTGAGCCGCAGGGGGCATTTCCAGGATGTGAGCTTCTCCCTGTGGCCGGGGGAGATCCTCGGGCTTACCGGGCTCATCGGCTCGGGCAGGACGGAGCTCGCCCTCTCCCTGTTCGGCCTGAACCCGCCGGACGCAGGGACCATCCTCCTGAACGGAAGCCCCGTGCACATCCGCTCTCCGCAAGACGCGGTGCGCCTGGGCATCGGGTATCTCCCCGAGGACCGTCTTTCGCAGGGTCTTTTCACGGTGCAGTCCATCGGGGACAACATCGTCATCACGGTGCTGAGGAAACTGCTGGGCTTCCTCCACCTCCTCGATCCCGCGCGCGTGAAGAAGACGCAGGATGACTGGATCGGGGAGCTCAAGATCAAGACTCCCTCTTCGCGCGCGAGCGCGCTGAGCCTCTCCGGAGGCAACCAGCAGAGGGTTGTCCTCGCGAAGTGGCTTGCAACGCAGCCCAAGGTGTTCATTCTCGACTGTCCGACCATCGGCATCGACATCTCCTCCAAGAGCAACATCCACGAGATCATCCGTTCCCTGGCGGAAAAGGGTATGGCGATCCTCGTGATCTCCGACGAGATCCCCGAGATCCTTCACAACTGCAACCGTGTCCTTGTGATGCGTGAGGGGACACTGAGGAAGGAAATTGCCGACGCGACCGCCGTCGGCGAGCCCGAGCTCCTCTCCATCATCAGCGGAAAAGCGGGAAACGGGACGGCACAGGCATGAAAACGGGCATCTTCAAGCGCAACGAGTTCTATCTCCTGCTGGTGATCGTCGTCTTCGGGGCGGCCATCACCATCGTCAACCCCGCCTTCCTGACGGTGGAGAACATGTTCGACCTCATCAGGTCGAGCTCGGGAATGGCCATCCTCGCGGTCGGATTCTTCGTCGTGTTGCTTTCCGGCGGGATCGACCTCTCCTTCCCCGCGGTGGCCATCGTCGCGCAGTACATCACGGTGAACGCCATCATAGCGCTGGGCATCGACAACCTCTGGCTCGCCTTCGCCATCTCAAGCGTCATCGGGATCGCGTTCGGAGCGGTGAACGCGTTCTTCATCTCCTTCTTCAAAATCCCCACGATGATCGCGACCCTCGCCACCATGAACATCTTCCACGGTCTCCTGCTCGAGTTCGTGGGAACCAAGTCCATCAACGTGGGTCAGCTTCCCCACTGCTTCACGAACTTCGGGCTCACGAACCTCTTCACGCTGGCGCGCCCCGACGGCTCCACGTACGGACTGTCCGTGTTCTTCGCCGTGCTGGTCGGCGTCGTCCTCGTCACGTGGGTCATCCTCCGCTTCACCGTCATGGGCCGCGCGATCTACGCCATGGGCGGCAACATGGAGGCCGTGCGCAGGTCGGGATTCAACATCCGCCGCACGCAGTTCTTCATCTACTGCTACGTCGGGCTTCTCGCGTCGATCATGGGAATCATCCACGTGTCCCTCATCCGCTACAGCAACCCCACGTACATCATCGACTCGGACATGATGCACGTCATTGCGGCCGTCGTGCTGGGCGGCGCGAGCATCCTCGGAGGCTCGGGCACGCTCACGGGAACAATACTCGGCGTCATCATGATCTCTCTGTTGGAGAAGAACCTCGTGCTCCTCGGGCTGTCCTCCTACTGGCAGCAGTTCTTCGTCGGGCTGATCCTCGTGCTCGGCATCAGCATCACCCACATCCAGAAGAGGATCCAGGGCCGCCGTTCCCTTGCCCTGGCGCGGGAATGAGATGAGCGGAAAAGCTTTGCGGAGGCACGCGTGAACACCAAAAGATCCAACAACCTGACTCTCTTCTGCATCTTCATCTTCGTCACCGCCCTGATGTCGATCTTCCTCCCGTCTCATTTCATGACGGGGCGCAACTTCGCCTCAATGGGCCGGCAGTTCCCCGAGTACGGCCTCCTGTCGCTGGCCAACATGCTCGCCATGGTCACCGGCGGCATCGACCTCTCCGTGGTCTCCATCGCGAGCCTCGCGGGCGTCATCTCCGCGTCTTTCCTCGCTCACTACGCCACGTTGGGAATGTCCACCGCCGCCATCATCCTGATCGGCGTCGTCATCGCCCTCGCGGTGTCGCTGCTCTGCGGTCTTCTCAACGGTCTGATCATCGCCTACGCGCGCGTGCCGGCCATCATCGCGACGCTGGGCACGCAGGGGCTGTTCCTCGGCATATCGATCATCATCACGAAGGGCGCCGGCATCGGCGGGTTCCCTCCGGACTTCCTCTTCATCGGCAACGGCGCCCTTTTCGGCGTTCCCATGCAGTTCATCATCTTCATCGTCGTGGCGCTCCTGGTCGGCCTCGTGCTCACGAGGACTCCGCAGGGCTTCTCCATGCTGATGTACGGCTCGAGCCCGCTCGCCTCCCGGTTCTCGGGGATCAACAACGAGCGTGTCATCATCAACACGTACATGCTCTCGGGCCTCCTGGCCGGAGTCTCCTCCCTCATCATCATCTCGGGGGTCAACTCCATCAGGCCCGGCTACGGCGTGGACTACCTGCTCCTGTCGGTCCTCATCGCGGTGCTCGGGGGCACCGACGTGGCGGGAGGATTCGGCTCCGTGCTCGGCGTGACGCTGGCCATTTTCATCATGCAGGCGCTGCAGAGCGGGCTCAACATCCTGGGCTTCTCCCCGTTCTTCAAGAAGTTCATCTGGGGGTTCCTCCTCATCCTCGTCATGATTTTCCACTACTACCGGCGCATGTACGGGCAGCGCCGCATCATCCGCAAGGCTGCCGGCCTGCAGCTCTGAGGAAGAGACATGGCAGGGTATGTTCTCGGTATCGATGCGGGGACGGAGAGCTTCCGCGCGGGCATTTTCGACGCTGCCGGACGCTGCCTCGGATTCGGGGTGAGCCCCAACCGGCTCATCCATCGCCACCCGGGCTGGGCGGAGCAGTGCCCCGCGGATTGGGACACGGCACTCGTGGAGAGCGTCACAAAGGCCGTTGCGGCCTCCGGGGTTTCCGCCGCTGACATCCGTGGCATCGGGATCGACGGGACGAGCTGCACGCCGGTGTTCCTCGACCAAAAGAACGATCCCCTGCGTGACGCGATCATGTGGATGGACATCAGGGCCGTCAAGGAAGCGGCGGACATAGCGGCCACCGGGGATCGCGCGCTGCGCTACGTCGGGCACGGCAATGTCTCCCCCGAGTGGTTCCCCTGCAAAGTGGCCTGGGTGAAACGCAACGAGCCTGCGGTCTACGAGGCAACGAAGACCGTCTTCGAGCAGACCGACTGGCTTGCGCTGCGGCTCACCGGTGAGCTCACGGCGAACATCGACACGACAACGATCCGCTGGTTCTACAACATCAACGACGGCGGGTTTCCCGTCTCCCTCTACAAGGCCATCGGTCTCGAGGACATGCTCTCCAAGGTGCCGCGGAGGATCGTGAAGATCGGGGAAGTGGTCGGCGGCCTCACCAGGGCAATGGCGGAGCGCACCGGCCTCAACGCCGGTATTCCGATAGCGGGTGGAGGCGCTGATGCCTTCATCGGCGTCATCGGCATGAACGCGCTGCGGCCGGGCACCCTTGCCCTCATCACCGGCTCCTCCCATTTGCACATCGGCATCACCGACAGGGAGATCCACGCGCGCGGTCTGTTCGGGAGCTACCCCGACGCGCTCATCCCCGGCCTCCAGGTCATAGAGGCGGGACAGATCTCAACAGGGTCAGTATTGCACTGGTTCACGTCCGGGTTCATCGGTGCTGAGATCACGGAAGCGGCGAAGTCGAAGAAGTGCAGCATCTACGACGTGCTCAACGAGCGCGCGGCACCTATCGCGCCAGGGTCCGAGGGCCTCGTCGTCCTTGAGCACTGGCAGGGGAATCGCACGCCCTGGATCGATCCCCTCAGCAGGGGCGTCATCCGCGGGCTCACGTTGAGCCACACCCCCGCGCACGTCTACCGCGCCATCATGGAGGGTGTCGCCTACGGGACAGAGGTGATCTTCCGCCGCATGGAGGAGCAGGGCGTCAGGATCGACACACTGATCGCCTGCGGCGGTGCCACGCAGAGCGACCTCTGGATGCAGATCCACGCTGACGTGACGGGAAAGACGATCACGATTCCCGAAGAGCAGCAGGCGGTGACGCTGGGCAGCGCCATTGCGGCCACCGCGGCGGCGGGCATGCACCCCGATCTCTGCGCGGCTGCTGACGCGATGGTGCGCGTGCGGCGCGTCGTGGAGCCGGACCTCCGGGCCCACGAGCGCTACCGCGAATACGTCGATCAGTACGTGCAGACCTACGAAGGCCTGAAGGACGCCTCCCACAGGCTCGTGCAGCTGCAGGGGTAGACGGGGTCAGCACCAGCACTTCTCATTTTGGACCATAAGGGCTTTTGGGATAAATGAATAACTGCCAAACGGGCCCAAAACAGGGGACAAAATGAGAAGTGCGCATAAGGTGACGAATACTGAGAATTCCTGGGTTAGCACTCCTCTTTCGTGTCGGCGATCCAGGCGATCTCCTGGCCCACCTTCACCGTCGTCCCGTCGGGCACGAGGATGGCGCACACAAAGCCTGCATCCACGGATTCAACGTCCATGAGCGCCTTGTCGGTCTCCGCCTGGTAGAGGACTTCCTTCTTCTCGATCCTGTCTCCGACAGCCTTCAGCCACTTCTCGACCGTGGCTTCTTCCATGGTCTCGGTGAGCTGGGGGACTATGACGGGATGTTTCATCCTCTCCTCCTCTGCTTGAGCGAGCGCGCCGTGGCGCAGATCTCCTCCACGCTGGGAATCGAAAGTTTTTCCAGTACAGTCGCCGGGACAGGAACGTCCTTGGCGGCGATACGGGCTACGGGGGCCTGGAGGATGTCGAAGGTCTCCTCCGTGATCCGTGCGGCGAGCTCCGAGCAGAACCCCGCGGTCCTGTGCGCCTCGTTGAGCACGATCGCGCGCTGCGTCTTCTTCACCGACGTGAGAACCGTGTCCATGTCCAGCGGGTTGAGCGTGCGCAGGTCGATGACCTCCGCCTCGATGCCCTCCTTCGCGAGAGCCTCGGCCGCTTCCAGCGCGAGATGCACCATGCGCGAATAGGTGACGATGGTCAGGGCGTCACCCGCGCGCACGACGTTCGCCTTGCCGAACGGGATGAGGTACTCCCCGTCGGGCACCTCGCCCTTCATCGCGTACAGCGCCTTGTGCTCGATGAACACCACGGGGTCATTGCTGCGGATGGCGGTCTTCAGGAGGCCCTTGGCGTCGGCGGGGGTTGCCGGCATCACCACGCGCATGCCGGGAATGTGGGCGACCCACGCCTCGAGGCTCTGCGAATGCTGGGCGCCGGCGGACCTGCCCGTGCCGCCCTGCGTGCGCAGCACCATGGGGACCGATACCTGGCCGCCGGTCATGTAGCGCACCTTGGCCATCTGATTGGCGATCATGTCCATGCACATGCCGAAGAAATCCACGTACATGAGCTCCACCACCGGCCGAAGTCCCGAGATGGCCGCCCCGATTCCAAGACCGACGAACGAGGCTTCCGAAATGGGGGTGTCCACCATCCTCTCCGCGCCGAACTTCTCGAAGAGGCCCTTGGTGACGGCGTATGCCCCGCCGTATTTCCCGACCTCCTCCCCGATCACGAAGACCTTCGGGTCCCGCGTCAACTCTTCCATAAGCGCGGCGCGCAGGGCGTCGCGGTACATCATCTGTGCCATGTCTTTCGTCCTTCAGTTCTTTTCCGCGTACACGTCGGTGAACAGCTCTTCGGGCCCCGGTACATGCCCTGCCGCCGCTTTAGCCACCGCCTCGTCCATCTCTTTCGCGACCGCTTCTGTCATGGATTTCGCTCCGGCCTCGTCCAGAAGGACCGCCGCGATCAGGCGCTTCTTCTGCGCCTCCAGCGGGTCCTTCTGCTTCCACGCCAGCTCTTCGCTCTTGTCACGGTACGGGCTGGGGTCCTTGCGGCCGTGGCCGTAGAAGCGGTAGCAGTTGGCGATGAGGAAACCGGGGCCGCCGCCTTCACGGCTGAACGCGAAGAGGTCACGGGCTGCGGCGAAGACGGCCTCGACGTCCATGCCGTCCACCTCGACGCCCTTTACCCCGAAGCTTTCTGCGCGCTCGACGAACTTCAGACAGGCCGACGCATGGTCGATGCGCGTTCCCATGCCGTACTGGTTGTTCACCACGGCAAAGACGACGGGGAGCTTCCAGAGGGCGGCCATGTTCATGGATTCGTAGAGCACGCCCTGGTTGAGGGCGCCGTCGCCGAAGAATGCGACGCTCACGCCCCCGGTCTTCTGGTACTTCATGGAAAAACCGCCGCCCAGGGAGATGGGGATGTTCGCGCCCACGATGGCGTTCGCCCCCATGTGTCCGAGCTTTGCGTCCGCGATATGCATGGAGCCGCCCTTGCCGGCGCAGTAGCCCTCGGTCCTTCCGAAGACCTCCGCGAACATGCGCGAGGGCTCGGCGCCGCGGGCAAGAAAGATTCCGTGCCCCCGGTGATGGGTGGTGAACACGTCTCCGTCTTTCAGCGCGCAGCCGGTGCCTGCACCGACCGCCTCCTCTCCCACGGAGAGGTGGAACATCGACCCCGCCGTGAGGCCGCGGAGGTAGGACTCCGCCACCCTGTCCTCGAACTCGCGGATGCGGAGCATCGTGCGGTATAATGATATGCGCAGCTCTGTTGTGAGCGCACCAACGCCTGCTTGTGCCACGGGCATTCCTCCTCTTTCGGTTTCTCCGAGTATATACCGCGACGGAAAACGTGGCGACTCCCCCTCCCGCTGCCGGCTGCACTGCGGCAAATTGTTATCTGTTCGTGATGCTTCCGTGACGGCCCTTCAGTATTTTCCAAGACAAGAAGGAGGAGTCATGGCAGGAAACGCATTGTCCCGGGCCGTCAAGGAGGCAATAGCTTCGGATCCCGAAGCGCATTATCCGGGGGACCCCCTGGTGCGCTGGTTCGAGAAGGCGCAGGACAGGGACCTGTGGCGCATCAACGTGTACGAGGTGTCGGGTCAGTTGACCGCTGATCGGAGCCGGCTTCTGGCGACGTTCATCCGCCTGGCCCGCGACGGGGTGCTCGATATCAACTGGGACTTCCACTGCACGGAGTGCAACGCCGTGGCAGGAACGCATCGCCATTTGAGCGACGCAACGGCAGGCGACCACTGTCCGCTCTGCAATCTCGATTTCCGCAATACCCTGGATGCGAACGTCGAGGTCACGTTCACGCCGGCCGCGCGCCTGTACTCGCTCAACAAGCGATTCCTCGCCGAGCAGACCCGCAGGATCGTGGAAGCGCACGGCAACAAGGCGATCCGGCTTCCCGTCCTCTTCGTTTCCGGCATGGACTGCCTCCACGTGCCGCTGTTCCGTGAGATCTTCGAAACGGAAACCCTCTCCCTGCGGGAAAGCCTCAGGGTCGGGCAGGTCTGCATCATGTTCACCGACATCAAGGGGTCAACGGAGCTCTACGACCGCCTGGGCGACTCCAGGGCGTACGCGCTCATCAGGGACCACTTCGACATCCTCTTCCGCCGTGTGGAGCAGAACGGCGGGGTGATCGTGAAGACGATCGGAGATTCCGTCATGGCCTCCTTCGAAAAACCGGTGGACGGCGTCACTGCCGCCCTCGCCATCCAGAAGGCTTTCGCCGAGTTCAACAGACGCGGCGAGGCGGTGCGCGACGAGATCCTCGTGAAGATCGGGCTGCATGCGGGGAGCACGATCATGGTGAACCTCAACAACAGGCTGGACTACTTCGGCCAGGTGGTGAACATGGCCGCGCGCATCCAGGGCACGGCTGGGGGCGGGGCCATCGTCGTTTCCGCTGCCGTCCGCAAGGACGCCGCGGCGGGCGAAAGGCTCTCCCGTCACCAGGCCTCGATCACGCGGCGCATGGAGTCTCTCAAGGGCATTTCGGGCGAGCAGGAGGTGTACAGCCTGCAGGCAGCCGCGTCCTGAGGGGGGGCAGCCGTGAGCTTCGCGGCCGTGGCGCCTGTCGGTCCCCGACCGCGGAGAGAGTCCACAGCCTTGACATTTCGGTCGGCGCATGATACCACGCGAATGACATTCACGTTTCCGGGGCAAGGAATGCGGTGAGAATCCGCAGCGGTCCCGCCACTGTGACCGGGGATTGTAGCGACTAGCGGCAACGCTCCACATGCGTGATGCTGCAGCCATTGTGGGGTGCCACGAGAAGGCGTCGCGAGCAAGGGGATCCGGGAGCCAGGATACAGACCGGAAACAAGAGACCTTCGAGGCAAAGGAACCGGAATGATACACACTTCCGCATTCCCCCCATTCTCAATTCGCGCGGCGTACACCGTTGCGTGTGTCGCGAACAGGGGCCTCGAGGGAACAACCGGTTCCGTGAATCGAGGTCCCGACCATGAAGACGCGATGCATCGTGGCTCTTTTCTTGTTCAGCGTGGCTTGCACCACCCTGGCGCAGGAAGCAGAGAGCACTCTTGATGAGGTAACCGTCACCGCTACTCGCGTCGAGCAGCCGACGAGCGAGGTTCCCAGCAGTGTGACGGTCGTCTCCTCCGCGGAGATAGAGGCGCGTGGAGCGAAGACGGTCGCGGAGGTCATCGAGTCGACCGCAGGGGTGACGATATCGGACTTCGGTCCGGCCGGGGCCCAGAAGACGGCGACGATCCGGGGATCCACGTCGAGCCAGGTGCTCGTGCTCGTCGACGGGGTCAGGGTGAGCACGGCGATGAGCGGCTTCACCGACCTGTCGACGATTCCCGCCGATTCCATCGACCACATCGAGATACTCCGTTCCGGGGCGAGCGCGCTGTACGGCAGCGACGCCGTGGGGGGAGTCATCAACATCATCACGAAAAAGAAGAAGGCCCCTCTCACGATCTCCGTGGAAAACGGCAGCTTTCTCCCCGCAAGCCATGTGGACGGCTACGGGAGCAGCAAAACACAGAGCGGGCCGGACTTCACCAGCCTTGTCGATTCGCAGAAGGCCTCGTTTTCCGTTGCTCCAGCCATTGGGGATGTGGTTCTACGCGCATCGGGCGGATTCACTCGGGCGGCCAACAACTACACATTCATTGATTCCAGCGACGAGGTGCGCGGCAGCCAAAACGCGGGGCTCCTGGCAGGGAATGGCGCCGCCGGGATCAACCTTCCCCTCCTCGGCGGCTCGTTGGACGCGGGCTTCACGGGCGCCTACCAGCAGAACGGCGTGCCCGGTCCGCTCAGCGCTCCCACCCTCAATGCGAGCCAGACCGACGCACGGGGAACAGCGGTGGTCAAGTTTTCCACGGATAGATTTTTCTCCGACGCTCTCAGCCTCGATGCAACGGCGCACGCCGAGTACGCGGACGTCGGATATGCCAACACTGATACACCGACGGACGATTCTGATTCCCAGCTCTTTACCGCGGGCGTGGATCTCCAGCAGAAGGCGTACGCCTCCGATGCGCTGACATTCGTCTATGGGATCTCCTCCGATTACAACCGCGGTCTGAGCACTGATTTTGGCACGCCCCAGAGACTCTCCGCGGGAGCGTTCCTCGCGCCCATCATCGATCTGGGGTCTTTTTCCCTCTATCCCTCCGTCCGATACGACTACTACTCCGACTTCGCGCCCGGCGCGCTCAGCGGCTCCCTCGGGGTGTCGTACAAGCTTTCCGACACGGATTCCCTGAAGGCCAACCTCTCCCGCTCCTACCGCGTGCCCAGCTTCGAAGACCTGTACTGGCCGAGCAGTTCCGGGGTCGCGGGCAATCCCGATCTGCAGCCCGAGACCGGCTACAGCGTCGACGTCGGGTACGAGCGTGCGGCCCAGGGGATTTCCTACACCGCATTCGCCTTTGCGCGCTACGTGCAGGATGTGATTCTCTGGCAGACCGGGACAGATGGCATCTGGAGGCCGACGAACTTCGGCGCCGCCCTCTATCCGGGCATCGAGCAGGAGCTGAAGCTCGACTTCCTCGACCGATTCACCGCAACGGTCAGCTATACGTTCCTGTACTCGTACACCCTCGACCAGGGCATGACTCTTGCCGACGATAAACGCCTCCCCATGACGCCTGTGCATACGCTCAACGCGACCCTCGGATACGCCAACGACGGCTTCTCGTGGTCGGTGACGGGGAGATACCAGAGCCTGCGGTACCTCGCCGTCGCGAACGCCCAGTACCTGCCCGACGTCTTCGTGGTGGATGCGTTCGTGAAAGAGTTAATTGCAAAGGGATGGAGTGCATTCCTTTCCGTCGACAACCTGTTCGGCGCTCAGTACCAGATCATCAGCGGCTATCCGATGCCGAATACATCGATACGCATCGGCCTCACGGCCAGCTTCTAGTCAAAGGGGGATATGATGGTTCACAATTCTAGCAGGGCAGGGATAGCGATTCTCTGCATGGCACTCGCGCTTGGCGCGCTCGCGGGCTGCACGCCCCCAACAAGTACGCCGACGGTGACGCCGCTTGCCAATGTAAGCGCACAGTACATCGCGTTCTACAGCGCAACGAAGGCGTATGTGTCGGTGGCTAATTACGGATCTACGGGCGGTGTATACACCTTCAATCCGTCGAACCCGAGCGCGGGGCTCACCGGACCGATCACCGGGACAGATGCTACGGGCTTCTATCTCCAGCAGATCATCGTAGGCCCGGACGGAAAGATCTATGTTGCAGATAATGGCACAGTACAATCCCCTTACAACTACGCCAACCAAGTGCTCCAGATCGATCCATCGACCGACACGCTGTCGACAACGACGTTCACGGCTTCGGTTTTGGGAACCACCGCGCTCGCTTCGGGAACGTACAAAGGGAACAGCGGTGTGTTCGTTGGGAACATCACGTACGCCAATACCGGCTCGATCGACTTCATCAATACCAGTATCGCGACTCCGTCGATCTCTGAGGTTCTTGGATCATTGGATGTATCCAGGCTTCTCTACCTTTCCACCGGCGACCTTGTGACCACCTCTTACACGAACTCGTATCTTGTTACCGGTCTCTCTGTCAGCGGCACTCCAGCGAAAACCGAGATGGGAAGTAACTTGGGAGGCGTGGATATCGCCACCAAAGACGGCTTTGTATATGTCGGTTACACGAACTACTCGACGAGCAAGCTCTACGTCTTTGACACGAGCGGTGCCGCTGAACCGTACAGCCCCGTGTCGGTCTCTTCAGTAGTAGCTGGCCTCGCTTTCGGTCCGACCAATCTGTACATGACAGACACGTACACGGGCAAGGTCTACACGTACAGCCCTAGCGCTCATACTGTGAGTTCGACAAGCTTCGTCTCGACGAATCAGAACGCTACAGGCTCTATCTATTTTTACAATAACATCGGCTACATCGCAGTAGGAAGCTCTACTACGACTACTGCACCCGGAGTGTATGACTTCAATCCGTCGGCTTCGGTACCGACGGCCGTGCAGGTCGGCAGCGGTAACTAGCTGCTGTGTTTACGCCGCGCTCCAGCATCGGCCGGGGCACCGACAGAAAGGACCGACATGGACGTGACGAAGCAGCAGCTCATCCAGATCAGCGACGCATGGGGCGAGCTCGCCTTTAGCGCCCTCGAGTTGCTTGAAAGGACCGCGCCGGATGCGGAACGCGCCGGGGAAAGGTGTGTGCCGATCGCGGCCAAAGTCAAAGCTGCGAGGCAGCGTGCGACCATGGATCTTAGTGCGGCGCTGTTTGCGGTGCCGGCGCTTAAAAAAGCGATCGGGAGATTCGAGCCGGTGATCGGGAGCGGCCAATGACCGGTTGTTCCCGATTCCTCTGCATCATGCTGATCGGCACCGCCCTTCTCAGCGCGGCGCCCGCAGCCGCCGTTGATCGGTCGGGGTTTCCCCTCACCGTCACGGATGACCAGGGCATTGCCCTGACGCTTGCAGCGAAGCCGCAGAGGATCGTTTCGCTCACGCTCCCGACGGACGAGATGCTGCTCTCCCTCGTGGAGAAGTCCCGTCTGGTGGGAATCACGACTTTTGCCATGGACAGGGTGCTCTCCAACGTGGTCGATCTCGCGGCGGATATCCCCGAAAAGCTCACGCTGAACGTGGAAAAGGTCATCTCGCTGAGGCCGGATCTCCTTCTCGTGGCTCCGTGGAACGACAGCACGCAGGTTTTGCTCCTGCGGAAGGCCGGAGTTCCCGTTTACATGATGTCCACCGGAGCCACCGTCGAAGAGATCGCGCAGAAGATCGGCAGGCTTGCGGCGATGACGGGAGAGGCAGAGAGGGGGGCTGCCGTCGTGGAAGAAATGCGCCGCAAGGTCCGACTGGTGGAACAGAAGGTGGCAACGGTTCCCGAGGCGAAACGCCTTCGCGTTCTCGACTATGCGTCGTGGGGGGGAGCGCAGGGGCGGGGGAGCTCGTGGGACGAGGTGGTGCGTCGCGCCGGGCTGATAAACGCAGCGTCTCAATTCTCCACGGACAAATGGAGCCAGGTGCCCCTTTCAACGGAAAAGCTTCTGACGATCGATTTCGACATCCTCATGCTCTCCGGGGGGATGTACGGGAACGGCCGGGCATCCGAGCCCTTCGAGAGGCAATTTCTCCGCGACCCGGTGCTGCGGGGCTTGAAGGCGGTGAAGGAGGGACACGTGTACACCATTCCCGAGAGCCTGAAGGACACCACCTCGCAGTACATCGCGGACGCGATAGCATGGCTGGCAAGGACCGCCTACCCCGAGCTGTATCGATGAGGAAATCCGTGCCGTCCACGAGCAGGATCCCTTCCGTGAAAGGTTTCTTTCCCTTTTCCTTCGGGGTCACCTCGTACCTCTATCCCGCGGATATCAGGCGCAACCTGAAAAGGGTGCGGGGTCTGGCCGATGAGATGGAGCTCATCCTCTTCGAAGGAAAGGGGTACTCGAATCTGCCGTCAAAGGCGGATGTCCGGCGCTTCGCACGGATCGCTGAAAAGTCCGGAATGAGATTCAACGTCCATCTCCCACTGGACGTCGATGTCGTCTCCGCCGACGAGCGTTTCCGCAAGGACTCACTGGAAACGGTTGCCCACATCGTCGAGTTGACCCGCCCATTGGATCCCCTCAGCTACACCCTACACGTTCTGAAAGACGACACATCGGAGTCTGCCCACTGGAAAGCACGGGTGCGCGACTCACTTGCACTGATCGCGCCCCCCCATGACATGTTCTGCATCGAGACCCTTGCGTGGGACTTGAGGGAGATCGCCGACATCATTGCCGATCTGGATTTTTCCGTCTGCATCGACATCGGACACCTGCTCCTCGGTGGAAAGGACGTACCGGCGTTCTTCAGGGCATTTGCGCCCCGGGTACGCATGGTGCATCTCCATGGGGTGCGCGAGGGAAAAGATCACGTGTCCCTCGCGCACCTGGCTCCGGACACTTTGAAGATGATAGCGGAGACACTGCGTCGCGAGCGGTACGCGAAAAGCCTCTGCCTGGAGGTGTTCGCGCTGCAGGATTTCCTTGATTCCATAGAGCCGCTGACCACGTATTTCTCTCAGGGTGCGGGAGGGTGACGGCATGCTGATCCTGGTAACGGGCGGATGCAGAAGCGGGAAGTCCGGCTACGCGCTCGAGCTTGCGGGTGGCTTCGAGGGGCCAAGAACCTTTATGGCCACCGCACAGGCGTATGACGATGAGATGCGGGACCGCATCGAGCGGCACAAGAGAAGCCGTCCGCCCGAGTGGGGATTGATCGAAGAGCCGCTGGCGGTCATCGAGTCACTCGGAACCGCGCTGCAAAGCTCCCGCACGGTCGTGCTCGACTGCATCACGCTGTGGATCTCCAACCTCGTCTGTGCCCGCGACGATTTCGGGGAGGATGATGCACGCCAGGCGGCGGCGGGCCTTGCGGCACGGGCGCGTGCCTCCCCCGCCGCGACGATCCTCATAACGAACGAGGTGGGCTCGGGCATCGTGCCCGACAATCAGCTCGCCCGGCGCTTTCGCGATTGCGCCGGCAGGGCAAACCAGGAAATCGCGCGCGCAGCGGATGCCGTGTATCTCATGACGAGCGGCATCGCGCTGCGCCTGAAGTGACAAGAGAGGCGATCATGAACGATTCGATTTCAGTGCGCGTTCCGCGGATCGATGCGGACTCCAGGGACAGGGCAACCCGGCGCATCGAGCAGCTCATCATGCCCCGGCGCGCGCTCGGCAGGCTCCTCGATCTGGGGGAAAAGGTCGCGGGGATCACAGGGTTCGATTCGATGGATCTGTCAAAAAAGATGATCGTAGTGATGGCGGGAGACCACGGAGTCGCCGAGGAAGGGGTCAGCGCGTATCCCTCCGAGGTCACCGGCCAGATGGTGCATGGATTCGCCTCGGGTCACGCCGGCATCAACGTGCTGTGCCGGCACGCGGGGATCGACATCCGCCTCGTCGACATGGGCTGCAAGGCGGACCTCTCCGACCTGGCGGCCAGCGGCGCCCTGATCGACGCGAAGATGGGACCGGGAACCCGCAATATGGCAAAGGGCCCGGCCATGACCAGGGGGGATGCGGTGTCGTGCATCGAGAAAGGCATTGCAATTGCGCGCAGCATGGTCGGCTCGGGGGTGCGCATGATCGGCACGGGAGACATGGGGATCGGCAACACCACACCATCCACCGCCATCGCGGCCCTCGTGACGGGGACAAGCGTTTCGAGTATCGTGGGGCACGGTACGGGAATCGACGATACGCGCATGGCGCTGAAGGTCCGCGTCATCGAGCAGAGCCTTTCCGTCAATGGTCCCGATCGGTCCGACCCGATCGACGTCCTCTCCAAGGTCGGGGGTTTCGAGATCGGCGGCATCGCCGGGCTGATCCTGGGGGCGGCCGCCCTGAAAAAGCCGGTGGTGGTGGATGGCTTCATCTCCACGGCCGGGGCGCTGATCGCACCTCTGTCTTCCGATCACCGCATCATCGACGGCGCCGTCGCCGA
>PLNO01000028.1 GCA_003141795.1 Spirochaetaceae bacterium | reverse complement strand
ACGGTGTGCGCATGAAATCCCCGGACGGGACGTCGATGCTCGACAGGACCTTCATGGCATCGGGTGACGCATGGATGCGCGAAGGGACCTCCTCCGTGCGCGTCTCCGCCGTCAGCAGGGATTCGACACGGGCGCCCCTCAGCTTCGCCGCATCCCGCGACATCGTTAGCGTGTTTGCAGCCATCTTCGGCCCGTCTCCGCGCTACGTCATCGGGCTTGAGATCGTGGCGATCGCCGTGTTCGCTTTGCTCTACGTCCCATGGCCTATTGCGCGGTGGATTCGCGCTCATGCGCAGAGACGCCCGGGGCACAGCGCTACGTAAAGCGGATGCGCCCGAGTGATTCCTCCATCGCGCGGGCGACCTCGGTTCCGGCAAGGCTCTCCGGTGACCCCGTTGCCGCTTCCAGGCCGTCGTCGTACGGGATCTCCCCGGCATAAGGAACGCCTGCCCGCATGGCGAGCTCCCTCACGGTTTCAGCCGAGCCTCGGACTGCGTTCGCAATGAGGCCGGGCACGCTGACGCGCATCTCCTTCAAAACGCCGAGAAGCCTCTCCACCACCGCCACGGAAATGGCTGCGGGCGTGGAGACGACCACCGCCTGGATGCGCGGGATGAGACGGGCGAGGTCGAGCACCTCTTCACCGATCCCTGGGGGCATGTCGATGAGGAGGTAGTCCAGGGTGCCCCATTGGGTGATTGCGAGCATCTCCAGGAGCGCGTCGGACACCTCGGGACCTCGGAGGGCAAGCCCGCGGTTTCCGGCGAACACCGCGGCGCTCATCAGGGTGAGCCGAGCCTCGACGGTCAACGGCACGATGCCCCTGTCCTCTTCAGGCATCCGCGGCTCAACCCCGAGGAGGATGTGCGTCGATGCGCCCTGGAGGTCGAGGTCGAGGATGCCGACCCTCGCACCCTGGCGGACAAGCACGACCCCGGCCACGGCAGTACACGTCGTTTTGCCGACTCCGCCTTTTGCCGAGCAGAAACCCACCACGCGGGCGATGCCGGAAAGCCGCCGCGCCACGACCGAGCCACGGGGATCGATCATACCCCGGCTCCCCCTTCGTCGACGCTGATGCTCTTGATGTGTACTCCCCTTCCGTTCTTCACGCGGTAGTCGGGGCTTCCGCAGGCGGGGCAGCGTATGAAAGCATGGCCGACCTCGGGCAGGAAATGGATGGCCTCGCGCGCTTCGTCGGTAAGGCCGCGCGTATCGCGAAGGCCCCATTCCGCGCCGCATGACGTGCAGAGGAACGTCGCCGGCTCCGTCTCGAGGGTGTAGACCGCATGGGCGAAGGGCCGCTCCTCCAGGAGGGTCTTCAGGGCGAAGTCGAAGATCTCGCGGTCGATGGCCTGCAGCTCTCCGATCACGACGATCACCGAGCGCAGGCTCGCGGGAGGGCGCTCGCCGAGCGCCGCGGAGGTCGCCTCGATGACTGAATCAGCCAGCGCCCACTCGTGCATACCCGGGAGGATACCGTCGTTCCTATCGCGGAGGCAAGCGCGGCCCTGTGGGCACGCGGGCATGCGGGCGCGGGGAAACTTGACTCTGCTGTGCGATGGGCATAGTATGCCGGCCATGAAGCGGTTGCTCACTTTGACGGTGCTCCTGACGTTCGGGGCTGTGCTGTGCTCCGCCCAGGCGGCTGGGCAGGGGACCGGTCCCGCCACCGGAGTGACGGCGGGGTCCGCAGCGCCGGCCGTTCAGCAGACCGCCAGCCAACCCGCCGGATTCGGCTCCAGCGGCGCGGCAGGCGCCTCCTTCCAGGGCGGCGACCTCGCGCAGATCACGCAGCGGATCATGAGCACCACGCGCTACCGGGTCACACCGGGCGACATCTATCAGCTCTCCGTGACTCAGGGCGGCATCACCAACTACACGCTCTTCCTCCAGGAGAACTACGACCTGCAGGTCCCCTACATGGACACGATCAACGTCAAGGGGATGTATTTCGCGGACCTGCGCACGATGATCATAGGAAGGATGAAGAAGCTGCTGCCCCTCGCGGACTTCGTCAGCCTGACGCTGCAGTCCCCCGCCCGCTTCGACGTTGCCGTGTTCGGCGGCGTGCAGACTCCCGGCATGATCACCGTCACGGCGTTGACGCGTGTTTCCGACGCCATCGTGGCCGCGGGCCGCCGGGTTCCCGGCGCCACCTACCGCCAGATCTCCCTCCTGCGGGGGGTCACGAGGATGACCGTCGACCTCCAGCGCTATTCGAACGACGGCCAGAGCGAGGAGAACCCGTTCCTGGAACCGGGGGACAAGATATTCGTCCCGCAGGCGCAGGTGACCGTCACGCTCAGCGGCCAGGTGAGGTACCCCGGATCCTTCGAGCTCATACCGGGTGAAAACCTCCGCGCCCTGCTGGGATACGCGGGGAACACACTCCCCGACGCCAATCTGGGCAAGATCGCCGTCGTGCAGTTCCAGCCCGACGGGCTGAACTCGCAGAAGATCGTGGACCTCGCCACCGACGGCGGGCTCGTGCTCTCCGACGGCGACAGGGTGAGGATCCCTGCCCGCGTGGAAAACGGCGACATGATCATGGTCTCAGGGGCGGTATTCGGCGCGCCCATCGCACCCGACAAGCCCGTTCCCATCCCCGTGACCCCCGTGGCGGTGAACATCCCCTTCAGCCCCGGGATATCCCTCCTGTCGGTCCTGGAGACCCTCGGCGGCCCCACGCCGTACGCGCGGGCCAAGGAGAGCTACGTCATCCGCAAGAGCACCGGGGTGCGCACGACGGTGGACGTCGACGCGCTGTGGTCCACCAAGGACCCGACCAGGGACATCCCCCTGGAGCCGGGGGACACGGTGAGCATCCCGATCGTCACACAGGTGTTCGTTGCGGGAACGGTCATCACTCCCGGAAAGTTTCCCTACGATCCCGGCATGAAGGTGGGCGACTACATCATCGCCTCGGGGGGGATCAACCCCCTGACGGGTGACCCGAACGGCATCTACTTCGTCGACCGCAACGGGGTGCGGACGCACACGGACCTCACCGCGGCGGTGACTCCGGGGACTGTCATCATGGTGGACCCCAACTCGTGGACCACGACGCAGATCACCTTCGGGAACATTACGGTCGTCACCGGGTTCGTGGCAGCCCTGATAGCATTCCTCACGACGGTGATCGACTTTGTCAGGATCTTCGTGCCATAGGGGGCTGCCGGTTACGGAAGACGGGCGATAAGCTCCTCCACCCAGGGATCGGTGATGGAGTAGATCCGCCTGTTTCCCACGACACGGGAGGCGACGATGTGCTCCCTCTTCAGCACGGCGAGGTGCTGGGAGACCACAGGTTGGGATTCGCCGACGCAATGCCACAGATCGGAGACGCACGGCTCGCTGCTCTGGATGGCGCGGAGGAGCTTCAATCGAATGGGATGTCCGCACACCTTGAGGATGCGGGCTCTTTGCACGATGCTGTCCTTCACTGCTGTCTTGTTTTTTTCCATGGGCTTCTGTATTTTCCATGAGATTCTACCGAGAGGAGTCGATCGTTGCAAGGTTCCGCTGGCGCACAGTCTCAGGCGTATCTCGACTGGGCCGCCTCGGCCCCTCCGGAGCCCGAAGCGCTCGACGAGGCGCGCGCCGTCGGCCTGCGCTTCTTCGCAAATCCCTCCTCACCGCATTCCGCCGGCCGGGAAGCCGGAGAAAAGCTCGAACAGGCCCGCGGGCGTTTTGCCCTGCTCCTGGGCGTCGAGCCCCGGGAGATATTCTTCACGTCGGGAGGGACAGAGTCCAACACGGCGCTCCTCCTCTCCACACTGGACAGGCACCGCCTTGGGGGGGTGGAGCGGCAAAAGGCGCGCATCGTCATAACGGAGATCGAGCACGCTTCGGTGTACGAGCAGGTGAAGTCGCTCCAGGGCCACGGGATCGCCTCCACCATCGTCAAGCCGCGAGCGGACGGCCGGGTGGACCCGCAAGCCATTGTCGACGCCCTGGACGACGACACGGTCCTCGTCTCCGTGATGCTGGTGAACAATGAGACGGGAGCGATCCAGGACGTCGCGGAGATCGTTCGCGCCGTGCGCGAGTTCGGAAGCGGCAGGGGGCGAAGGATCCTCTTCCATACCGACGCCGTACAGGCCCTCGGCAAGATCCCCTTCTCCTTGAAGGAACTGGGGGTGGATGCGGCGTCCTTCAGCGGCCACAAGATCGGTGCGCCTCGCGGGATCGGCGCCCTGTACCTCCGCAACGCGTCGGCGCCCGGTTTTCTTTCCGTCGGTGGCGGCCAGGAGGCGGGCAGGAGGCCGGGCACGGAGAACCTTCCGGGGATCTGCGCCATGACCGTGGCACTCGAACGGCGCCTCGCATCGATGAGCGCCTCCCTCTCCGTCGCCCGGGAAAACGAAAAGCTGCTGCTCGAAGGGGTGCGCGCGCTCCCCGGTGGATGGGTATTCCCCATGGCACGGGATGCGGCCGCAGCAGGCAGGTACTCGCCCTACATCGTTTCCGCCGGCTTCCCGCCGCTCCCCGCTGAAGTGGTCGTGCGCACCGCCGAGTCCCGGGGGTTCTTCATCGGCACGGGCTCGGCCTGTTCGTCGAAGAAGAAGGACCGCACCCGGGTGCCCGAGGCAATGGGCATGTCCCCGGAGAACGCGCTTTCAGCGGTGAGGATCTCCACGGGGCACGGCACGACCCGGGAGGAGATCTCAGGGTTCCTCTCCATGCTGAGGGAAGCGGTTCTTCCCCTCGTCTCCGTATCGCGGGGCCACAAATCATGAGTGAAAGATTGTTCCTCATCAAGTACGGAGAGATCGCCCTGAAGAAACGCAATAGGGGCGCCTTCGTGAAGAGCCTGAAAGACTCGATTCACGCCAAGCTCCCCTCCCTGCAGTTCGCCGTCTACGAAACCTTTCACAGGGTGTTCGTCCGCTGCCAGGAGGAGGACAGGGAGGCCGTGGCCGACGCCCTCGGCCGCACGTTCGGTATCGTTTCGTTCTGCGAAGCGCTGAGCGTGGACAGGGACATGGTGGCCGTCACGGCTGCCGCCATCGGGCTCGCTGAGAGCTATATCGCCGCAGGGAAGGGATCGAAGTTCAAGGCGGAGGTGCGCAGGGCGGACAAGGGTTTCCCTCTGACCTCCTATGAGATCGCCTGCGCGATCGGCGACACCCTTCTGGGCAAATTCCCCGGTTTGACCGTCGACGTGCACGAGCCGGATTGGGTCCTCAACGTGGAGATCCGCGAGCATGCCTACCTCTACGGACCCTCGAAGAGCGGGCCATATGGTCTCCCCAACGGGAGCTCCGGCAAAGGCCTCCTGCTTCTCTCGGGAGGAATCGACTCCCCGGTGGCGGGATGGATGATGGCAAAGAGGGGAATGTCCATCGACGCCGTCTATTTCCACTCCGCGCCTTTCACGTCGGAAAAGGCACGGGAGAAGGTGGAAGTCCTCGCCCGCACCCTCGCCACCTGGGCGCCGGGGATCACGCTGCACGTCGTAAACTTCACGCCGGTGCTCGCGCGGATCAAGGAGACGTCGAAGGACGAGGAGGTGACGCTGCTCCTGCGCGCGTGCATGATGCGCTTCGCCACGCTGCTCGCGGAGAAGACCGGGGCGATGTGCCTGGTGACGGGAGAGAGCCTCGGTCAGGTGGCGAGCCAGACCGTTGAGAGCATGCATTTCACCGGATCCCTCACGGATCTCCCGGTGTTCCGGCCCCTCGTCGGGATGAACAAGGAAGAGATCATCGACATCGCCAAAAGGATCGACACCTTCGAGACGTCCAATCTCCCCTACGCCGATTGCTGTGTGCTTTTTTCACCGCTGCACCCGCTCATCCACCCGGAGGTGCGCAAGATGAAGCTCTCCTACGCCCATTTGAACGTGGAAGAGCTGCTCCTGGAAGCCCTCAGGACGACAGAGCCCGTTTCACTGTGAGGGTCAGGAGGCCGGAGTCTTCTCCGCGGAAGGGGTGGTCGATTTCGCCGTATCGGCCGAGGTTTCCTTCGGTTTCTCCGCGGACTTCTCCTTGTCCCGCGAGCTACCGGTGCTGCCCGTGAGGGCGGATCCCCGCTTGTTGTCGGTAGAATAGAAGCCGCTCCCCTTGAAAATGATGCCCATGCCGCCGTTGATCACACGGCGCACCGGTGCTTTGCACTTGGGGCAGTGCTCGAGAGGGTCTGCCGTGATGCTCTGAATGGCTTCGAATCTATGGCCGCACTTGGTGCACTTATATTCGTATGTGGGCATCCCCTGGACTCCTGACCCCTGCGAAAAGAGGTGATTCACTCTGCTGTTTCATCAAATATAGCGACAATCCCCGTGAGTGACAACAGGTCCGCCTCTGCGCTGCGTCCTGGCATTTCACGTCCGACGCACCCGCACGCCATTAGAGGCGAGGAACGACTTTATCTCGGCGATGCTCGAGGTGCCATAGTGCACCATCGAGGCAACCAGAGCGGCGTCGGCATCCGCGTCGCGGAAGACCGTCAGCAGATGCTCGGGCTTCCCCGCCCCTCCCGAGGCGACCACAGGTATCGTCACCGCCCGGGAGATGATGCCGGTGACGGTGAGCTCGTAGCCCTCCTTCGTGCCGTCCGCATCGATGGAGTTGAGGACGATCTCCCCCGCGCCGAGTGATTGCGCCTTCAGCGCCCATTCCAGCGCGTCCAGCCCCGTCGGGGTGCGACCGCCGTCGATGACGACTCCGTAGCCGGAGGGCTTCGACGGGTCACGGGCCACGTCCATGCCGAGCACGATGCACTGGCTCCCGAAGAGCGAGGCCCCGCCGGTGATGATGTCGGGGGAACGCACGGANNGCGGTGATGTCGTAGAACACGAGCTCGTCCACGCCCTGCTCGTAATAGGCTTTCGCCATGGCCACCGGGTCACCGATGTCGGCGTTGTCCTTGAACTTTATCCCCTTGGTCGTCCTCCCGTCCTTCACGTCGAGGCATACGATGACGCGCTTCTCAAGCATCCGATTGCCTCCCCGCATCCCATTTCCCGTCCCAGGAAAGGAAATTGTCGAGCAGGCGCAGCCCGACGGGCCCGGACTTCTCGATGTGGCACTGGAACGCAAGGAGGTTTCCCGCCGCGATGCACGCCGCGAACACCGACCCGTGCTCCGTTGTCCCGGCAACGAGCGCGGGGTCCGCGGGAGCGGGATAATAGGAATGCACGAAGTACAGCGAGGAGTCCTGGGGGATCCCGCGAAAAACAGGATGGCGCACGGTGAAGTGAACGGGGTTCCAGCCCATGTGGGGGACCTTGATGCCCCGCGCCGAGTGGATAAGCTTCACGGTGCCGGAGACGATGTGCAGACACTCCGTGTCCCGTTCCTCCGACCTGTCGAATATCACCTGGGCGCCGATGCAGATCCCCAGCAGCTTCCGCCCCGACGCCACGTAGGCGCGAAGAGCCGGTCCGAGGCCCGTACGGGTGAGCTCGGCCATCGAGGCTGCCGCCTCGCCGTCGCCGGGGAAGATCACGGAGCGCGCATCGTTCAGGTCCGAAGGGTCACTCGTCACCCTGCACCGGGCGCCGAGATGCGCCAGCGCATTCTCCACGCTCTTCAGGTTGCCCGCCCCGTAGTCCAGAACGATGACCGTGTCGCTCATTCCGCCGGAGCCTCCGACGCCCCTGCTGGTGCCTGATCCGCGGGGGCCTGATCCGCCGGCGCCGGCTCTGCCGGAGTTAGCCCGGGCTCCTGCGGAGCAAGCCCGCGCAGGAGGGACGTGAACAGGGGCACGACCTCATCCTCGGTGAGGTGCAGCCCCGTCAGCTTCACCTGGACACCGTTGGGCGCCACGCTGATCGACTTCAGCCGCTCGGAGGCATTCGGAACGTTCTGGGTCTTCATCCATGCAACGATTCCGAGGCGCATCACGAGGGTGAAGAGCTTGGCCTCCTGCTCCGAGCCCGTGTTCGCCGTACCAGAGACGTCGTAGCCGGCCTGCGTCTTCACGGCCTTCAGCCAGACCTCCTTGATGGGGATCCGCATCCCCTTCTGCGCAGCGCTCTCAAGCATCCCGCCGGGGAGCTCGGGCATGTACACGACGAGATCAGCCTTCTCCATGTCGTCGGCCACGTCGGGCGGTACGGCAAGTGCGAGAGGGGATTTCCAGCGGGTCAGAAGCGGCTCGACGTCGCCGTTGGCTGCAAGGAGGATGCCGTCATTGGGGATGCTCATCTGCAGCCCCGCCTTCGCCCACTGCCAGTAGGTGCCGGCAGGGCTCGACTGCTGCTTCCACTCTTTGTTGCCGCCCAGGCGCATGCCGATGATGCCCGACGGGTACCCCCCCAGGGCGACCACGGCGAACTGCGTGGGAGCGCCTTTGGTGATCGTCACGGAGAGCACGAGCCTGCGCGTCATGTCGATGAGGGAGCTCACGTCCTGGAGCCCGGGGCCCGCTGCAGCGATCTGCTTCTTCAGGAACGCGGCGGAACCGCTGACGCCCAGGGAGGCGTAGAGCGTGGCGTCCGCGGGGAGCACGCCGAGCCATTCGGCGGAACGGCGCTCGGGCACTGTCGCACACGATGCGAGGATGAGCCCGGCGCAGGCGACGATCAGACCTTTTTGAGCGAAACGGCGCATGTCTCCTCCCCGCATTCGATTTCAGCCGCGTCAGCCGCAGTACCCCACGTCCACGACACGGCAAGCGTTTCCGACATGAGATGCTCCCGATGATGCTCGGCCGCAATGCGCAGGGCCTCCGATCCCGAGAGCGTCAGCGTGATGCGGTCCGTCACGGCAAGCCCGCTGTCCTTGCGGAGGTTCTGGATCCCACGAACGAGGTCCCGCACGAGCCCTTCCTCGATCAGCTCGGGGGTGAGCTCGGGATCCAGCGCCACGGTGAGGGAGCCGTCGTTGATCACCTTGAGGTTCTGCTTTTCGATCCTCTGGATCTCCACGCCTTCCGAGGTGAGCGTAAATGTCTTTCCGGCCACGGTGAGCTCCACTCCCTTGCCGGCAAGCAGCGTGTGGATCTCCGATAGAACGAGCGTCTCGATACGCGCCGCGGCTGCCTTCATGTCCTTGCCCAGGAGCTTGCCCAGGGTGCGGAAGTTCGCCTTGGCCTTGTATTCGACGAGCTCGTCCTCGTTCTCCCGGAAGATCACCTTCTTGACGTTCAGCTCGTCCTTGACGAGCTCTTCCATCTCCGAAAGGATGCGCCTCTCGTCGGGATCCCGCGTCACGATATGCAGCGCAAGGAGGGGCTGGCGGATCTTCAGCGCATAATCGGTCCTCAGGCTGCGGCCCATGCTCACCGTCTTCATCGTCACCTTCATCCGCCGCTCGAGGTCCACGTCCCTGCGGGAGGCGTCGTAGACGGGGAAGTCGCAGAGATGGATGGAGACAGGCATCTCGGGGGTGCGGAGGTTGGAGTAGATCTCCTCCGTGATGAACGGGATGAAGGGCGCGGCGCAGAGGATCAGCTTCGTGAGCGCCGTGTACAGGGACTGGTAAGCCTCCTGTTTGTCGGTGTCATTGCCCGATCTCCAGAACCGCCGGCGCGACCTTCGGATGTACCAGTTGTTCAGCAGGTCGATGAAGTCGATGAATACGTCCACCGCGCGCTGCAGATCGTAGCGATCCATCTGCTCGGTGATCGAAAGGACCATGCGCTCCGCTTCGGAGAGGATCCAGCGATCCAGCTGGTTGGAGGGCGCACCCGCGGGGGCGGCCACCGTGACCTTGTCGATGTTCGCGTAGGTGACGAAGAAGCTGTACGCGTTCCACAGGGGGATGATGACGTTCTTCACCACCTCCTTGACCCCCGCCTCGGAGAACTTCAGGTCCTCGCCCTTCAAGACAGCCGAATCCAGGAGGAAAAGCCGCATGGCGTCGGCGCCGTACGCCTCTATCACCTTCATGGGATCGGTGTAGTTGCGGGCGGACTTGGACATCTTCTTCCCTTCCGAGTCCAGGATGAGCCCGCTCACGATCACGTTGCGGAAGGCCGGCTTGTCGAAGAGCGCCGCCCCCAGTACCACGAGGGAGTAGAACCAGCCCCGCGTCTGGTCGATGGATTCCGAGATGAAATCCGCGGGGAAGTGCGCTTCGAACCTCTCCCGGTTCTCGAACNNTTCTGCCCGTAGGGCATCGAGCCGGACTCGAACCAGCAGTCGAGAACGTCCGGGATGCGGTGCATCGTGCCGCCGCAGGAGCACTTCCACGTGAGGTCGTCGATGAAATGCTTGTGCAGGTCCGTCACCTTCGCGCCGGACTTCTTCTCCAGCTCCGCCCGCGAGCCGATGCACTCCTCGGCCTTGCAGGTGTCGCATCGCCAGACCGGGATCGGGTTGCCCCAATAGCGGCTACGCGAAATGGCCCAATCGCGCGCGCCTTCCAGCCATTNNCAGCGCCAGCAGTGGGGATAGGCGTGCGTGTACTGCTCCTGCTTCACGAGCAGCCGCAGCTCCTTGAGCCTCTTGATGATGGACTTGTCGGCATCCTTCACGAAGATCCCCTGCCAGTCGGGGACGTCCGAGGTGAACTTCGCCTCCGCGTCGACGGGGACGATTGTGGGAACGCCGGTGTTCTTCAGAAGATTGTAGTCGTCCTCGCCGAATCCCGGCGCGATGTGGACGATGCCGGTGCCGTCCTCGGTCGTGACAAAATCGCCGTTCCAGGTCTTGAACGCGCCCTTTTCCTTCAGGTTCGCGAAGTACGGGAAAAGCGGGCGGTAGCCTTTCCCCGCGAGCTCCTTGCCCGTGTAGCGCGCTACTACTTCATATCCTGCGGGATCCTTGTAGTAGGACGCCAGCCGCTCCTCCGCCATGATGTAGAACTCTTCCCCGTCCTTCACCTTGACGTAGGCAATGTCGGCGCCCAGGGCAAGGCCCAAATTGGAAGGGAGAGTCCATGGGGTGGTTGTCCACGCGAGGAAGTACGTGTCCGGCTCCCCGTCAGCGGCGAACTTGACCGTTATCGCGGGGTCCGCCACGTCGATATACCCGCCGAGGTTCACCTCCATGTTGGAAAGCGCGGTGGAGCAACGCGGACAGTACGGAAGGATGTAGTAGCCCTCGTACATCAGGCCTTTCTTCCACAGCTCGGAGAGGACCCACCAGATCGACTCCATGTAATCGGGATCCATGGTCTTGTAGTCGTTGTCGAAGTCCACCCAGCGGCCCAGGCGCGTGATGACCTTTCGCCATTCGCGGGTGTAGCGGAGCACGATCGATCGGCAGGCCTCGTTGAACCTGGCCACCCCGTATTCCTCGATCTGCTTCTTCCCCGATATGCCGAGCTCCTTCTCCATCTCGAACTCGACGGGGAGGCCGTGGCAGTCCCACCCGAACCGACGGTCCACCAGCTTGCCCTTCATGGTCTGGTAACGGGGAATGGCGTCCTTGACCGTGCTGGGAACGAAATGCCCGTAATGAGGCAGGCCGGTGGCGAACGGAGGGCCGTCGTAGAAGACGAACTCCTCTGCACCCTCGCGCTGGGAGAGCGATTGTTCGAAAATCTTCTTATCCTGCCAGAAGGAGAGCACGTTCTCCTCCATCGAGGGGAAGCTCACCTTCGAGTCTACGGGCCTGTACAAGGGATTCCTCCTTGCGACTATATATTGAGAAAAACGGGAAGGAGTCAAGGAGCATGCCCGCGGCGCTATCGCCGCGCGCTTCGCGCGCGTCTGGTTCCATTGCCGCGCACCGCGGGGCACCCGGCAGCGCGCGACGGTAAAGTCTGCGTGCCCCGCGGCGCTATCGCCGCGCGCTTCGCGCGCGTCTGGTCTTGCACACTCCCCTGCCCTCTGGTTAAATGTCCCCCACAGTCATGAAGAAATACAGAGACCAGTGGCGACAGATCGTGACCGCGGCTATCGAAGGCTACGCGGCAGAAACGGGAGTGACGGGCATCGATACGTCGGCAATCGTGCTCGAGACCCCTCCCCGGCCCGAAATGGGCGACATCGCCTGCCCCCTGTTCCCCTTCGCGCGCGCCTTCAGGAAGGCCCCGCCGGCGATAGCGGCGGAGGTGGCCCGGCGCATCCAGGCGTCTCCCGCTGCCCAGGCCGTGGGGACCGCGAAGGCGGAAGGCCCGTACGTGAACATCCGCCTCTCCCAGACAGCGGTGATCGAGGACATCCTGCGGGAAGTGGACCGGCAGGGCGCGTCGTACGGTCAGGGCGCCGACCTCTCGGGGACGAGGGTCATGCTGGAGTTCTCCTGCCCCAACACGAACAAGCCGCTGCACCTGGGCCACCTGCGCAACGACGCGATCGGCGCGAGCCTCGGCAGGATCCTCGCTAAAGCCGGAGCCACCCTGCGGCGCGTGAACCTCATCAACGACCGCGGCGTGCACATCTGCAAGTCCATGCTCGCCTACCAGATGTTCGGTGGAGAGACGACTCCCGAGTCCGAGGGCGTCAAGGGCGACCATTTCGTCGGGGACTTCTACGTGAAGTACGCCCAGTACGCCAAGGACCACCCCGAGGCTGAAGAGCAGGTGCGGGCGATGCTCAGGCAGTGGGAAGAAGGGGACGGGGCCGTCGTCGCCCTCTGGAAGAAGATGAACGACTGGGTCATCTCGGGCATCGAGCAGACCTATGAGAGGACCGGCATCACATTCGATCAGATCTACCGGGAGAGCGACATCTACAAGCTCGGCCGCTCGGAGATCCTCGCCGGCATAGACAAGGGTCTGTTCCAGAAGGACCCCGACGGCTCGGTCTGGGTGGACCTCACCGACGAGGGCATGGAGCGGGAGGTGCTGCTCCGATCCGACGGCACGTCGCTCTACCTCACCCAGGACGTGGGAGTGGCAATCCAGAGGTCCAAGGACTGGCCCTTCGACCGGCTCATCTACGTGGTGGGCTCGGAGCAGCGCCACCACTTCCACGTGCTCTTCAAGGTGCTCGCCCGCCTCGGCTTCCCCTGGGCATCGAACCTCCACCACCTCGCCTACGGAATGGTGAACCTCCCCGAGGGGAAGATGAAGTCACGGGAAGGCACGGTGGTGGATGCCGACGACCTGCTCGACGAGCTGGAACGCCTTTCCGCGGAGGAGATCCGCACCAAGGAGAGGGAGGACGACGTTGGCGATCTGTCGAAGACCGCCCGCGACATCGCCATCGGGGCGCTCAACTACTGGCTCCTCCAGGTGACGGCGGGGAAGGACATGACGTTCGACCCGAAGGAATCGATCTCCTTCAACGGGAACACGGGCCCCTACCTCCAGTACACCGGCGCGCGCATCGCCAGCATGCTGCGCAAGTTCGAGGAGCGCAAAGCGCAGTTCGCCTCCGGTGCCGCCTCCGCGGCCGCGCTGTCGCTCCCCGACGAGTGGGAGATCGCGAAATCCCTCGCGTTGTTTCCCGAGACCGTGGTCGCCGCAGCAGAGGACCTCAACCCTTCAGTGCTCACCGCATACCTCTTCGAGCTGTGCAAGGGCTTCAGCCGCTACTATCAGGATCAGCCCGTGCTCCGCAACGACGACGCGGGCCTCGTTCAGTCCCGCATAGGTCTGGTCAGGGCGATCCAGCAGGTGCTGAGGAACGGTCTGGAGCTC
>PLNO01000050.1 GCA_003141795.1 Spirochaetaceae bacterium | reverse complement strand
TCCTCCCCAAGCGCTTGTCGAGCGCCCTCGTTGCGGGGTACCGCTGGGGCCTGCAGAGCTACTGGCAGATCCCCATCGCCCTGCTCTTCGGCCTTACCGCGGGGTACAGGGAGGAGTTCTTCTTCCGTTCCTACCTGCTGGGCAGGCTGGAAGAGATGTCCGTGCCCGTCCCCGTCGCCGTTGCCATGTCCGTGGCCTTGTTTTGCGTCGGCCACCTCTACGAGGGCGCGCTGGGGCTTGCCGTTGCCGCCGTGCTCGGCACGATGCTCTCCCTGGCCTACATCCGAACGCGGAACATCCATGTCGTCGCCATCGCCCATGGTTTTTACAACACTCTCGCCCTGTCGTTGAGCCTCGTGCTTCCCCGCGAATTGCCCGGGGCGCTCGGCATGGGTATCTTCCATTGACATGAAGACAGCCACCCCTCTCCTCGTTGCCGCCTCCCTCCTTCTGGCGCTCGCGGCGTGCACGCAGCGCGGACCTTCGGCCCAGCAGCCCGCGGTTCCCGTTGCCGCACAGGCCCCAAAGGCGAGCCTTGAGGAAATCCTCAAGAAAACAGGGCTGGAGGTGCCGACCGCCACTCTCATGTCCGAGGATTTCACGCTCCAGACGCTGGACGGCAAAAAGGTCTCCCTCTCGTCTTTCAAGGGCAGCGTCGTCCTTCTCAGTTTCTGGGCCACGTGGTGCGGCCCGTGCAAGCAGGAAATGCCCGAAATGCAGGTCCTCTACGACCAGCTCAAGGCGCGGGGTCTCACGATCGTTGCAGTGGATGTCATGGAAGACCGTGACACTGTCTCCGCGTTTCTGCGGCAGAACAAGTACACCTTCCCGGTCCTGCTCGACGTCGATGGCAAGGTGGGCGGCAGCAGCCTCTACGGGGTGAGCGCGATACCGACGAACTACGTTCTCGACCGCAAGGGCAGGATCGTCGCACGGGCCGTGGGCATCGGCGGTCCGACGTGGACGAGCAGCGAGCGGCGCGACCTTTTCGAGAAGCTCCTCGCGATGTAGACCTTTCCCGAGACACTCTCAGGCATCATTCCACGGGCAGCCGCACGGGGTAAGCGGCAGCCTTTACACGCCCGGCGTCCTCATTGTATCACTATAGCCGATCTTTCGGACGAGGAGGCTCCCTTGGACATCTTCGAAAAATGCTACAATTGGGACGAGGCAAAGGACGTCCAGGAAAGAGGGATGTACCCCTACTTCATTCCCATCGAGGAAAGCAGGGGTTCGCGCGTTGTCATCCAGGGCAAAGAGCTCATCATGGCGGGCTCCAACAACTACCTGGGCCTGTCGTGGGATCCCCGCGTCAAGGAAGCCGCGATCGAGGCCACGAAGAAATGGGGCACGAGCTGCTCGGGGTCCCGTTTCCTCAACGGCACCCTCGCCCTGCACGAGGAGCTCGAGGTTCGTCTGGCGAAGTTCGTCGGGAGGGAGAGCGCGCTGTGCTTCTCCACCGGCTACCAGACCAATGTCGGTGCCATCTCCGCGCTTCTGGGCAAGGATGACCACGTCTTCAGCGACAAGCTCAACCACGCCTCCATCATGGACGGGCTTTTCCTCTCACAGGGGATTCGCGGCAAGATCCGTGTGCACCGCTACCTCCACAACAACATGGAAAGCCTCGAGAAGTTCCTCGCCGAAGAGCCGCTGGACGCCCCCAAGATGGTCGTCACCGACGGCGTGTTCAGCATGGAGGGGGACATCGTGAAGCTCCCCCGCATGAAGGAGCTGTGTAAAAAGTACGGCGCACGGCTCTACCTCGACGAGGCGCACGGCCTGGGGGTGCTCGGTGCAACCGGACGCGGAACAGAAGAGCACTACGGCGTCACGAAATATGCCGACATCCTCATGTGCACGTTCTCGAAGTCCTTCGGCTCGCTGGGTGGGTTCGTCGCCGGTGACCACAAGGTCATCGACTACATCAAGCACCAGGCCCGTTCCATGATCTTCAGCGCCTCGATGCCTCCCTCGGCCATCGCCGCGGTGAGCGCCTGCCTCACCATCATCGAGCAGGAGCCCGAGCGCGTGCAGAGGCTCCAGGCCATCGGCCGCAAGATGGTGGCGGGCTACAAGTCGCTGGGATTCAATGTCGGGACGTCCGAGACCCCCATCGTCCCGCTTTTGATCGGCGATATGGAGAAGACGCTGCTGTTCTGGAAGGCGCTGTTCGACGGCGGCGTGTTCACGAACCCCGTGCTGAGCCCGGCCGTTCCGCCCGACAGCACGCTGATCCGCACCTCCTACATGGCCATCCACACCGACGAGGAGTGCGACAGGATCCTGGAGATAGCCGGGAAGGCCGGAAAGAAGCTGGGGATCCTGAGCTGAGGCCCGTGTCTTAGAAGAAGTCCCGAAGGCGCTGCAGGAGGCTCTTCCTGCGCGCCTCTTCCTCGTTGAAGACGCCGAGGCTGAGGAACTTCTGGTGGCGCTGCGCGAGAAGCGATTCGACACTGCGGCGCGACAGCACAGAGAGCGACCTCAGGATGTCCTCTTTCAAGGCCGCAGCGGCACCGTCCGCGTTCCTGTGCGCCCCTTCCTTCGGCTCGGACACGATCCTGTCCACCACTCTGAAGCGCAGAAGATCCCGCGGAGTGAGCTTGAGCAGAGCAGCCGCTTCCCGCGCCTTGGAGGAATCCCTCAGCAAGATCGAGGCGCACCCCTCGGGCGTGATGACCGAGTAGTAGGCGTTCTCCATCATCAGCACGATGTCGGCGACGGCGATCCCGATCGCCCCGCCCGACCCGCCCTCCCCGAGGATGGTGGCGATGATGGGGACGGGAAGCTCCGAGAACTCCTTCATGTTCAGGGCGATGGCCTGACTGATCCCCCTGTCCTCCCCCGAGACCCCCGGGTAGGCCCCTGGCGTGTCAACGAAGCTGAGGATGGGCCTGCCGAACTTGGCGGCCTGACGGGCAAGGCGCAGCGCCTTGCGGTACCCCTCGGGATGCGCCATGCCGAAATTGCGCGCGAGGTTCTCCTTCATGTTCTGGCCCTTCTGATGGCCGAAGAAGGTCACGGGCATTCCGTTGAGCAGCGCGATTCCCCCCACGAGCGCGGGGTCGTCGCCATAGGCGCGGTCCCCGTGCAGCTCGATGAAATCGTCGAAGATGCGCTCCGCGTACTGCAGGGTCGTGGGCCTGTCGGGATGCCGGGCGAGCTCCACGCGCCGCCAGGCCTCGTTCTCCACCGGCGGGACAGCTGACACGGCCGACGGGCCTGCCGCGACGGCGGCGCCCAGCTTCTGCTCAAGCCCCGAGAGCTCGGCGCTGATATCGATGCTGGATTTCTCGGCGATCTCCCTCAGCTCCCGCACCTTTTCTCGTATGAGCTCCTCGTTCATCGGCTGCCTCCCGCCGCTGCCGGCGCATGGGTCCGCAGGAGGAAGCTCAGCGTCTTTCGCAGCTCCTGCCGCGGGACGATCCTGTCGATGAATCCCTTCTCCGCGTGGTACTGCGAAAGGGGGAAGTTCTCGGGCACCTTCTCCCGAATGGTGCCCGCAACGACGCGTGCGCCGGCGAACCTCATGAGCGCCCCCGGTTCGGCGAGCGTCACGTCGCCGAGCATGGCGAAGGAGGCGAGCACCCCGGCGGTTGTCGGATCGGTGAGCACGACGAAGTACGGACAGCGGCTCTTCTCCAGCGCCTGCGTGGCAACGGCGGTCTTGGCCATCTGCATGAGGGAGAGGATCCCCTCCTGCATCCGCGCGCCGCCCGAGGAGGTGAACACGATCACGGGAAGCTTCTTCTCCGCCCCCACGAGCATCGCGCGCATGATCTTCTCACCGACCACCGCGCCCATGCTGCCGCCGATNNCGTAAACTGGGCAACGGGTTGCGACTCGCGAGCCACGCTCACTACCTTGATGCCGGTCTTTTTTTCCGCCGCTGCGAGCTTCTCCTCGTACTCGGGGAACTCCAGGGGATTCGCCGTCTCGATCTCCGCCGACAGCTCCTGGAACACCCCCTCATCGGCGGTGTAACGGATCCGCTCCCAGGCGGTGAGCCGGAAGTGGTGCTGGCAGTGCGGGCAGACGTAGAGAGTGGCCTCCAGCTCCTCCGCGGAGAGGTGTCGGTGGCAGGAGGGACAGGAGTTCTTCTCGTCGATGAAAAGCCGTTCGTCGCGCTTTTTCTGCACCGGATGGGAGATCAGACCGCGCACCCACCCCTGGATGCCTTTCGACCTTTTCACAGCGCGCCCTCCTTCAGCAGATCAGCGAGCAGCCCCGTGCCGTAATCCCCCTTGAGGAACGTCGGATGGGAAACGATCTTCTTCTGCGACTCGATGTTCGTGGAGATCCCTTCGATCACGAGCTCGGAAAGGGCCCGCTTCATGCGGCGCAGGCCTTCGGCCCGGGTCTTGCCCGTGACGATGAGCTTGCCCACGAGGTGATCGTA
>PLNO01000322.1 GCA_003141795.1 Spirochaetaceae bacterium | reverse complement strand
GGAAATAGTGCACGGCGGCCGGCTCTCTTTCAGGCCGCGCCACGATCCCGCCTTATGGGATCGGCTTCGCGCGGCAAACCGACTTTTCATTGAGAGTCATCCTATCTTCGGCGCGCGCACTCCCATACATCGAGAAGAGGCTGACCGCATCACAAAGGCGCTTTTCGATAATGTATCGCCCCGCCTTTTTCTGGTGACCGGAAGCGCCGGCTCCGGCAAGTCCTTCATTCTCAAAGAAATTATCTCAGAACTGGAGCGGAAAGCAGTCCCGCATCTGTCACTCAGAGTGGACAAGTATTTATCAGCGCTTTCTCTTGGCGAATTGGGACGTCATATCTTGGGGAGGGAGGAGAATCCGCTTCTGACCCTCGTCGAATATGCGGGAAATAATCTGTGCGTATTGATCCTCGATCAAGTTGACGCCATCGGCGAAGCTTCTGGCAGAAACAGTTCGATGCGAGAGCTCGTGCTCAGGCTCATCGACGTGGCCCGCACATTCGAATCGGTCCGTGTTATCGCTGCCTGCCGGTCATACGATCTATCTAGTGACCCACGCCTCAAATCCCTTGCCAACGACGAGATGGTTCTGAACGTTCAGGCGTCGCCGCTTGACTGGACGCGCGATGTGGAACCTCAACTCCAGGTACAGGGTTTCGACACCCATAGAATCCAGCCCGCGCTCCGCGCCATATTGTCCTCTCCGCTCAATCTTGCCATCTTCCTCGAACTCGGTGCGGACTCGAACCTCGACTCTATAGACCAGCTCACCGACCTCTCCACGCTCTACGACCGACTGGTTTTGGCGAAGGCGAAACGCCTCGCCGACGTCGATCTGGTAGAAACACTTGCCGTCATCGCGCGAAAGATGAGTGAAGACCAGGCGCTGGATGCGCCTGACTCTGTGCTCGAGCCCAAGATGATTGATCCGCTCGCGTCGGAGCAGCTCATCGTTCGTTCGAGGTCCCGAATATCCTTCTTCCACGAAACGTTCTTCGATTATGTCTATTCACGCGACTTCGTTGGGAAAGCCAAGTCAATCGTCGAGTTTCTCAAAGCAGACGAGCAGATTCTCTTTCGAAGAACTCAAGTCCGTCAGATCCTGAACTACTACCGGCAGACGGAAGGGAGAGATGGTGCCAAGTACTTGTCAGAGCTCAGGAGCGTCCTAAATGATGGCGATGTTCGCTACCACATCAAGGATGCAGTGGCGGGTTGGCTCGGTTCGCTCCCCAACCCCTGCGAGCGAGAACTAGACATAGTACTTGGGTTGGACACTGCCGATTTCGGCATGCCCTTTCTGGTCCGTAAAGCTGTCTATGCTCAACCTTCCTGGGCCTCGATATTAGCGCAACGAAATCTGCTCAGCCGATGGCTACGGTCTCCCGTCGAGAATCGCAGAAACGACGCGATGGCATTACTCACAACACTCCTGAAAGCAGATCAGTCTGCCGCCGTAGAATGTATCGAATCGTATTGGCGCGAAGCGCCAGCCGCCCGTCTACCGAGTGTTCTGCGCTGGCTCTTGTTTGCGAACGACATCGAGCCCTCGGAATCTCTGATTGGATTTATGTGTTCGATCGCTTCCATCGACACAGGCGAAAGCGAAGGTGCAAGGTCGATAGACCATCTCATTCCCTATGCATGGTACACAGGCCATCCTGAAGCGGTGGGTCGGATTCTCTCGGCCTTTTTCAGCGCATGGTTTAGCGCGCATCCGGATGACCATCCGTACAGCCAGAACGGACCTGGCATAGTTCCCGATCATGTTCTGCAGGCGCTAAGAAAAGGAAGCCTTGAGATATGCCTTCATACGCTGCTTCCTGTCTTCTTGGAGACTATCGAGAGGATAGGCCGTGCAAACTATCGCGGGATGACCGACTTCACGTTCTTCTCAATCAACGAGGGATTTAATTTCGGTTCCGATGTTCTTTTACAAATCCTCCGGGAATGTCTCGTCGAGACAGTGAAGCAAGCCCCCGAAAAGGCTGCTGGATATCTGGACACTATAGGTTCCTGTCTTCATCCTTCCTGCATATACCTCCATTTGTCGGCAATTGCCGCCGGCGGCAAGGAACTGGCTAACCGCTTAGCGAGTCTTCTTGACATTCCGGGGCTCATGGAAGCTGGCCCCTCAGGTGCAACATGGCTCCCCTTTGCACAAGCGGTTCAGGCTGTAATTGCCATTCTCTCTCCGGAAATCCGTGAACGGATAGAAGCCATGATCCTTGGATATTGGCCCGAGTTGGACCATGCATTCAGTATCGCACGCCAGCTAAAGGCTGGAGAGAAAGGCTTTTTTACAAGCCAGGAAGTGGCCTACTCTTTTCTGCACGACAGCGGCAGGTCCCAGTGGGCGATCATAAAAACTATTGGAGAAGAGAATTTCTCGCCGTCAGCAAGAATCCGTTTCGCGATGCTTGACCGCAAGTTCCCTGGCGCAGCGATACCGGAGCCGAATACGATTACCGGTGGCTTCGTTCCGCCTCCGATCCTGCCCGATCGCGCAAAACACATGTCGGACGTTCAATGGATTCGAGCTGTCGAAAACTACCCGGGCGATGGCATACCTCCTATAAGGCGAGGGAGGGGTTTGATAAATATGCACTCAGGGGCAGGCGGACTCTCGCAGGTGCTGCGGGAGCAAACCAAGGCTGATCCCGAGCGCTTCGCACGGCTCTTTATGCAATTGCCCCAGGACGCGAATCCTGAATATGGCGACGCGATACTGCACGGCCTAGTGGAAAGCAAGGTCGATAGCGCGGCTTTGCTTCCTCTCATCGGCCGATTGAACCGGGAGCGAAATCCTGGCTTCTGCTCAGGATTCTGTTGGTTGATCTCGGCCAGACCAGCACTTTCCGCCATTAACGACGCGTTCGAGCTCCTCCTCTGGTATATGGAGAATGGCCCTATTTCAACCTCTGGGGAGGCAGAAACGCAGCGGATTCAGCAGGACATGCTCAACGCCGACCGGCTTCTTGATGGAATGGGTGGAATCATGATGCTTCATGGCGACCGGGCTGCTGCCGCCAGAGCTCTCGCCAGTGTAATCGCTCACTGCGCCGAGAGGAGAGACGCAGCAGTCGGGCAACTGAGAATGTGCGCTGTCAAGGAACAGGCGAGGAGCATCCGTTGCGCGCTTTCTGAGCCAATACTCTATGCGTTTGAAGTTCTATCCGACAAGTCCGTGGCATTCGCCATATTGAAAGCCCTTATCGAGAGGGATGACGGTTTTGATCCCTATCCTCTTTCGAACTACCATGGTATTTTTCTTCTTCACCGCGCGCTCCACTTCTTCCCATTGGAATGCGAAAATATTATCGAACGGCTCGTGCAATCTCCAGACGAGCGCATTGTGCAGATAGGCGCGTACTTCTCTTTCTACCAAGCGTTCATTTCACTGAGCTATCAGGATACGTCCATTGCCCTTCTGAGCGCGAAGAGCCAATATCGCTACATCGACGCAGGCTTGGCGGCCCAGTTTGTAGCTGAGGACCAGTTCCGTGAGCTATCGACTAGAAAGCTGATCGAGTACTTCAATGACCCAGATGAGCGAGCCAGAAAATCAGCGCTGAAGTGCTTCCGGTACCTTACCGGAAGGCCGCTGGGATCTCACGAAGAACTGTTGGATGCGTATATCCATTCCGCCGCATTCGTCCATGCAGATCACTTCTTCTTCGAGTTCGTGAAATCCGCCCCAGATAGCTCCCGTGACGTGGTCATTACGATTGGAGAGCGCATGCTCGACCTAGCAAGACAAGGCATTAATGGCGATTTCGGATTCGAAGCGGGAGCGATTAACGACATGCTCAATCGCGAATACTCGGAAACGGCTAATGCTCCAAGCTCCAGGATTCGCATCCTCAACCTTATTGACGACATGCTTCAGGCCGGTATATATGGAGCGACACAGATCGTCGAACAGCACGAGCGGCGGTAACCATCGCTCGTCTTCTACAGTTCGGCAACCCTCTCGGAAGGCAACCCCCGACAGTCTATCTCTAGAAATATTAGTGATTTCGCAGATCGAGGTGCACTTGCCACCGAAAAGAGCATACAGGCGGACGGGGTAGCGGACAGCAGGTCGAAGACGCCGCGCCCTTGCACCTGCTTACGCGTGCGTCCGACGATGGTTTCGCATTCGTTACTGCCGCGGCGTTTTTCGGCGACGGGAGATGCCCGGCTCCGGCGGATCTCGGATCCGTAGCCCTGGAAGCTCCACCAAGGCCGTGTCGTACATCCAGATTTCGCTCCTATGGATCAACAAGCAGCTTTACAGCAGGCAGTCGTTACTGTTGAGCGGGCTGGTCAGAGGTTTCGAGGTGCCTCGCCAAGACCGTGGGCATGCAGGCAAGATGAGCTTGTAGATCTATTCAAGCGGGCTCCATAGTGCACGTTGGACGTGCCCCGCCAGATGGCTCTCTCCTATGGAAAGAAGAGCAGATATACAGAGTCGCTGCGAGTCAACGCGTCATGAGACGTACTGCCTCACCTCAGCAGGAACCGGTCCGCCGTAGTCGTGTAGAATGGATTGCCAGGCGGCCTTTGCGGCCCGGCGGAGCACAATCAAGTTGTTCCTATATTGGTCAACAAGCTGGAAGAGCGCTGCCCCAGGGTGCCGCTCCTTACGGGACCTTTCGACGTAGCCCTTGATTTCGGCAATCTTCTCATTTATTGCCCCATCATGCCGCGCCTTGGCCGGGTTGTACCTACCCATGCAACGAGCCACTGCGTCATACCCGTGGCTGTCCTTCTTCAGGAAGTTGTAGTACATGTCGATGACAATAATCAGTTCCTGCTCCAGCCACTCCCGTCGGAAGCGTCTGTTTTCATTCACGGTGAAGCCTCCTTTTCGCCATTGCTCTGCTCGCCTATATCCTGAGTGAAACCAGAGATCTTGCTCAGTCTTCGTCTTGTGGCCATCTTGTCTCTCCACCTGGCGAAAAGCCCAACCGCGCGCCGGCCGGACAACCGCGCCGCAAGGAGAACGTTTCCTTCTTTAGCGAATGGGTCAAATATCACGTCGTTTTCGAAACTGAACAGAATGACGCATCTTTGGGCTAGCTGGAGTGGGAGCGACGACCAACGCCCTTGTCGGCTCAGAATCCAGTAGCCGTTTGTCCAAGCCATAAAATCTTCCCGGCGGATGTTAGTGGGGCGGGAACGATCGTACTTCTTCCAGCTCTCCTTGTAGAGCAAGACAACTAGCCCGACCGGAGCTCTTATCTTAGGAGCTGCGAAGTCATAGTAGCCGCTCGGGCGATCTATAGGTCTTGAAGGTTCCTCCCTCCAAATGATTGTTGAGTGATAGCGGTAGTGCGCTTCCTGTGCCAACGCTGTAAGCGTGAATCCGATATCCGGGATCTCATTCGAGTCGATGTCCAGTGGGATGCATAGACACACCCTTCCGTCGGGCTTCAGGAGCCTGAAGCAACGTTCCAACCATTGGTTGGTGAATTTCCGGTAGTCTCCGCCACTCATCGCCCGGATGGCCGTGAATCTGCTGAAGTCCTCCGGCATCGGAGGGGCCGTGATGATCAAGTCGACGGTAGAGTCGCCAAGCAAGCCTGTACTGAGCAGGCCACCTGAGAGCAGCGCGATGTCCGAGGCCCCGAAAGACGCAAATGCGTTCTTTTTAGATTTGATTAAGCTTTTCACTTCACTTTGCCGGATAGCTTAGCAGACCGCTCGCCAATGTTCAAGGAATTTGGGCGAGGTAGGCGTCGGCTATTAAGAGTGCGTCTCTAAATC
>PLNO01000272.1 GCA_003141795.1 Spirochaetaceae bacterium | reverse complement strand
GCCGCTGGCGCTCCTCCTCCGCGCACGTGATGTGCTCAGTGCGCTCGGCTATTCCGTCGGGAAGGGTCAAGAGGTCTCGGAAGGTTTCCGTGTGACCGTCGAGTGAGGCGTGTGTCCACGGGTCGGTGTTGCGCTTCATCTCCTCACCCATGAGAAAATAGCCGGATTCCGTGCAGACGGTTGCCTCTTCGGTCTCACCAGCCGCCTCCTGAATCTGGGCGCGGGTGACCTTGTACTTGGAGCCGTTGTGGTAGATGACGTTCTCGGGCCCCATCTCCCGGATGGCAACGACGCGGTCCCGGCTGATGGACTCAGCGCCCTTCTCACCGTCGAGGAAGAGGCGGACAGGGAGCCGTGTGAAGTTGTACCCGGGGAGGAAGCCTTCGCTTGCAAGGTATCGGTAGGAATAGAACTCCGAGTATGTGTCTCCCCTGACCTCATTCATGAGGAGCTTGCGCAGCTTGAACGCAAGCGCCAGATTGCGCTGGGCCGCGCGGTGCTCCGGGCTCGTTGTTTTGATTGTCGTATTGTCGGTGACGCGTCGGGCCGCCTCGACCTGTGCCTTGTGCTGATTCCAGAGATTCCTCCATCGATCGAGCGCGCTGTTGAATGAAGGTAACATTCCCCGGAGAAGCTCTTCGCTCCAGCTCGAGCTGTACCACGACGTTTCGTACAGCTTCGGTTCCAGGTCAGCGACGACGCGCCGCCACTTGGCAAGGACCCGGTCTCCATGCGCGAATGCCTGGGACAGTTCCGCCCGGGTGGAGTCCTTCACCGGCAGCAGCGGATCGTCCACGTCAATCACGTCGTGAACGCTCCCCTCCAGAAGGGGAATGCCCCGCGTGGTCAGGTACAGGGCATCGAAATGGCTCTTGAGCAGGTCCTCATTGCAGAGGTCAAGCCGCGGCGCGTTGACGGTTCCGCTCACCATGCCGTTTCTGTCGCCAAAGTAGTGCGTGTCGTGAGCGGACTGGCGGCTGCAGCTCGTGAAGACGAGCGCCGGCTGCCCGCTCCTGCCTGCGCGTCCCGAGCGCTGGGCGTAGTTGGCGGGATTGGGCGGAACGTTCCGCATGTGAACCACGCTGAGCTCCGCGATATCGATGCCAAGCTCCATGGTGGGTGAGCAGTACAGTGCAGCAAGGGTTCCCGCACGGAACGCCTCCTCCCGTTTGCGCCGCTCCTCCTTGTCGATCTGGCCGGTGTGTTCTCGCGACTTGATTCTGCCTTCGACGACTGCCGTCCTGTACAGGTCGGCAAAGAAGGCGTTGGGCTTTCGAGCAGTCTTTCGCACGTTGGGGCGGAATACCGGGTCATCGGGAACGGTTCCGTCCCCTGGCTGCCAGATGATCGCTTCCGCCCTGAGTCGGTACGCTTGGCCGTTATCCGGAACGGCAACCGCCACAAGCCACCCCGCGGATTCCATGAGCTTCAATACTTCGGTTATGAAATCCCGATAGCTCATGCTGTCGAGCTTTACGTCGCCCCCCAGCAGCCTGCGCACATGAACCCCGAGCCTGCTCAGTTCCCCGATACTCTGCGCGTAGCCCATGCCACGGGGCAGAAAGGCACGTTTCAGCATGAGCCACGCCGGGCTCCTGATCTCGTTCTCCTCGGGAACCCAATCCTCGTTCAGGCTCTCCTTGAAAAGAAGGAGATGCTTCCGCAGGGCCGTGTCCTCGTAGTAGGCGCGGCTGTCAATTGCGTGGAGCTTCCGGAATGAGTCGAGGATCTGGAACATCAGACTTTCGAAATCCGCACCCGCCTCCTCGCACTGTCTGCGCAGCGGAAGCCATCGTGCGTCCTTGATCCGCTCTTCCCAGTTCTCGTACGAGATCCGCAGGAGGCCGCACGCCTCGAGCCCGGGCAGGTTGACGCGCCAGGCATTGCCCAGGTCGGAGAGGAGGAGGTACTTCAGGAGGGTCTTCATGATCTCCTGGAGCGATCTGATCCGGGAGTCGAACACCTCGCCGGACTCCGGGATCAACGCATAGTCGGCCAACGTCAGCCCGAGACGATCGAAGACCTCGGACTCGATCGTGGAGAAGGGAATGGGTCCCTTCTCCCGCAACGCTTTCACCAGAGCGGCCCGGAGCCGGACGGTTGAGATGAAATCGTTGAAATGTCCCGACTGAAGGGATGAATCCTGGCGGTTGTCCGAAAAGCTGAGGAGTTTCGTATCCTTGTCAGCAAACCCGAGCCCCTTCATGGCGTCCAAAATGGCAAGGGAGATGACCGTGGTGGTGGTCGACCGTCCCTCGAGCCCGATGCGGGAGAGCTTGGCGAACTCGCTGGTCTGATGGTGGTAGAGGTCGCCGCTCGTGGGATCGTAGATGAAGTTCACGGGGAGGTACCACCCCTTGACGCCACCGCCCGTGTCCGCGGCAAACCCGTCACGATACGTGCCGTCGACGGAATAAATGATTTCGGAAGGGAACTTGCCCAGGTACTCCTTCTTCAGCGTGAGAACCCCACCGACCTCGCGCGTGTATTCAGCGGGGAGATTGGCGAGCTCCACGTCGGGGTTCCATTCATCTTCGTCGCAGAGAAGGTACCCGTATTCACGGCTGTCCCTTTCCTCCTCGGGGAGGCTGTCGTCGCTGAAGTCCCGCGCTTCGAGTCTGCCCTCTACACGGTTTTTCTTTACGCACAGGAACGGCTTTCCCGAGGAGCGGTTGAACACCACGGGGTACAGGGGAAAGGTCGTTTCTCCAATAGTCCTCGATGGAACTCCGTCAAAGTCGATCAGCCTCTCCTTCCCTCGGTGGAGGGACACGGAGAGGGAGGCCGTTTGCGCGATGAACTGATGCAGCTTGAAGGGCAGGACGAATGGCGGGCGGGACGTCGGGTCGGTGTGTTCGCGTGCAATCCTCTCGTTCACGGCGGCAATCCGCGTGAACAGAGCCTCGAGCGCCGCGCGGCACACGGTCTCATCCCGACCCGACGCTTCCGCAAGCATCCGACCCATGTCCCCCGCGGTCATGGCAGGTCCGCGCTGATAGCCGCTGCCATCCGGCTTCAGCGCTACCATACACTCGACCCACCGGAAGAGAGGGGCCGCGCATAGCTCCTCCGCGCTTGCAGCTTTCGTTGGCGTATCGACAGCCGCCGCAAGCTCCGTGGCGACGGGTTCCGGGTGCTGGACGGAGATGGCCCTCAGCGATTCCTCGATCACCTGTTCTGGCGTGAAGCGGTCACCGAAGAATGTCGTTGCCACCTCCGCGACACGGGCCTTACGCTCCTTCGAGTTTGCCCCGCCGGTCATCGTGGCCGATGTTCCGATACAGACGATCGGATGCGCGCACTCCGCCTTTATTCTACGGATGAGAAGCGCAACGTCCGCGCCCTGGCGGCCTCGGAACGTGTGAAGCTCGTCGAACGCGACGAACTTCAGATTCTTGAAGATTGCCTCCCTGATCTCCGCGTCCCTCTGTCGAGTCAGGATCAGCTCGAGCATCATGTAGTTGGTGAGAAGGACGTGGGGAGGCGTGCCGCGCATCGTGTCGCGCTTGTCCTCCTCCTCTTGCCCCGTGTACTGGCCGAAAGTGAAGGGGAAATCCCGATGCGTGCCCGCCGTGTAACGCTCCGCGTATTTCTTGATCTCGCCCGTCTGCGAATTGATGAGCGCATTCATCGGATAACAGACGAGGCCGACAACGCCCGGCCCGGGGTGCCTCAGAATCTCGTTGAAGATCGTGCCGAAGAACGTGAGGGATTTTCCCGAGCCGGTGCCCGAGGTCACTACGAAGCCTTTGCCAGCAGCCCCCAGACGCAGCGCCTCCTCCTGGTGGCGGTGCAACGTGAAATCCGAAAAGACCGATGCCATTGCGGGCTCAAGAACACCCTCTGTCACCAGGGACTCGATGCGTGCCCCCGGTTCATAGGACGGATTGAACTGGATCAAGGGCTCGGGCCACATCGTCTTGAGCCTGCCCTCGTCCTGCAGAGCCGCGGCGATCTGCGGGTCGTCGATGTCGATGAAGCTCTGGGAGAATGACTGGTAGCGCTCCATCACCTCCCGATGAAACCGGAAGATGTCAGTTGTACGACTCACGATGCAGTCTTCTTGATGTTCGGCGGGGCGTTGCACGCTGGTCTGTCGCTGCCGCCGTTGACCGTGAGCTCACGAATGCCGCGGGATGCTGAGCCGATCATTTGCGCGCATTCTATTACAGTGTCGAGCGATTGGGTAGAGGAGTCGAGTGCAACGACGGACCGGGTTGCCAGAATTGCCGCATCAGTTCTGCGTCCTGACTCTGTTCTTATTGCGCCTTCCGCCGGTGAGTACGAGATGCCGCTCCCGCGACAAGACTGACGGCTCATGGACGCGGCCGCGTGAGCGGGCGGAGGGGCGCGAAGCGGTCCGAGTGAAGCGAGGACGGAACCCCCGCAGCACGCGACCCGCCCGAGGGCGGCAGGGGATGCAGCCATCATAGTGAGGGCAGGGTCCCCTCGGGCGGGGCACGCCCAAAGCTGGAAGCCCTGCCGCGTCGATGGTACTGCTGCTTGGCGGCTCCCGCATACGCGTTGCCCCACATGTGAACCGCCGTTCTGCCATGCCATGCTCAGTGACGGGAGAGAGACCCGGTGACCCTGCCAGGCGGACGATTGACAGCCGGCGAGGGTCATTGTTATGTTCTGTGCAATGTGTTAGAGTTTAGACATATTTTCCATATTGGAGGACGGAGTATGAAAAAGCGTAATTCCCTTGTCGTTCTTCTCGTGGTTCTACTGTTCCTTGTCCTGGGTCCTTTCCAGGCTTCAGCCTCTCCGGGTCGTTTGGCTGCCCTGGGATTGACGAACGGGACATCCTGGATGCTCGGCTACGATGAGGGCTACTTCTTCCTGAACCCCGCGGCGCTGCAAAAGCTGCAACCGCAGATCTGGGGCGATCTGACCACCACTGACGCGGGACTTCTGCTGAACTTCGGAAACAAAGTCAACGCATACCTCGTTGCGGGATTGCCCATCACCCAGAACTTTACCGGTATCCCCGTGACGACCCCCGTCATGTCTCCACTGGCGAATCAGCTCGCCCAGGTGGGCGTAGGTTTCGCAGTCGGGAACATCGACATCGGTGTCTCCGCGTTCACGGGCTTCAAGTCCTACACGGACGCGAACAACAACAATTCCGACTTCGTCGTCGGAGCGAACGGGGGAGCGATCATCCCCTTCGGGCAGAACTTGAGCCTCGACGCAGCGGGGGGTGTCACCTTCTGGAGCATCCAGAGGCATCCCGTACCGACGAACGACTACGTCGCCACGCCTCTGGACTTCTCGGCGCTGGCCCGTCTGAACTGNNCTGAACTGGGTGCTCGCGCAGAACAATACGTTGCACATCTACGGTCGGTTCGCATATACAAATCGCGGTTATTCACTCGCGGGGACGAACACGGCGGTGTCGAACATCGACCTGGTCGCCGGTGCGTCCGATGAGATGACGATAACCGAGGGAGTGCTGATATTCGCCGGCGCTTATCTCGACGCATCCTCCACGAGCACGACGACCGTTGCCGGTACGTACACGATCGTCGGCAATGCAGGCGGCGAGCTGAGCCTGAGCAAGGAAGTCGTGGCGCGCCTCGGGCTGGCGGAGAACTTCGAGGTGATCAACACGAACACCGCGACAAATGTCACGACAGTCGGGGGCACCAGTACGGCGCTCTCCGGTGGCGTGGGACTCAACTTCGGGAACCTGACGTTCGACGCCGAGGCGGACGTTGCGCTTTTCACCGACGGGCCGAATTTCATATCCGGCGCCAACACGGCTCCTTGGACCCTCGAGCTCTCGGCGACGTACTACTTCGCGAAGGCCGCCAAGTAGGAAGCTCTCTCTCGTACAGAGACGGTCCGGCTCACGACGAGCCGGACTGTCCGAGAGACACGCACCACGGGTCGAAGCTTTCCCAAGGAATCCCTGTTGGATTTCCAATCGGCCGCAGACGACCTCTCCATGGACTGCGCCGCGCGGCCGACACAAAGGTTAAGCCCTGTCGCGCTCATTCATGCGCGCAACATATTCGGTGGGAGTGACCCCCGTTGCTTTCCTGAAGACCCGGTAAAAGGTCGTTTTCGAGTTGAATCCGGAATCGAACGCCACCCGCAGGACATTGACAGGGTTTGGGCCTTCACAAAGCAGGCATTTCGCCTCGTCAACGCGATATGAATTGAGAAGTCCCAGGAAAAAGACGGCCGCACCGGTCGAATAAGAGACTATGGAAACGATGAAAGCGACCTGGAACGTATCTCCGCCTCCCTCTTTGAAAGGACTGAAGCCCCGTTGCGCATCGAAACGAACGGTTGATTGCGGGCAGAATAGAGCATCATGTCGGACCTTTCAATCGGGAAGCGGGGAGGGTCGAAGCCTCGGAGGAAAAACTCGTCCCAAAGTGTCGGATGGGACGACAGACACGGATGTTTGTGGATAGTGCTACTGAAGTGCTCTGAGAGCGACTCAACATGACTGTCACTGCCACCTTACCCATGGATCCTGCCACGCTTCCAGATCCTGGACNNCTGTCACGAATGAACAAACAACCCGCTGTCGGGATTCTCGAAAGACTGCGCTGCCGGGCGTTTCTGCGGACGGCTGCAGTAGCCGCCATCGGCGCCGCACTGCTCATTGCCTGCGCGAACGCTTCTCCTGAACCGTCCGTCGATACGCCGCCATCGGATGCGACGACGTATCCGAACGCCGGCAAGACGTGGTACGCGGCCAGCCTTCCCACGGCAGCCGAATGGATTTCCGCGACCTATGGAAACGGGACGTTCGTCGCCGTTGCGTGCGGCACGACGGCGGCCTGGTCGTCGGATGGCAAGGCCTGGACCAGCGTTAGCCTTCCTGTCGATGCCTCCTGGGCCTGCGTGGAATACGGCAACGGGATCTTCGTCGCGGTCGCGCCCTATGATGCGTCCTTCAATACTACAAATACGGTGGTCTGGTCATCAGACGGGAAGACGTGGAATAGCGCGGGACTGCCCGCGAGCGCAGATTGGTACTCGGTGGCTTACGGGAGCAACACGTTCGTTGCTCTCGCGAACGACACGACTGCGGCGTGGTCGTCGGACGGCAAGAACTGGAACAGCACGAGCCTGCCCACCCGCGCCGCATGGGAATCGGTCGGCTACGCGAACGGGGTCTTTGTCGCTGCCGCATATGCTACCGCCACCAACCCGGTAGGTGCCACCACGGGGGCAGCGTACTCCACCGACGGGATGACGTGGAGCAGCACGACCCTCCCCGCGAGCGCTCTCTGGGGCTCCGTCGCATACGGCAACGGCACCTTCGTTGCGATCGCGAACCATGATTCGTCGAAAGCCGCCACGACGATTGCCGCCTACTCGAATTGATGTGCTTTGCGGAATGACGTCAGGAGGCCCCGAGGAACTCTGATGCCACGGCAAACGTCCGTTCAAAAGCGTCGTTGACGGCCCCATACTCGTGTCCAAGAAGGGGAAAGGGCGTCTCGTGGGTATAGGCAAAAGGGAAGTCCATCTCCACATCGAGGCCCGGCTCGGGAGACGCGCTCCCATTCACGGATTTCAGGACGGAAAGCGGCGGCATCACCGTGTCCTGGGAAAGGGAGATGCTGGCGATCCTGGCACGGATGCGCCGGAGGCAGGAGAGCCGTTCCTGCGGGTTCACCGTGGAGTTCATCATCAGAGAGAATATCTCGGCTTCCTCTGTATGCTGCGAGAACGTTTCTCGAAGTTGCTTATCGTTTTCCGCACGCGAGCGAAAATCCGCGCCGTAGTATCCGGCGACAGCGTTGAACGCTTCACTGTCGAGGATCGTCCGGGAGACGGGATGAGAAAGGTCCAGCGTGGATCCGCTGCAGAAGAGCAGAAGCCGGGAGTCGGAGAACAGCTCCTCCTTGTCCGCGAGGAGAAGGATCTCTCCGATCATGCCGCCAATCGAGTAGCCGAAGATGTCGATGCGCGCGCCCGGTGCAATAAAGCGGTGCGCGCCCCGTCTGACTTCAGATGCAAGGTCCCTGATGTCTCTGAGGGACTGAAGCCCCGAGTAGCAGAAGCGTTGGGGCACCATTTGCAGCCTCGTGCTTATCGCCACATTGGCGAACGAAGAGCTGCGGAGGTCCGGAAACAGCTCTTTGCGCTCCCGTGCTATCCTGATGGCCAGCCGAGGATTGGACCATGAGGCGGGCGCGCGGTTCATATGGAAGGAGAGGGGAAACAGGATCACCGCGCTTCCCGTGCCGGATGCAAGCCGGGCGGCCCAGGGGAAGTATTTGTCCCAGCTTCTCTCATTCAGGCCATGGAGCAGGACAATGACGGACTTTGCCCTGCCGTTTCCCCGGGGGAGGAAAAGGGGATAACGGAAGCGCAGGTTTTCCTCAACTTGTTCGTCAGCCACTTCGAGGTTCTTGAAAAGGTACGAGTTCGAGCTCTCGTTCCGTGCCAGATAGTACTTCAAGAGCGCCCGGAAAACGGAGCTCAATCCCTGATACTCGTTTCCCGCCGGCGCGAGCTCACGGAACCGGGAGGTAAACGGCTGTGTCGCAAAGTCAATCCCGATCTCGGGCAGGGAGACTGACTGAGGGGCGGTCGATATCCGCTCCCTGAGATAGCTCACGATCTCGGAGTACTTCATACTCAGTTCACCCCTCTTTCAGCAGCCAGCGCCTTCGCTGCCTCAATACTATACGTATACGTATAGTATTGTCAAATCGTCAGTATACGTATATTGGGCTGACGGGGAGGGGCCTCACGGAGCCGTACTCGGCATCGCGGGCCGCCCGGCGACTGCGGTCGAGCCGCCCCGGCGGTTACGCGTCCCGTGTGCCGGGGTTCTGCGCCTGTTGCGCGGCGTGAAGAGCGCCGAGATATCCGAAGATCGAAGCCGGGGCAATGGTGCTTCCCGGGCCCGGATACGTGTGCCCCATGACGGATGCCGTGTTGTTCCCTGCGGCGTACAGGCCCTGCAAAACCGTCCCGTCGGCGCGGAGCACGCGCGCATGCTCGTCGGTGACGAGCCCGCCTTTCGTTCCCAGATCCCCCGGATAAACCTTGACGGCTTGAAACGGCCCGTTCTTGATCGGGCCGAGATTCGGGTTGGGCTTGACGCGCGGATCGCTGTAGTAGCGGTCATACGCCGTTCTTCCCCGCCCGAAATCACGGTCGACGCCGTTGCGCGCGAAATCGTTGAAGCGAGCGATCGTCAGGAGGAAGCTCTCCTTGTCCACGCCCATCCGCTCGGCGAGCTCTTCGAGCGTATCGGCCTGAACGATCTCACCGCGGTCCTTCATCTGCCTGCCTGAAGTCATTGCGAAGGTGTTGAGATAGCGGCGGTCGTGGCGACGCTCGGTCACCAGCCATGACGGTATGCAAGGCGCCTGCTTGTCGTGCTCGAGCATGTGGTGGCCGAAATCGATGTACGATTCCGATTCGTTCAGGTAGCGGTTGCCCCGCTGGTCGACGATCACGCTGAAAGGGAATGAACGCTCACCGAGCACGAAACCGTTGACGTCGGGAGCCNNGCAGCCGGTCCCCATCTGACCCTGGGGAGCGGCAGTCCACCCGTCGATCCCCTGATAGCGTACGCGCCACTCCTTGTTCCGGGCAAATCCGCCCGCGGCAAGCATTACGCCGCGCAAAGCGCGGACCCGTACGTCCTTTCCCTCCTTGCTCACGACCGCGCCGACCACCCTGCCGCCCTCGACGACGAGCGCGGTGACCGGAGACTCGAGCCACACGGGGATTCGGCGCCTCAGCGTGATGAACNNGCGCGCCGCGCGCGCAAAACCGCCCACCGTGGACCACGCCCTGCCGAGCAGCCACACGTCATCCGTTTTCAGAGGCGCCGGTATGCTCTCGTCCATCCTCGACTTCTTCTGGAAGCCTTTGAGCTTGCGCGCGTTGAACGGCTTCACCTCCAGACCGCGGCCGATCTTGCCACCGGGAAGATCGGGGTAGTAGTCCGGGTAGTCCTTGGCCCGCACCCATCGCACGCCTTCCTTCCTCATCGTCTCGATGAAGCCGGGAATTGCCAGCAGGAATGCCCTCTTCCGCTCGCGGCTCGTGTGGGGTCCGACGTCGCCGATCACCGTTTCCATGTACGCCAGGGCTTCCTCGAACGAGTCCTGAGCGCCGGCCCGCTGCATCAGCGGGTTGTTCGGGAGCCAGAGGCCGCCTCCCGAGATGCACGTGGTGCCTCCCCATCGCTTTTCGCTTTCGACGACGATCACGTCGAGGCCGTTCCTGTTGGCGGTGATGGCAGCGGACAGCCCCGCAGCGCCGGTCCCCGCGACCAGGAAATCCGTTTCGAAATCCCAGCTCTTCTCCATCTTCTCCTGCTCCTCCTTGCCGAGCAGGGACAAATCTACTAACGGACTGTAACAGTTGACTACACTTTGGAATATCATGAAATTAGTATATAGAAGGAGACGATTATGGCGGATAATGGGCAATCCTGGATTCAGCGCGCCCTTCGACGCGATTCCGATGATCACGACGGGACGGCGGTTCAGACGGTGCAGCCGCCGCAACTCAGCGGTGACAGCACCGTGGCGGAATGGCTGGACCATCCGGTGGGCGGAGCGATGCTGCGTGACATGATGCAGAAAGCCGGGCAGCGCGAAAGTGCGCTTCGCCCCGTGCGCCGCCTGGCGATGAAACGCCTCGTCGCGATGAGCCGTGGCATGTTCACCAACGAGCTGCTCGCTTCGATGATCGAGAAGGCGAACGCGGGGAATGTCGCGGTGCGCGAGAATGCTCCCGTTCAGATTTCCCCGAAAGTCGGGGCCGCGGAGGCGCGCCCGGCGTGGCAGGAGAGGATCATCCCCGGCCGGTTCACCGGTAAAACCGTCATCGTGACCGGCGCCGGTTCGGGCATCGGCCGGGCCACCGCGTCGCGAATCGCGCGGGAGGGGGGACGCGTCATCGGTGTGGACATCTCACGGGAAAGGCTGGACGAGCTCGCCGGTTCCCTCGAGGGTGCGGATGTGAGCGCCGTGCTCGGCGACATCACGAGTGACGCGACGATCCGCCAGATCGTGGCCGCCGCGGGTGAAAGGATTGATGGACTTGCCAATGTCGCCGGCATCATGGACAACATGACGCCGCTGCATGAGGTGTCGGACGAGGTGTGGGACAAGGTGTTGGCGGTCAACGTCACCGGCATGATGAAGCTGTCCCGCGCGGTCCTTCCTCTCATGCTGCAGCGACAGAGCGGCTCGATCGTGAACGTGGCCTCCGAGGCGGCTTTCC
>PLNO01000381.1 GCA_003141795.1 Spirochaetaceae bacterium | reverse complement strand
CTGCCGTTCAGCGTCGTGAGCGCCGCGTTGCCAGCGGTGGAGAAGGTCATCCCCGCGCTCGCTATGATCGTTCCCGCCATGGAGCCACCACCCGCCCCGTTGATCGTTGCCGCGCTCCCCACCTGCAAGTAGACGTTACTGGCCTGGGCGCCGTTGACCAGGATAACGCTGCGCGAGGCCAACGGGGTTCCCACCGTGAGGGAGCTCGCCATCTGGAAAACCCACACCGCGTTGGCGTTTCCCTGCGCATCGAGGGTGAGATCCGATCCCGTGATCAGGAATGCACCAGAAGCCGATTTGTAAACGCCGGGGAGGAGTGTCAGCCCGCCGAGCTGACCCGCGCCGGGGTCCGTACCGTCGGGGCGTGAGGCAAGATCGTTGAATGCGGTCAACGCATCAGCGGCGGCAGCCTTTGCATAGGCGTATGTATCCGCGGTTCCCTGGGGAGCGTCAGTATAGACGTTGCCACTCACCGAGCCGACATTCAGAGGCGTTTCCGCATAGCTGAATACCGAGCTGTGGAATCCCGTGATCATTGTGGAAGCACCCGTTGTCCCCATATCCCCGGTAATCGCAGTCGCGGTTCCCTGGTTTGTAATTCCAGCACCGCCGCCAAAAACCGCGAACGAAGCTGCCACACCGAGGTTCGGCGCCGCAGGCATTACAGCGCTCGTCAAACTCTTGGATTTTGCCGAACCAAGATCCCCAGCCATGGGGACCGAGCAAGCGGCGAAGAAGGCCGCCATCGTGAGAACTCCAATCCCGCCCAGCACTTTCTTTGTATATGATTTCATCGTCTGTACCTCTTGATAGGGATATTATATATTTTATGGCTAATTGTCAAGTAATTTTTATATATTTTTTATGCCATAAATAGCCTGCTAACGTATTACTTCTGTTGATATTGTATGCCTCATCCTATATCCTACGTATGGAGGACTTTGATGGGAGAGAAAAAAACGATGACGCTCAACCTTTCCGAGGAAGAGATGAGCTCACTGGACCAGCTCGCTCTCAGGAACGACATGAGCAAGACAGCTCTTATAAGGAAGGCCATTCGAATCTATCTTCTTCTCGAGACGAGAATGCAGAGGGGAGAACATATATTCGTGGAAGACGAGCTTCACCAGATAAAGGCGGAGTTGTTGCTGGTCTGAGGCGGAAACGACCTCATTGTCACTGCGCTCAGGCGCTGCAGGGCATCGCCTTCCAGCCAGTCCACCGACCGATTCTTCCCGGTCTTTGTAGTATCGGCCTCTCCTATGGCTTATCTTGTAACAAGGCATTGGGGGAAGCAAGGAGGAAAAAACGTCCCAGAAAGAAAAAGTAACGCGATCTCCGGAATACTCGGAGAGCATCATCAACACCGTCAGGGAACCCTTGATAACGCTGGACCAGGACTTGAGGGTGGTTTCCGTCAGCCGTTCCTTCTATGAAGTATTCAAGGCACGGCCTGAAGAAACCGTGGGCCAGCTGATCTATGATTTGGGAAACAAGCAGTGGGATATCCCCAAGCTGCGGGAACTCCTGGAAACCATCCTTCCCCAGAAGACGACCTTCGACAACTACGAGGTCGAGCACGATTTTGCCACCATTGGAAGACGCATCATGCTTCTGAATGCCCGGCAAATCCAGAGAGCGTCGGGGAAAGAGCGGATCATCCTCCTGGCCATCGAAGACATCACCGAGCGAAGAGAGATCGAAGCGGGGCTCGAAAAGACCAGAAAAGAACTGGAGATCATCAAGAAGACCGCGGATGACGTCAGTGAGTTCGCTGAGAGCATCATCAATACCGTGCGAGAACCTCTGTTGGCTTTGGATCAAGATTTGAGGGTGGTTACCGTCAGCCGTTCCTTCTATGAAGTCTTCAAGGCAAAACCAGAAGAGACGGTGGGACAGCTGATCTACGACCTGGGTAACAAACAGTGGAATATTCCCAAGCTGCGAGAGCTCCTGGAAACCATCCTTCCTCAGAAGACGACCTTCGACAACTACGAGGTCGAGCACGATTTTGCCACCATTGGAAGACGCATCATGCTCCTGAACGCACGCCAGATTCAAAGAGTAATGGGCAAAGAGAGGATCATCCTTCTGGCCATCGAGGACATCACCGAGCGAAGAGAAGTGGAAAATGGGCTGGAAAAAGCCCATGAGGAGCTGGAGTCGTTGGCCGCCGAGCTCGAACGCACCGCTCGGGCAAAATCGGAGTTTCTGGCCAACATGTCGCACGAGCTCAGGACGCCGTTGAACTCCATCAACGGTTTCTCCGAGGTGCTCTATGACGAGATATTCGGACCGCTGAATGAAAAGCAGCGGCACTACGTTCACAATGTCCTCTCCAGCGGAAAACATCTTCTCCTGCTGATCAATCAGATTCTCGATATGGCCAAGGTTGAAGCGGGAAAGATGCGGCTATCATTGTCCAACTTGCCGATGAAAAGCATTCTGAGTGAAATTTCGGCGCTTGTAGCGGATATGGCGGGCAAGAAGAAGATTGAAATGTCGATTGAGATAGCCGGGGACCTCCCGGATATCGAGGCGGATGATCTCAAGGTGAAGGAAATAATCTATAACCTGCTTTCAAACGCGGTGAAGTTCACCACCGAAGGCGGCCGCATCGGCATGCGGGCGAACAAGGTCGAATCCGGGATTGAAGTCGTGGTCTGGGATACGGGCGTCGGGATCGCACCTGAGAACCTGGAGAGGATCTTCGAAGGCTTCTTCCGTGTCGATACCCCCTATTCCCGGTTGACCGAGGGCACGGGACTCGGATTGCCGCTTGCAAGAAAGATGGTCGAGCTGCACGGCGGGAAGCTCTCGGTGGAATCGAAGGGGCTGAATTGCGGCACGTCTGTCCGGTTTACTCTGCCGATCGCGGCCCAGAAAGAGGCGTAACATGCAACGACGAGCATTGGTAGTCGACGACAATGGGAACAATCTTTTGCTGGAAAAGGACCTCCTGGAAGCCGCCGGCTTCGAAGTATTCGTGGCTGAAAATGCCACCAACGGAATTGCAATTGCCAGGAAGGAAAAACCGGACATCATCATCATGGATATGCGGCTTCCCGACATGCGCGGCTCGGAAGCCGCGAATATGTTGCTCCAGTATGACGAGACGCGTGACATCCCCATCGTTTTCGTCACCGCTTCTGTACTGGCAGAAGGGATAGAAGAAATAAAAACCATTCCGAACGCCGTGTTCATGGGGAAGCCCATCAATACGCGCACTTTTGCAAAGGAAATAAGTCACTTCATAAAGTAGGTCGGACAAAGGATTTGCATTGACGCTGTCCTGGCCATATCATTGAAGTACATGGAGAATAGTGCCACGGACTTCCTTCCTCGGCTCGAGGAGGCGATCTCACTTCGCGCCACATGGCTGGAAACGACGCAAATCCCGCTGGTGAAGGATATGGTGGGCAGCTACCGGGCTCTTTTCGAGAGCATAGTGACAACTCTCGTCAAAAAGGGGCTGATCCGTGAGGATCCGTACAACTACGAGAGCAAGGCAAACGAGATCGTGGTCCCTCCCGATTCCGCGCTTTCCGAAACCGGCGACAAGGACGAGGTGAACCGCCGTATCGCCGCCTATCGCCGTCAGCTCGCTTTCATCGCTGACGAATTGCCCTTCACTCTGGCTTCCATGAGCTTTGCCGAGCTGAAAAGAGTCGTCTCACTGCTTCGCTTCATGGACTGGGAGGGCTTCGGGGAGGGATCCCACAGCCCCACCACACGCGCGCTGGCCCGGCTGGTGACGAAGGTGCGGCTGAGCCAGGATGCATTATCCTCCCGTATCCTGCACGAATCGCAGACGCAGATCGAAAAGATCGCCAAGACGATCCATGAGCGCATGGCCGAGCTGGAGACGTGGCACAGGGAATTGTGGAAGGCAGAGGTGCGCGCGAAGGTGCTCCCGCTGGTTCAGCCCCAGCGCGCAAGGGCGGGAGAGGAAAGGACGGCGAAGATGCTGGCCATCCGGAAAGCGTTCGACCAAACGCTGCCCGAGGGCATATGGCATCCGCAACTCGTTCATGAGATCCTGGGAGAGGATGCCTCCCCGGGATCGGCCGAGCGCAGGGAGGAGCTCCTTGCGTCTCTG
>PLNO01000234.1 GCA_003141795.1 Spirochaetaceae bacterium | reverse complement strand
CGGCGGGAAGGGCGACATCGCCATCCTCTCCGCCACCAGTCAGGCGTCGAACCAGAACCTCTGGATCGACTACATGAAGAAGGAGCTGACGGACCCGAAGTACGTCAACCTCAAGCTCGTGAAGATCGCCTACGGTGACGACCTCCGCGACAAGTCGGTGTCGGAGACCGAAGGCCTCCTGAGCTCGTTCCCCAACCTCAAAGTCATCATCGCCCCCACGACCGTCGGCATCGCCGCGGCGGGGAAGGTGATCACTGACAAGGGGCTCATCGGGAAGGTGCTTATCACGGGGCTCGGACTCCCGTCCGAAATGGCAAGCTACATCGACAACGGCGCGTGCCCGTACATGTTCCTCTGGAACCCGATCGACGTCGGGTACCTCGGCGCGTACACGGGAACCGCCCTCGTCAGCGGCAAGATCACCGGCGCGGTCGGTGACAAGTACAAGGCAGGACGCCTCGGCGATTACACCATCACGAAGGCGCCCGACGGCGGGACCGAAGTCCTGCTTGGCCCTCCGTTCAAGTTCGACAAGGCCAACATCGGCGACTGGAAGGCCGTGTACTAAACCGTTTCTGGTTCGGATTCACGCGGGCCGCCCGGGAAGCAATTCCATGGGCGGCCCTTTTCATTCTCCTTGCGCGACGGCAACCAGCCGCATCGCGTTTCCCGAAGGGTCGCGAACGATGAATGCGCCGTCCGTCTCCTCGACCGTGGTTCCGGCGTCACGCACCCTTCGCAGCGTCCGCTCAAGCTCCGCGTCGTCGGGCAGCTCGATCGTGAACCAGCGCATGCCTCGGGAGCCGGGGGATGCGGGCGGCGCACCCTCCCCCCTCCATGTGTTGAGGCCGACATGGTGGTGGTACCCGCCTGCCGACACCATCCCCATGCGCGCCTCCGCCGACATTCCCATGCTGTCGAAGCCGATCACCTCGGTGTAGAACCGCATGGATTCGGCGAGATCGCGGATGTAGAGATGGACGTGACCGATGCGCGTTTCCTCGGGAAAAGGGGCTTCAAGGTCTTCCGCGGGAGCGAGCTCGCCGAAAAGAGCGTCGAGATCCATGGGCTCGCGGCCGTTGCTCGGCGTTCCGTCGGCCCGACGGGCGATCGGTTCCCCGTCCTTGAAGCCCATGATGCCGTCCTCGGGGGATTCTGTGTACAGCTCGATCTCCTGGCCCTCGGGGTCCTGGAGGTAGGTGGTCTTCGTCATGATGTGATCGGTCGGATAGTTCGCGCACTCCAGCTGGTAGAGACGGCCAATCGCCCGCGCGAGGTCGCGCCTTGCGGGGAGGAGCACCGCGAAGTGATACAGCCCCGTGGAGCGCTGCGCTCGCGGTGCACCTTTCACCTCGGTGAGCTCCAGAAGCGCACGCTTGCCCGCGCCGAGCCCCGCCCGCGCACCGTGGTGTGAAAGGAGGGTGAAACCCAGGACTCCCGTATAGAACGCGACCTGTTTCTCCAGATCAGCCACGGTGAGCGCTACGGTGCCGATGCGCGTCCGTGGATCGATCGATGCTTCCTTGTCCATGGTCTGAATATAGAAACGGAACTGGCCGGAGAGAAGCCGGTCAGGAGCATACGTTCCCGCCCCTCGCCCAACTCCGATCTGTTTGCTATGGTCCTGGGATGAAAAGCCGTGATTCCGCAGGCGTCCTTGCCGCCATGTGCGTGACGCTTGTCGTCTGGGCATCTGCTTTCGCCGGTATACGCATCGGGCTGCGCGGCTTCGGCCCCGGCCAGCTCGNNCCTCCGGTTCGGGGTCGCCTCCATCGCGCTTTTGATCTATGCGCTGATCACCCGACAGCCCTTACCCGCGCTTCGCGACGTACCCATGATGTTTCTCCTGGGTTTCCTGGGCTTTTTCGTCTACCACGTCGGTCTGAACGCCGGCGAGCAGGTCGTGGAAGCCGGCCCTGCGAGCTTCATCATCTCTTCCGTACCCGTCTTCTCCACGCTGCTCGCCGTGGCCTTCCTCCGCGAGCGGCCGACGCCGTGGGGATGGCTCGGCATCGTGATTTCCTTCGGGGGTGTCGCCCTGATCTCTCTGGGCTCCCGATCCGGCTTCCACTTCGAGCCTGCGGCGCTCCTGATCGTCGTCGCAGCGTTCGGGGAGAGCGTCTATTTCGTGCTCCAGAAGCCGTACCTCAAGCGGTATACGGGCCTGCAGCTCACCACCTATACGATCTGGACGGGGACGCTGTGCATGCTCGTGTTCCTCCCAGGCTTGATCAGGCAGTTGCCCTCGGCGCCTGTCGCATCCACCCTCTCCGTCGTGTATCTGGGGATTTTTCCGGCGGCGATCGGATACGTGCTCTGGGCCTACGCGCTGTCCAGGTCGGACGTCTCCCGCGTGACGAGCGCGCTCAACATTTCACCGATCCTCGCGCTGCTCATCGCATTCATCTGGCTGGGTGAGATCCCGACGGTGATCGCCGTAGTCGGTGGGGCAATCACCGTGGGAGGCGTGATCATTCTCAACACGCTGGGAAAGACGAAAACGGCGCCGCCTGCATAGGCCCCGCCGCGGTGCGGCCCCATGAGCGCGGCGTCGCATCCTTCCGCGCCTGACGGTCACCCTGTCATGGCCCCTGACTTCTCCCGCAGTGCATCGGCCAGCAGCGTGTTGCCGTCGCACTGGGAGCAGTTGTTCCGCTCGCCCGACGGCACCCTGTTCTGCATGACGATATCGGCGGCGGCGCGAATCGTGTCGGCGTACCACTCGGGGTACGGCGCCCGGTGGCCGGACAGCTTCGAGCCGGGGTTGGGTGCCCACACGTAGGGCGCCACGTTCGCGCCTAACTCAGACGCGGCGCGAATCCCCTCGAGGAATGTCTCCCGCGTCTCCAGCCCCATCACGAGCATCACGTAGACGTTCCCGGGCCCGAAGACCTTGACCGCCTGCGTCACAGACCGCACGAACTCAGCATGGGATGTCGTTTCCGCTTTCCCCGGGCAGAACGCCTGAAACAACGCGTCGTCCCAGACCTCCATGCTGTAACCGAGAGCGCCTATGCCCGCCTCCCAGTAGCGCTGGACAGCGTCGCCTTTTGCCGGTGACGGCAGGAGAATCCCCGGCACCCGATCAAGCCCCGTATGCCGGCGGATCGAGGTCAGAAGCTCGCCGATCACCTCCACTTCCCTGCCGGCGTTGAAGCAACCGCCGGTGATGTTGACGTGCCTGACGACGCCTTCCTCCCACGCTGCACCGGCGACTTCCCCGATCTCCTCGTGATCCTTCTTCTTGAGAACGGAATCATAGACCTTGGAGGTGGAGACGAGATTGCAGAACGCGCACTGCTTGTTCTTCCCGAAATGCGAGCAGTAGTTCTGATAGCAGAAGAAGAGGTTGTCCCTGCCGCCGACCTGGCCGATCTTGACCATTGCGTTCCCGCTCGTCGTTGTGCGGCCGTAGAAGCCGGGACGGGGGATGAAGTGGATGTCGCAGAGAGATTCCTCGTTGCGGTACAGCCTCGGCCCCGTAGGATCCTGGCGCACGATGTACGGAGAACGTGAGCTGAGCCTGAACTGCACGACGCTGCCGTCCTCCAGGCCGACGTCGTCGGGCACCTTCAGCTCCTGATGGTTCTCGAAGTCCCAGCCGAACAGACCGTGATTCTGCTCCTTGTACCGGGTCCCTACTTCACGCAGACAGAGAGGATCCGCGCGGATGCCCTCCGTGAGGAGAGAGGCTTTCAGCAAGAGATAGTCCAGCACGGGGTTCTCCTTTCAATCACGTGAAGCCGAAAAGGCCTGATCCAGGTCCCAGAGAAGGTCTTCAGGATCCTCCACGCCGAGGGAAAGCCTGATCTGCTCCGGCTTCACGCCTTCCAGCCGCTGTTCAGCTTCGGTGAGCTGCCCGTGCGTGACCGTCGCCGGATGCACGACCAGGGACTTCGAGTCACCGACGTTCGCCAGGAAAGAAAAGAGCTGGAGCTTCTCGATGAAGCGTTTCGCGCGCTCTGAGCCCTCCCCTGATCCCGAAGGTGAGGATCGCGCCCGCGCCCTTGGGGAGATACCTCTTTGCAAGGTCGTGATAGCGGCTGCTCGTAAGGCCGGGGTAATTGACCCAGACGACGTCGGGGTGGCGCTCCAGATACTCGGCAATGAGCTGGGCGTTCGCAACCTGGCGTGCCACGCGGAAGGAGAGAGTCTCCAGCCCTTGGAGGAAGAGGAATGCGTTGAAGGGGCTCATGCACCCCCCGAAGTCCCTGAGGTAGTGGAGGCGCATCTTGATGATGTAGGCGATGTTTCCCGCACCCGGGTAATTCCCCCATTTCTCCCAGTGGACGAAGCCGCCGTAGGAAGGGTCCGGGGTCGTGAAGTCAGGGAACTTCCCGCTCTTCGACCAGTCGAAATTGCCCCCGTCGATGACCAGCCCCCCGATGCTCGTCCCATGGCCGCCGATGAACTTCGTCGCCGAGTGCACGCTGACATTCGCGCCGTAGTCGAAGGGCCGGAAGAGAAACGGCGTTCCGAACGTGTTGTCGACGATGAGNNGGGCGGCAACGACCTCCTCCCCCGCGTGGGTGATGTTGAGGATCGAGTACGCGGTTGCCGCCGAACCTGATGCGACGGACAACGCCCCTGTTCCGCCCTCCAGGGCAGCGATCCGATTCTCCAGGACCTCGTTCGTCGGATTGGTGATCCGCGAGTAGTCGAAGCCGAACTCCTCTACCGAGCTGATCGCTTTTGCCGCGGCAAAGTCCTTGAACACGAAGGATGTGGTCTGGTAGATCGGCACTGCCCGCGCGCCCGTGACTGGATCCGGCACCTGTCCCGCGTGAACCTGGAGAGTGTCAAATCCGTACTTCCTCGTCCCCATGCTGCCTTCTCCTTCAAGACTACTAATTAGATCATATTGGTAGTATATTGACACTATAGCGCGACCATGAAAAGATTGCAAGCCTATGGAAACGGAAAAAAAGACGCTGACGATTCGCAATGCGATACAGTACGATCTCGGTCGATGCTTCGAGATCGAGACACTCTGCTACCACGGCCACGGTGCGACCAGGGAACGCATCGAGCGGAGGATCGCCAGCTACCCTGAAGGATTCCTCGTGGGGGTGTGGGCCGGCAGCGTGATCGGCTTCGTCAACAGCGGTTGCTTTCTCGTCGACGACATCAGGGACGAGAAGCTGAAGGATCTCGACGGTCACGATCCGGCGGGAGAAAACCTCGTCATTTTCAGCGTGGCGGTACACCCGGACTACCAGGAGAGGGGATTTGCCCACCAACTGATGAGCGGCTTCATCGACACCGCGCGTTCCCTGGGCAAGGAAAGCATCCTCCTCGTATGCCGCGAAAACCTGATGCGTTTCTACCGGAGCTTCGGCTTCGCCTACCGCGCCCCCTCGGCTCTCTCCTTCGGCGGTCACGTCTGGTTCGAAATGGCGCTCCCGCTCAGTAGCGCTTCTCTGTAGATCGATTGGTGGGTATACTATTTACTACCAAGGAGGTCTATTTTATCGTCATTTAGCACGTCACTCCCTGTTATCGACCTGCGATCATCCGATGCAGCGCAGCTTCGCCACGCCGCGCATGCGGTTGGATTCCTCTACCTTACGGGCCACGGTGTGGATCCTGCCCTCGGCGAGCGGGTACAAACACTGTCGAAGAGGTTCTTCGCATCACCCGAGGCGGACAAGCTCGCAGTGGAGATGGTGAACTCGCCGCATTTTCGCGGCTACACCCGGGTCGGACGGGAGATAACACGAGAGCGGCCTGACTGGCGCGAGCAGCTGGACACGGGGCTCCTCACCGCCGTGCTCCAAGACACGACGAGCGGGCTCCAGGTGGAAACCGACCAGGGGTGGATCGATGCAGAACCTGTGGCAGGGACATTCGTCGTCAACATCGGGGAGCTCCTGGAGCTCGCCACGGACGGCTACCTGAAAGCAACGGTGCATCGGGTGGTATCGCCCGGACCCGGAAAGGACCGCATATCCGCTGCTTTCTTTCTCGGAGCATCTTTCGACGCAGTCGTGCGTCCCCTGACGCTTCCCCCTGCCCTTGCCGCGGATGCGCATGGACCCGATCGCGACCCCGACAATCCCCTGTTCTACGAGGTGGGCATGAACACGCTGAAGAGCCGGCTCCGTTCGCACCCCGATGTCGCGAAGCGCCATTACGCCGACCCCCTGCAGGGTTCGAGGGACGCCGGTTAGCCGCGCGATGGAAAAAGCGGGGATCGAACGATCCCCGCGACAGGTGGTGCTGAAACTCTACTTTTTCTTCCGTGTGTCGATGTCATCGTCATACATGAGCGCCTGATGCCCGCGCTCCCCGGTCCTCACGCGTATGACGTCTTCCAGGGGATAGACGAAGATGATCCCGTCCCCCTCGTTGCCCGTCCGCGCGGCCTTCACGATGGTGTCGATCGTGCGCTCGACGTTCTCATCGCTGAGGATGATGTTGAGCTGGATCTTCGGGATGAGGTCCATCCTGTACGATGTACCGCGCCAGGAGAGCTCGACGCCCCCCTGTCGGCCATGCCCGCGGATCTCGAAGACGTTCATTCCCACGATCCCTATGTCGTGAAGAGCGTCCTTGACCGGATCCAGGGCGTCTTCACGAATGATTGCCTCTATCTTTTTCGACATAGCATGCTCCTTCCTTGCTCCCCTCTACTTGTCGCCACCGGCGTGCACGCGGGGGACCTGCGGGTGGAGTCGTCCACCGCCGGCCATATGCACGTCGACGTTGTTGTATCCGAGAGCCCCCATCTCCGGCATGTCCAGACCCATCAGCTCGTGCCTCGGATCGCTGCGCAGGAGCTTCATTGCCGCCAGCAGCTTGAAGAACAGGAACGTCAACCCGCCGACCACCACGAAGATGGCGGCCACTTCTGCGAGCTGCGCGAGGATCTGTGTGCCGCCGCCGTACAGGAGGCCGGTGACGTTGCCGTTCACGCCGTTCCACCCTGCGGAGGTCGCATTGCCGTCGGCAAAAATTCCCACCGACAGCAGGCCCCAGATGCCGTTGAAGAAGTGGACGGGCACAGCGCCGACGGGATCGTCAATGTGCATCCGCTCGATGAGGAACGACGCACCGACCACGATGATCCCTGCGATCACCCCGATCAGGACCGCACCTGTGCTGTTGACGAACGCGCAGGGAGACGTGATGGCGACAAGGCCCGCCAGAATGCCGTTGACCGACAGACCAGGGTCAGGCTTCTTGCTTGGTCCGAACCACCACGCGACGAGCATCGCCGCAACGCCGCCCGCGCCGCCCGCGAGGAGCGTGTTTACGGCCGCATTGGTCGCCAGGGCGAGTCCCGTGCCCGTGAAGGAAAGGGATGAGCCGGGATTGAAGCCGAACCACCCGAAGAAGAGGATGATCGTGCCCAGGACGCCCAGAGGGATGCTGTGCCCAGGCATTGCGTTGGGGCTCCCGTCCTTGTTGAACCGTCCGATGCGGGGCCCGATGACGATCGCGCCCATGAGAGCGACCGTACCTCCGATCATGTGCACGACTCCCGAGCCCGCGAAGTCCACGGCCCCGTTGCCGAGCCCGGCGGTGCGGCCGAGGTTCGCGAGCCAGCCGCCTCCCCAGACCCAGCCGCCGACAAGCGGATAGACGACCATGCTCACCCAGAGCCCCATGAGCACGAAGCCTGAGAACTTCAGGCGTTCAGCCATGGCCCCCGTGGGGATGGTGGCTGCCGTGTCCATGAAGACCATCTGGAAGAGGAAGAAGGCCAGAAGTCCACTCGTGTCACGGAGCCCGTGGAGCAGGAAGCCGGAGCCTCCCAGGATGCCCACCTGTCCGAACCGCAGGATCCACGTGCTCAAGTGGGTGCCCAGGTCACCGAGAGTCCCGGGGGAGAACGCGAACTCCGCAGCGCCTCCGACCTTCGGGAAGGTGAAGTTCACGCCGCCGAACTGGAAGGCGAATCCCACGAGCCAGTACCCTATGGCGCCGATGCAGAACACCATCATGTTCATCATCATGGTGTGCGCGACGTTCTTGGTGCGCGTGAAGCCCGTTTCGACGAGCGCGAAGCCCGCCTGCATGAAAAACACGAGGAAGCCCGTGATGAGCGTCCACATGATGTTCGTTGCGGTGGCCAGATCTGCAGTCGTCGGACCGCTCGTCTGCGCCGAGGCGATTCCGTTCACTGTCAGCATAAGGCCCATTGCGATGATCGGCGCCACCAGACGCCGGAGCCCTTTCTTTCGCATACAGTTCCCTCCTGTTGCAAAGTTCCGCGTGAGCGGATGCACCGTCCATGCAAAGAGCGTGCCAAACGCGAGTTCGTTCAAATTCCCTGCAATTACAGGGGGGCCGCGTGCGACCTCATAAGGACAAGATACGCGATGGTAGGAAAAGTGACATGTTCCAACATTTTTGTATCTTATGCGAAGGGTCTACGATATCAGCTGCAAGCGTCCGATCGGTGTGACAGGATGCAAGATCAGGAGAAGTCAGTGATGAAACCGCGAATCGTCTCCGTCCAAAGGATCTGGGATGAAGCGCCCCACTGCGCCTTCACGGATCTGGCGCGGTTTCGACAGCGGTGGTACTGCGCGTTTCGAGAGGCAGAGGATCACGTGGGGAGCCTCGGACGCATACGAGTGATTGCATCAGCCGACGCTCGGAGCTGGTCCAGCGTCGCGCTGTTCACGGAGAGGGGCGTGGATCTGCGGGATCCGAAGCTCAGCATCGCGCCGGACAGGTCGCTCATGCTGCTCATGGGCGGTTCGGCGTACTCAGCGGGGAAGTACACCGGCCGTCAGCCGAGGGTCGCGTTCTCCACTGACGGCACCGGGTGGTCGGCGCCCCGCCGGATCATGACGGAGGGCGACTGGCTGTGGCGCGTGGATCGGTTCGAGGGTCGCTCCTACGGGGTGAGCTATCGCCTGATCTCCCCCAGCCGCTGGGTCGTCTCTCTCCACGATTCACCTGATGGCGTGGGATACGGCAGGGTCTGCACGCTGCACGTGGGAGGCAAGCCGAACGAAGCGACGATCCGCTTCTTCAAGGACGGCCGGGCGCGCATGATCGTTCGGCGCGAGGCCGGCGACAGGCAGGCGTGGATCGGCGAGAGCCGGCCCCCGTATCCCTCGTGGACGTGGAAATCATCAGGACACGGCATGGGCGGCCCCAATTTCATCGTGCTTCCCGACGGGCGGGCATGGGCGTCGGCCCGCACGTACGTCGATGGTGAGCCCCGCGTCACCATCGGGACGCTGAGCGCTTCCCGCTACACCCCCGCCATCGAGCTTCCCAGCGGCGGGGACTGCGGCTACCCCGGGCTCGTCTGGCACGGCGGCCTTCTCTGGGTCAGCTACTATTCGTCCCACGAGGGCCGAGCGAGCGTCTTCTTCATACGCGTCAGGCTATAGGCTCCCCGACACCCCGCCGATATAGAGGGCGGCTCGCGAGCCGCCCCCCTTTGCTCTTGCAGTGTCCGATGTCTATAGATTGACGTGTGAGAGGAAGTTCCCCTTCCCGTTCTTTATTTGCACCACGATCGCGCCCAGTTGCGGATTGTGCTGCGCATCGTAGGTGATGTGACCGGCCACGGCCTTGTAGTCGATCTTTTCCAATGCGTCCCTCACCTTGTCAGTGTTGTCGACACCGGCCGCCTTGATGCCTTCCAGGAGCACGTTCATGGCGTCGTACGCGACAACCGCCTGGGAAGCAGGAGCGATGGGCTTGCCCTGCTCGTCCTTGTATTTTTCCCCGTACGCCTTGAAGAATTGAGCGACCTCCGGCCGGGGGTCTTCCCGGGAGAACGCGCTGATGAAGTACGCCCCGTCGGCGGCCTTCAGATCCAGGTCGGGCGATTCCCAGCCGTCGGTGCCGATGAACGCTGCGGTAATCCCTTTCTCCTTGGCCTGTTTCGTCACGAGGTTGGCCACGTTGTAGTAGTCGGGCAGAAAGACGACCTCCGCCTTGGATGTCTTTATTTTCGCGAGGATGGCGGAAAAATCCGCGTCCGTCTTGGTATAGCTCTCCTGCCCGGCTACCGATCCTCCCAGCTTCGTGAATTCTGCCTTGAACGTGGCGGTCAATCCGCTTGAGTAATCGTTTCCCTGGTCGAACATGAAGAACACCGTCTTCGCCTTGAGGTCCGTGAAGGCGAAGTTTGCCGCGACCCTCCCTTGATACGAGTCGATGAAGACCGTGCGGAAGATGTATTCCTTGGTTTTTCCATTGGCGTCGACCGTGACCGCCGGGTTGGTCGATGCAGGAGTGATCTGAATGATCTTCTGCTTGTTGGCAATCTCGGAGACGGGGATCGATGCGCCCGAGCAGACCTCTCCGATGATGTAGTGGACGTGGTCCTGATTGATGACCTTGTTCGCCGCGTTCACCGCCGCATCGGCGGCGCATTGGCTGTCCTCGATGACCGTCGTGATCTTCCTGCCCAGGACGCCTCCCTTCGCGTTCCACTCGTCCACCGCCAGAAGGGCACCGTCACGGGTCAGAACGCCGAACGTCGGAGCTGGACCCGAAAGCGGAGCCAGGATCGCGACCTTGAGGTCTTTCGGTGCCTGCTGGCAGCCCGCCAGCAGTACGACCAGCGCTATCGCTGGAACCATGCAGATCATGTAACGTTTCATTTCGTTCTCCTTTCGCCACTACCTTTTTGAAGCGACTTTGACGTCGATCGGGACTCTGAGTGGTCCCTCACGATTTCCCGTTTTTCTCCATCCATCCCAGCACGTACGTGAAGATCTCTTCCGCATTCACCTCGTTGTGCAGGGAATGGAACGCCCCGTCCCATTGCTTGAACGTGCACATCTGGGGGCCCGCGGCCTGCGCGAATGCCCTGCTCGCCTCGAAGGAGGTGAGCGCATCGACAGGGCTGTGCATGATGAGCGTCGGTGTCGCGAGCTCTGAGGCGTGGAGCGTGGCCCATTCCGCGGCACGGCTCACCTCCGAGAGAAGGCGGACGGAGATCAAACCGTGCACGAGCGGATCGCTCGCATAGGAATCGACGAAGGCCGTGTCGTGCGACAGCACCTTGGCGTTGATCCCTGCATCGATCGTGTACCGCGGGAGGAACCGGCTCACGATGCGCGCCTTCCTGATCATCCGGCTCTGATCTCCTGCCAGCGCGAGCCAGGGGCTGGATGCGATGCAGCCGGAGAGCGACGGACCGCGGCGCAACAGGTAATTCAGCACCAGGCCTCCTCCGAGGCTATGCCCGTAGAGGAAGCGGGGGACCCCCGCGTAACGGGACTCCGCCTCTCCGAGCACGACGGCGATGTCATCCATGAAAACGTCCGGGGATCTGATGTCACCGCGCTTTCCCCCCGATTTCCCGTTCCCGTGCAGATCGATCGCCACCACACTGACCGCGTTCTTCACGAAGAACTCCGTCAGCCGCGTGAAACAGCCGCTGTGATCGCCCAACCCGTGAACGAGACTGACCACTGCACGAACGGCCCCCTCGGGCCTCCATTCGCGCAGATGCAGCTCCGTCCCGTCACGGGCACGACAGCCCCATTCGACCTCTTTCATGTCATCATCCCTCCTCAGGCGCTCACGATTCCTCGTGGCTTACCTGCATCTGCACCTTTCCCGACCTGTCCCGCAGGATCGTATACACGATGGAGACGATGATAATGCCGAGGATGATGAGCAGGTCTCTGGTCTGGAGCCGGCTCGCCAGAAGCGCCACCTGTACGACGCATATGAGGGCAGAGAGGATGCTGATGACCCACAACCAGCCCGCGGAGACTTTGAACTTGGACTTCGCCCACATCTCGGGCAGCACTTTCGGCAGACGCACGGTGACCGCACAGATGACGACATTGATCACCAGATTGAGGATCACGAAGTAGTTGGCGATGGCCTCCATGTTCAGGCCGGTGAGAATGACGAACAATCCGAAGAGGAAAAAGATCGTCAGAAGCACGTGTGGTGTCTTGAACTTCTTGTTCACGGCTCCCAGCCACTTGGGGAACCAGCCGTCGTCGCAGGCCTGGAGGATCGGTTTCGTACCGGCGCTGAACGTCGCATTCAACGTGGTCGTCAACGCGAGCATCGCGCCGCCGATGATGAAAAACACGTACAATGGCATGGGCATGATTTCCTTGGCAACGAGGTTCAGCGGCTGGTTGGCCACCTTGGCCAGGGGGAGGACACCGGAGGCCACGACACCCATGAGAGCGTAGAGGACGGCCACGAGCAGGGTCGACGTGATCATCGCAATGGGGATGTCTTTGACCGGATTTTTCGCCTCGGCCCCGAGGCTGGTGAGGATCTGTGAGCCGCCCGTAGCGAAAGTCAGAAGTGCTGCGGCTCCGAACATCCCGGTCACTCCACCGGGCATGAAGTCGGACCCTGACACGACACCCGGCTGTACCTTGAATAGCCCGAAAACGATGTACACGATGATGGCCGCCAGCATGACGAGAACCATCACGGCTTCCATCTTCGCGGCGCCTTCGACCCCGACGAGGTTGATGACGAAGAAGATCGTCAGACAGATGATCGCGATCAGCTGCCTGTTGACGCCGGGAACGAGCGCGAGAAAGTAGTCGGCGAAGGAAAGTGCGTACAAGGCGATGGCAATATTGATGAAGAAACCCATGAACACCGAGATTCCCGCGAGTCGTTTGCCCGCCAGGAGCGCCATCTGCGTGTACGTCCCTCCGCGCAAGCGCACCGTTCCATTTATCAGGACGAGGGGGACCACCATGATGAGGAAGAGGAGGGAGGAGATGAGAAATGATAGGGGAACCGATCTCCCCGTCATGCCGATGGCGATGCCGGTCAGCGACATGATTCCGGCGCCGATCGTGTACCCGATCGCTATCGCCATGAGATCCCCGAATCCGAGAACCCGTTTCAGTTGTGTTGTGGACTGTTGCTCACTCACGCCATTTTCTCCTTTTTTTCTGGTGAGTATTTTGATTTCTACTATTCGGAATGATATTCCGAATATGATATCCTACAATGGCTATGGGAATTGTCAAGATTAAGTCGAAATTTTTTTATCTCCTTTTTGCAAAAGGAATTGAAACATTTTAAAACACTACCAAATTGGAAGACATTAAAAAAACGACGTGAAGCGCTCCGCTTCAAAGAAAGAGCATTGAGTTTCACGTACATCACCCGGCCAGCTCCTTCAGCGCCCCTTCGATCCGCTCCAGGCCCTTGCTGATGACCTCCATGGAAGTGGCATAGGAAATGCGGAGATACCCCGAGCCGGCATTTCCGAAGGCGCTCCCGTTCAGCACCGCCACACCCGCCTCATTGAGGAGGTAGTCGGTAACCTCGGCGCTGCCGAGGCCTGTCCGCGTGATGTTGGGGAATGCATAGAAGGCACCGTCAGGCTTCGTGCAGGTGACGCCCTTCATCGCGTTCAGCCCGTCGACGATCACGTCCCGACGTCGGCGGTATTCGCTCACCATCGCATCCACCGCATCCTGCGGCCCTTCCAACGCCGCGACCCCTGCGAGCTGCACGAACGGCGCTGTGCATGAATTGGAATTGATGAGCAGGCGCGTTATGCTTGCGGCGAGCTCTTCGTTCATGATCCCGTATCCCAGGCGCCAGCCCGTCATGCAATAGGTTTTGGAGAAGCCGTCCAGGACGATGGTCTTCTCCTTCATCCCGGGGAACGTCGCAATAGACTTCGGCTTTCCGCCGTACACGATCCGGCTGTAGATTTCGTCGGACAGAACGTAGATGTTCCGTCCCCTGATTGCCGAGGCGATTTCTCCCAGCTCCTTTTCCGTCAGGAAGCTCCCCGTGGGATTGGACGGGGAGTTCAGTATAAGGAGCTTCGTGCGTGGAGTGAGCTTCGCTTTCAGATCATCAATATCGAGGCGGAAGCTCCTCTCTTCTTTCAGGATCGTAGGCACCGGCACGCCGCCCGCATAGCGGATGACCGACTCGTATGTGGGAAAGCCGGGATTCGGATACAGGACCTCGTCCCCGGGATTCACCAGAACGTTGATCGCGTAGAAGATGATCGGCTTCCCCCCGGGGGTAACGACGACCTCCTCCCGCTTCGTTTCGATCCCTTTGTACGCCCGGGTGTGTTCCGCAATCGCCTCACGCAGGGGCATGAGCCCCTGCGCATTGCAGTACGTCGTTCGCCCTTCATCGAGGGCCTTCTTCCCCGCCTCGACGATGTGTCTTTGCGTGGGGAAATCCGGCTCGCCGATCTCGAAGTGGATGACCTTCTTCCCTTTCGCTTCGAGTGCATTCGCAGCGGCAAGCACCTGGAAGGCCGATTCTCCGGCGAGCCCGCCCATCCTCTCAGCGATGCCATTGTCCGACATCTTTCATGCCCTCCCGCTGGATCGATCAGACCAGCTTCAGTCCCTGCTCAAGATCCGCGATGATATCCTTGACGCCTTCCAGACCGACGGAGAGCCTCACGAGCCCGTCGGTGATCCCCTGGAACAGACGTTCCTCGCGGGTGACGAACATGTCGTTATGCGTCATGGATGCGGGGTGCTCGATGAGCGTATCCACGTCCCCGAGGCTCGCCGCCAGCCGTATGAGGTGAAGATTGTTCAGCAGCGTCCTTCCGGCCTCCAGCCCGCCCTTCAACTCGAATGCGAGCATGCCCCCGAATCCCTTCATCTGGCTCTTTGCAAGAGCGTGCTGGGGATGCGACGGCAGCCCGGGGTAGAACACGCGGCCGACCTTCGGGTGCGCCTCCAGGAACCGTGCCACTTCCATCGCATTCTGGCAGTGCCGGTCGAGCCGCACATGGATCGTCTTCAACCCGCGGAGCAGCAACCACGCCGCGAACGGATCGATGATCCCTCCCAGGTTGACGAGCGAATACATGCGGACCTGATCGATGAGATCCTTTTTCCCGACGATGATCCCGCCCAATGCGTCGGTATGACCGCCGATGTACTTCGTCGCGCTGTGGAGTACGACGTCGATGCCTTCGAACTCGAGGGGCCGTAGGAGATAGGGAGAAGCGAAGGTGCTGTCCACGATCGTCGTGATGTTCCTTCCTCCGGCCAGGGCTCCGAGTGCCTTCAAGTCGACGATGCTCATGGTCGGGTTGGCGGGGGTCTCCACGTAGATGATCCTGGTCGCCGGCGTGATCGCGGCGGCAACCGCCTTCATGTCCGTGGCATCGACAAAGGTCGTGGTGACGCCGAACTTTGCCAGTATGTTCCTGAAGAAGAACTGGGTTGCGGCGTACAGGCTTTTTCCCGTCACGATGTGGTCGCCGCTCTTCACGAGGAACGTGATGAGACCGGTGATCGCCGCGACGCCTGTGGCAAACGCCAGGGCTCTTTCCCCGCCCTCCAGCGCAGCCATGCGTTCCTCTAGCACGATCTCGTTCGGGTGGCTCCCCCGCGTGTAGATGAACCGCGAGAAATTTCCCGACGTGAGGATCTCCGTCACGTCCTCCACTTTCTTCAGGGCATAGGTGCTGGTCTGGCTGATCGGAGGCGAAACCGCCCCCGTTGCCGGGTCCGCGTTCCACCAGCCCGCACGGATGGCCAGGGTGGCGAAATCGAAATCGCTATAGTCGATCATTTCTTTCCCCTTCCCTTCATAATGTCCCTGAATTTCTCCTCTTCCCCCTCCAGCATGCGGTAACAATGCTGTTCCTCTGGAAAGGCGCCCTTCCTGACGTCATCCACGTAGCTCTTCATTGCGTTGGTGACGAGAGTGGCCACATCGCAGTACTTCTTGACGAACTTCGGCGTGAAGGCCTGGAACTGGCCGATGAGGTCGGAGACAATCAGGAGCTGGCCATCGCACTGAGGCCCCGCGCCGATGGACAGGGCGGGGATCGCGAGCAGACCCGAGATGTAGCCTCCCACCTCGGGCGGGATGGCTTCGAGAAGGATCATATGCGCGCCCGCCTCCTGCACGGCCAGCGCATCCTCGACAACGAGCTTCGCGAGCTCGGCGGTCCTGCCCTGCGCTTTGTGCCCCCCCAGCTGCCCCGAGCTCTGCGGGGTGAGACCGATGTGGCCGATAACAACGATGCCGGCGTCTACGATCGCGCGGATCATCGGTGCGATCCTCTTTCCGCCTTCCAGCTTGATCGCGTCGCAGCCGGCTTCCTTCAGGAACCTGCCGGCGTTTTCGACGGCCTTCTCCACGGAGCTCTGATAGCTCATGAAGGGCATGTCGCCGACGATGAAGGTGTTCGGCGCTCCTCGACGGACGGCCTGCGAGTGATAGATCATCTGGTCCATGACGACCGGAACCGTGCCCTCATACCCGTACACGCACATTCCCAGCGAGTCGCCCACAAGGAGCATGTCCAGGCCGGCCGCTTCGGCGAACTGCGCGGTGGGGAAATCGTACGAGGTGAGGAAGGTGATCTTCTTCCCCTCCTTCTTCATGAGCCTGAAATCGTGGATCGTCTTTCGTCTGTTCAACGGCTCCTCCTTTTATTAATTCCACTATTCGGAAATCATTTCCACGTCAGAATAATCGAAATGTATCATAACCCGGGCACTTGTCAATCCCGATCCGTGGGCCGCATTGACCCGGGGACGCATTCGTGTCAGCGTGGGATGATGAGCAGTCAACCGCCTGCGAATACGACACGTCAGTGGATGTCGCTCCTCGTCCTGGGTCTCGGACTTGCGATCGTCATCATCGACGGCACCATCGTCAACGTCGTGCTCCCCTCCATCAGCAGGGATTTCAACGCCAACCTGCGCGACCTCCAGTGGGTGAACTCCCTCTACGCTCTGGTCTATGCGGCGCTCATCGTGACCTTCGGGAGAATCGGGGACCAGTTCGGCCGCAGGCTCCTCTTCGTCATCGGCGTGCTGGTGTTCGTCGCATTCCTCCTTGTCGACGAGTCGCGCGCAGCGGCCCGTCATGCCGACATCGGCATCCTCCCCATCGGCGTCGGGGTTGGCGCGCTCGTGCTCGGCCTCATCCAGGGCCAGACGTACGGCTGGATCCGTCCCACGGCGGGTTCGCCATCGGCTCGTGGGCGTGGCCTTTCAGATCCGTCTCCGTATCTTTTGCGAGCTTCATCATCGCTCTGCTGGGCACCGTGGGGTTCATCCTCTGGGAGCGTCGCGTTGCGGCAAAAGGACATGAGCCCCCCTTCGATCTGGGCCTCCTGCGATCATCAAGGAATCGTTCGTCGATGCGACCCGTGCGGCCGGCCTCGTGGCGGGTCTGTTCGTCCTCATGGGGGCCGTGAGCTCGTTGCTCATCCCGGCCACACTGCGGCGGTCCCCTTCACCGCCTGACGGAGCGGGAGTGAAACATGTATAAAAAAATCGTGGTCCCCCTCGACGGATCCACTGCGGCGGAGTGCGTGCTCGACCATGTCCGCACGGTGGCAACCAGAGGTGCCGAGGTCATCCTGGTGCAGATCGTTGCCAAGCCGCACATGGACTTCCTCGTGAGCGACCCAGAGCTCTCCGCGTGCCTGGACGACGAGTTCTCGCACGAGGCGACAGCCTATCTCATGGAAGTGGCCGCGCGTCTCAAGGTGCCGGGCGTCAGGGTGTCGACGTGCGTCCTGGCCGATCAGGGATCGATCGCATCGATTATCGTGGAGTATGCGAAGAGGTGCGGCGCGGATCTCGTGGTGATCTCCGCGCACGGCAAAACGGGGATCGTGGGAAGATTCATCGGCGGCGTGGCGGAAAAGATCGTCCACCACGCCCGTGTGCCGGTGCTGGTCGCGCACCCGTAGCGTCGGTCGGGGCTGAGCCCCGACCGACGCGCTGGTCAGCTACGCGGCCTTGGTTGCAACCTTGGCGGCGCGGACACCCTTCATCGCTTCACCCCAGGCAACGAGCTGGTCGAGCATGCTCGTGAGGCTCGCGTCGTGGCCGGGATTCGGCTTGAAGACCGAATAGTTCTCGAAATCCGTGAGGAGCGAAAGGGCGACCGTCGAACGGACATCTGCAACCTGGAGCTCGCCCATGATCTGGCGCAGCTGCTCCACCGAGCGCGTCCCGCCGACAGAGCCGAAGCTCACGAAGCCCGCCGCCTTGTTGTTCCACTCGGCATAGATGACGTCGATGGCGTTCTTGAGCGCCGCGGGAACCGCATGGTTGTATTCGGGGGTGACGAAGATGAACGCGTCGTAGGAAGCGATCTTCTTGGCCCATGCCTTAGTGTGCGGCAGGGTGTACTGTCCCATCGAGGGGGGAACCGGCTCGTCCAGCAGGGGAAGGTTGAAGTCCTTGATGTCCACGAGATCGAACTGCGCGTCAGTCCTTGCCTTTGTCTTTTCATGAACCCAGCGGGCAACCTTTTCCGCATTGCGTCCCGGGCGGGTGCTTCCGATAATGATCGCAACCTTGAGCATCTTCTCATCTCCTTTACAAACGCTTGTCTTTTCAAGCCAGCTTATTTATTCTGGCTTTAACAGTGTGGAAGCTACGTATATAAGCAATAAAAGGCAAGTTAATTATATATGGCAAGCCAATTGTCATAGGTTGTTATGGATGATATATTCTGTCGATGAGCGACCAGCTGTCACCAAACCAGATTCGGGAGGACGTTCTCACTGCTGACGCCGCTGCCTTGTCGCCGTTTTGCGAGAAATTTGCTTCGCTCATGGACATGCTGAGCAGGCGCTGGATGGGAGTGATCCTCCGCGTGCTGTTGAACGGCCCTCACCGATTCAACGAGATCATGGCCGCCGTGCCCGGCCTCTCGGATCCTCTGCTCGCGCAACGACTGCGGGAGCTGGAGGCGCGCGGCCTCATGACCCGAAAGGTGTTTCCGACATCCCCGGTCCGCGTGGAATATGAGCTGACCGACGCCGGCAGGGACCTCGAGCGTGCCGTCAGAGTGCTGTCCGAGTGGGCGGAGAAATGGATCCCCGTCCAGGAAGCGAAGACGGATCAGGTGAGCGAGCGGACCTGACGGCGCGAGGACGCACGGGGTCTGATTTGCGATTCTCCCACGCGCCTGCTATAGTCACAGACATACCGCAATGCCGCGTGAGACCTGCTATCGATGCTATCGCCCGAAATCCTGCTGTCTCTGCCCGTCTGCCCCGACGATGCAGACCCGTACCCGCATCGTCCTTCTCATGCATCTCATGGAGTACCGCCATCAGAAGTGCACGACCGGACGCATCACGTGCCTGAACCTTGCCAACAGCGAAATCATCCCCGGCGTTGAATTCGATGACGTGCCGCGCGTCAGGCAAATCATTGACGACCCCGGCAACTTCCCCGTCCTGCTCTACCCGGGAGGCAACGCGCTGCGGCTGGAGGAGGCCGACCTCGGCCCCGCGGACCTCGGAGGACGAGAGCTCGTGGTATTCCTCATCGACGGCACGTGGGCATGCGCACGCAAGAGCCTGTACCACAGCCCCGGGCTCCTCGCACTCCCGCGGCTCGCCCTGACGCCGCACAGCCCCAGCAGGTTCGTCATCAAGCGCCAACCCCACGAGTGGTGCCTCTCGACGCTCGAAGCGACCCATGAGCTTCTCATCGCGCTGGAGGGGGCGGGGCTCGATTCCTACCCTGACAAGAGCCGGCTCCTCGAAGCCTTCGATGCGATGCAGAACCTCCAGATCGAACGCTCCGTGCAGGCAGGCCTTCCGCGCTACCGGGAGAAGAAGCCCGTCGCCTCCGTGAGGGACGCATAAGCGGACCCCATTGACTCACTACTGCAACCTTGCTGGCATCCGGTCACCGTGGCATACTTGACCCATGGGGATACACGTCTCGCGGCCGCACCTCGTTCTTTTCCTGATGGCGATCTCACTGCTCGGGGCCGGCTGCGCCGCTACCGTGGAGGCAGCGCCCCTGGCTTTCCGTGGGGCGGTCAGCGTCAGCGATGCGGATCTCAGAGCCACGGTGCCTCTCGAAGGTCAGTGGCAGTTCGTGTGGGGGAAGCTCGTATCGCCCGATGAGCTCGACGCTCTGCCCGCGTCAGCCCTCTCCTCGATGCAGGTACCGGCGTTCTGGACAAACAAGGACCACGGATACCCCGCGGCGGGTTGCGCGACGTATCGCCTGATCGTCAACCTGCCGCAGGGCGCGGCGGAACCGCTCGGGCTGTACTTCACCCAGGTCTCCACCGCCTATCGCCTCTTCGGCAACGGCGTGCTCCTTGCGGAGAACGGCACGGTATCCGCGGATGCCGCAAGCACTCGAGGAGCCATCGCCCCCCGCACCGTCTTCATCAGCGCGAAAGGCTCGCTTTCGATCGTGCTCCAGGTCTCCAACTCCGAAGACGTCACGGCCGGGGTGAACGCCGCGCCGATCATCGGCTACCAGTCGGCGATTGCTCCCCGCCAGGGAACCGCAACGCTCATCGAGGCGCTGATCTACGCGGCAATCCTCATCATGGGCCTGTACCACATCCTCCTCGCGATCCTTCAGCCGTCGGAACGCGCCTCGATGTTCTTCGGGTTTCTGTCCATCGATCTTGCGCTGCGCGGACTGCTTACAGGTTCGCGGATCATCCATCAATACTTCGGAGGCATCGGCTTTCACGTGCTCATCGGCGTGGAGTTCGCCACGGTGTACGTGGCGGCTCTCCTCGTCTACCTGTACTTCTACTACCTCTTTCCCGACGAGCGGCCGAAGTTCGCCCGCATCCCCCTCATGGTCGTGACCGCTGTTTTCTCCGTCTTCGCGCTCGCGGCCCCGATCAGCCTCATTTCGCCCGTTCACTTCTATTACGAGTTCCTGCTGCTCGCCCTCGGTGTGCTCATCATCGTGTGGCTCGTCAGGGCAATCGTCAAGCATCGCGACGGCTCCACGTTGATGCTCATCGGGTTCCTCGTCATGCTGGGTGGAGCAGCCTACGACATCGCGCAGAGCATGCTGCAGACCGGCAGGCAGTTCGTCTCCTCCTACGCGATGCTCGTGTTCGTCTTCCTGCAGGCCGTGCTCATCGCGCGCAGATACGCAGGGGCGTTCCGCTCCATCGAATCGCATTCTCAACTGACCGAAGCGCTGGCCACGTCGTATGGACGATTCGTCCCGCGCGAGTTCCTCTCCCTGCTGGGCAAGGACTCCATCGTCAACGTCGAGCTCGGCGACCAGATCGAGATGGAGATGACCGTGCTCTTCTCCGACATCCGTTCCTTCACGACGCTGTCGGAAAACATGGGACCGCGGGAGAACTTCAACTTCCTCAACTCCTACCTGAAGCGCATCTCGCCGGTGATCAGGAGCAACCGTGGCTTCATCGACAAGTACCTGGGGGACGGGATCATGGCGCTGTTCCCCCGCACACCCGCGGACGCCCTGCGCGCGAGCGTGGAGATGATGAGCACCATGCGGGAGTACAACGGGCATCGTGCCAAGTCCGGCTATCGCCCCATCTCCATCGGCATCGGCATCAACACCGGGCGCCTGATGCTCGGCACCGTGGGGGAGGCCTCCCGCATGGAGGGCACCGTCATCTCCGACGTCGTGAATCTTGCCTCACGCCTGGAGGGCCTCACCCGGCCCTTCAACGTGGCGGCCATCATGAGCGGAGAGGTTGTCGCCTCGTGTCCCGATTCAGCGGGCCTGCCCGTCCGCTACCTTGGCAGGGCGCGCGTGAAGGGCAAGACCAAAGCCGTTGCCCTCCATGAGGTCATCGACCCCGCTGCACCGTCCAAGATCGGCACGCGGATCATTTTCGAGCGTGCGGTTCGGCATTTCGAGGCGCACCGCTACCCCGAAGCCCTTGCGGACTTCAACACAGTCCTGTCCGAGGATCCCTCGGACGGTGCGGCACGCTACTACCTCAGCAAGCTCGCGGAGCGGTGAGGCGGGGCGCCGCAGCCCGTCAGTCAGTGGCGGTAGGCTCCGCCTCCTCGAGGGCACGGTAGGCCACCTTGCCGACAAGGGTCAGCGGTAGGCGCTCCCTGAACTCGATGCAGCGCGGGCACGAGTGGGGCATCAGCTCCTTGTGGCAGAGCTCGATCAGCTCCTTTTCCAGCTCCGTGCTCGCCTGCCATCCCTCGTTCAGCGTCACGAATCCCTTGGGCACCTGCACCTTCGTCGGGTGGTGCACGCCGATGACGCAGGAAAGACGCACGGCGGGATGTTTGTTCAGGACGTCCTCGATCTGCGTGGGGTACACGCTGATGCCTGACGACTTGATGATCCGCTTCATGCGCATCTTGAAGAAGAAGAACCCGTCCGTGTCCATGTAACCGAGATCGCCGGTATGCAGCCAGACCAGGCCGTCGTCGTGACGCCTGAGAGACACGGCCGTCTCCGCGGGATCGTCGAGGTAGCCGAGCATGAGGGTGGGGCCGGTTACGCAGATCTCCCCTTCCGCGTTCGGCTCCGCCTCCAAGGTGGTGTCCAGCCGCACCACCTTGGCCAGCATGTCGGGATACGGGACGCCGATGCTGTGCTTCTTGTAGTGGTCGCGAGGCATCAGGATGTTTGCCGTCACACTTTCGGTGAGGCCGTACCCTTCCCTCAGCGGCGCACTTCCGCCGTTCTTCCGCACCACCGCCTCGAACCGCTCCTTCGTCTGCGGTCTGAGGCTGTCCCCGCCGCAGAACTTACCCTTGAAGCACGACAGGTCCGTTGTGTTGAAAGCGGCGTTGGCCGACAGGGCGTCGAAGAGCGTCGGCACACCAGCAAGGTACCCGGGCCTGAACTTCTTCACCAGGCCCGCCAGCGCGGTCGGGCTGAAGCGCGGCACGAGAATGCAGGTCCCGCCGTAGAGG
>PLNO01000240.1 GCA_003141795.1 Spirochaetaceae bacterium | reverse complement strand
GGAGCGAGATCTGGCGGTACGCCCATGCGTGGCGTGAGAGGTCGTCGTAGACGACCAGAGCGTCCTTTCCGTGCTCCATGAAGTATTCACCGATCGCGCACGCCGCAAAGGGGGCCAGGTACTGCATGGCGGCAGGCGTCGATGCGCTTCCGGCCACCACGACGGTGTACCCGAGTGCGCCCTCCTCCTGAAGCTTTCCCACCGTTCGCGCGATGCTCCCCCTCTTCTGCCCTATTGCGCAGTAGATGCAGATCACCTGGGGGAGGCCGAGGTCCCGCGAGCGCTGGTTGATGATCGTGTCCACGGCAAGGGCCGTCTTCCCCGTGTTGCGGTCACCGACGATGAGCTGCCGCTGGCCACGGCCGATGGGGGTGAGGGCGTCCACCACCTTCACGCCGGTCTTGATGGGGGCGTCGACAGGGGCNNCGCATCATATCCCCGTCGGTGATGCTGAGTGGCTTTCCGTCCAGAGGCGCGCCGAAGGGATCGATCACCCGGCCCAGGAGCTGATCGGAGACGCGTAGCGAAAGCGGCGTGCCCGTTGCCCGCACTTCAGAGCCCTCGGGGATGCTCGTGTCCTCGGAGAGCACGAGGATGGAGGCGAAATCCTCGTCGAGGTTCATGACGAGCCCGCGCCTGCCGTCCTCGAACTCTACCTCCTCCCCGAACCCTGCCCGGGAAAGGCCGTCCACCTTCACGATCCCGTCGGCGACGCTCGCCACCCTGCCGACGTTTGCGACGCCCGGCTCGGCTTTGACCTTCCCGAGCTTCCTCTCTATGTCACGAACCAGATCTTCAGCTTTCATGTGTCCTCGAGCTTCTCAATGATTCCTCTGATGTATCCGCGGATGCTCGCGTCGATGATGTCGTCCCCCGCCCGCACGCGCACACCCGCCCCCAGGAACTCGTCCCGCGCAACGTCGACCTCGCGCCCCGGGTACCGAAGAGCGACGGACGCCCCGACGGCGGAGGTCGGCTCTCCGGCGATCACGACGTTGACGCGGCGTCGGGCCATCTCCCTCGTGAGCGTCGTGAGGAAGCGCTTCAGCTCGGACCGGGAAAGGTCCCGCAGGATGCGCTCCGCGATCTCCCCGCGGATCTCCCCGTCGGCGCCGAGTGCGAGCTCGACGAGGCGTTTCACGAGCGTCCGGCCCTTTCGATGCGCTCAAGGCCTCGCGCGAGGACGGTCGCCTTCTCCGTGTCGCTGAACAGCCCGTGCACGGCGGTTTCCAGGATCTTGCCCGAAAGCTCGAGCGTGAGGCCCTGGACCGCCTTCTCCATGTCGCGGCGCTCAAGGGTGATGGCCGCGCGCGCCTCGACGATGAGACGGTCCGCGTCCTTGCCCGCCCGCTCGAGGGCCGCCGCGCGAAGGCGCTCCGCCTCATCGCGAGCGGTCTCAAGGAGCCGGTAGGCTTCGGCGGAGGCCTTCTGCAGTATCTTCTGGCGTTCCGCCTCGGCCTCCCGCAGCGCCTCTCGTGCCTGATCCGCGTCGTGCAGCCCCTGGGCGATGGTCTCGCTCCGCTTCTTCATCGTCGCCATGAGCGGCTTCAGGAGGAACCTGAAGATCACCCAGGCAATGATGAGGAAATTGACCAGCTGGGCCAGGAACATGAACGGGTCGAGGCCGAACTTCCCGAGGGTGTCCATCGGGTCTCCCCCGCCGCTACTTCAGGAACGCGAAGATGAGCGAGTAGATGGCGATCGACTCGGCAAAGGCCATCGCGAGGATCATGATGGGAACGATGCGGCCGGACGCCTCGGGATTGCGCCCCAGGGCCTCCATGGCCTTCATTCCGATGAGTCCGATCGCGAGCCCTGGAAAGGCCGCGCCGATGGCGACGATGAGACCGCCGGAAACGCTCAGGGTAAAGTTCATGTGTGTTCTTCCTCCTTGTGATGTGGCTCGGTCATTAATGTCATGAAGGCCATGGTCAACAGCGCGAATATCAACCCCTGGATGACCGCAACGAGGATCTCCAGGGCCAGGAAGGGAACCGGGACGACGAACGCGGTGAACCGGGAGAGCGTCGACAGGGTTCCCAGCACCATCTCCCCCGCCGAGATGTTCCCGTACAATCGGAAAGAGAAGGTGATGAACTTCGTGAGCTCCTGGGNNGGATCTCCAGCAGGCCCACGAAGAGCATCAGTGGATTGAGCGCGAAGAAGCGCTTCAGATACGTTCCCAGCCCTGTGGTCCGTATGGCAAGAGCGTTCGTCGCGATCACGGAAACGACGGCGAGGGCCAGCGTGAGGTTCAGGTCCGAGGTGCTCACGTGGAAGAGCGGAACGAAGCCCGTGGCGCGGTGGAACCCTATGGTGCCGAATCCGGGCAGCAGCCCGATGAGATTCGACAACGCAATATAGAAGAAAAAGACGCCCACCCACGGGAATATCAGATCCGCCCGGGAACCCGCCACCTGTTCGGTTGTCGTGCGCAGATAGTCGACAGCGCCTTCCAGGGCCCCCTGGAACCTTCCCGGGACCAGGGAAAGCCTGCGGCGGAGAAGAACGACGATGAAAACGATGACTGCGTCGACAAGGAGTGTCGCGAGGAACGTGCTTGTCACGCGAAATCCGTTAAGGCTGAACACTGTTTCAAGCCCGGAGGTCGCCATGGCAAAGCAAGTATACTGACGCATTTCTAAGGAGTCAAAGAATATTCGTGCAGGGAATCGCGGATGGAAAAATATCGTAGTGCTCGCTCGCAATCGCGACTTTATGTATAATATAACTACAGTTCCATGACGCCTGGAAAAGCGGATTTTCTTGACCGGGTGCCTGCCGGACCAGGCCTGTTAACGACTCAGCACGCCAGGAGGTGTGCAGAAAGGTGGACGGCATGGCCCAGGTGAGCATCGTCGGCGGCGGCAACGTTGGCGCGAATGCTGCCTTTTTCATCGCTGAAAAAGGCGTTACTGATGTTTTGCTCGTCGACATCCAGCCCGGACTTTCCCGGGGCAAGATGCTCGACATCATGGAGGCGGCGCCGATCAGACGCTACCGCAACACCCTCTCGGGGACTGATTCCCTGGACGACATCAAAGGCTCGCAGCTCGTTGTCATCGCTGCAGGCGCGATACGAACGCCCGGCATGCGGCGCGAGGACCTCTACACGGTGAACTCCGGCCTCATCAGGGCACTCGCACCGCAGGTGGCGCGCCTGGCGCCGGACAGCACGGTGGTGGTGGCCACCGAGCCGGTGGACGGGCTCACCGCGCTTTTCACGCGGGAATCGGGCATGCCGCGCTCGCGCGTGTTGGGGCTGGGCGGGATCCTCGATTCCACCCGTCTGCGGGCGCTCATCGCACGGGAACTTGACGTCTCCACGGAGACGGTGTCGGCCATGGTCGTCGGACGGCACTCCGACGACATGATCTGCCTGCCCCGCTACTGCAGCGTTTCAGGCGTTCCCCTTCCCCACCTCCTCTCCGCCGAACGCATCGCGGCGATCGTGGAGGAGACGCGCACCGCCGGGGACCTGGTCGTGGAGATGGCCAAGAGGTCGAGCTCCTACTACGCTCCCTCGGCGGCCGTTGCGGAGCTCGCCGATTCCATCCATATGAACCTCAACAGGATTTTCCCGCTTTCCATCATGCTGGAAGGGGAGTACGGCGCGCGCGACGCAGCGCTCAGCCTCCCCGTCGTCATCGGGCAGTCCGGCGCCGTACGCATTCTCACCCCCGAGCTCAGCGAACAGGAGCGCGGTGTTTTCCTCGAATCGGCGCGCAAGATCACGGCGGCGCTGAACGGGGATCCTGAAACGGGGAAAGTCGCACGTCGCGTGGCGGGAGGTGCCGCATGAAGGTATCGGTGATCGGCGCCGGAAACGTCGGCGCAAAGGCCGTGTATTACATCGCGGAAAAGAACATCGCGGATATCGTCATGGTGGACGTGGCGGAAGGGCTCGCTCGATCAAAAGCCCTGGACTTCCTGCACGCCGCCCCGCTGCGCGGCTACGCCGTGCACATCCGTGGCACGACGGATTTCGCCGAAATCGAAGGAAGCGACGTCGTGGTGATGACCGCGGGGATCGCGCGAAAACCCGGCATGGACCGCATGGATCTTTTGAAAACGAACGTCGGCATCGCCCGGCAGGCGGCGCGGGAAATCGCGCGGCGCGCCCCGAACGCCGTCGTGATCGTCGTGACCAACCCTCTGGACGTGATTGCCGCGGTCATGCTGCAGGAGACGGGCTTCGCCCTGCGGAAGGTCGTCGGTATGGCGGGCGTGCTGGATTCCACTCGCTTCCGCTATTTCATCGCCGAACGCCTCGGCGTCTGGCCCGGTGACGTCCAGGCCATGGTCCTGGGCGGGCACGGCGACGATATGGTCCCCCTCACCAGCTACACGTCGGTCGGCGGGATCCCCATCAGCCAGTTGCTGGACCCCGCGAGCATCGAGAGCCTTGTGAAGAGGACGCGCACGGGTGGTGCGGAGATCGTATCGCTCCTGAAGACCGGGAGCGCCTTCTACGCGCCGGGTGCGTCGGTGGCCAAGATGGTGGAGGCGGTCATCAAGGATGAGAAGCGCCTCTTCCCGGCATCGGCGTTCCTGCGCGGCGAATACGGTTTCAAGGACATCTACCTCGGGGTCCCCGTGCTCATGGGACGGAACGGGGTGGAGCGCATCGTGGAGCTCCCCCTGTCCGAGTCCGAGCGCTCGGCCCTGGAGGCATCTGCGGAGGCGGTGCGCAAGGGCATCGCTGAGATAGCACAGCTTACGGGAGGAAACTGAATGATCCACGAATACGAGGCGATCATCGTCGGGGCCGGCGGTGCGGGGCTGTACGCGGCGCTGGAGTCGAGCGCCAGCGCGCGCACCGCTGTACTTTCCAAGCTGTACCCCATGCGCAGCCATACCGGCGCTGCTCAGGGTGGCATCGGTGCCGCGCTGGGAAACGTGGAGGAGGACAAGCCCGAATGGCACGCCTTCGACACCGTGAAGGGCGGGGATTACCTCGTCGACCAGGGCGCCGCGATCCTCCTGGCGGAAGACGCGGTGCGCGCCGTGTACGACCTGGAGAACCGGGGCCTGCCGTTCAACCGGACGCCTGAAGGCAAGATCGACCAGCGGCGTTTCGGCGGGCACACGCGCAATTTCGGTGAAGGCCCGGTACGCAGGTCCTGCTACGCGGCGGACAGGACGGGCCACATGATCCTGCAGACCCTCTACCAGCAGTGCATCAAGAACGGGGTCGAGTTCTACGACGAGTTCTACGTAGTGGACGTCCTCATCGAGGGACGCACGTGCCGCGGCGTCGTGGCCCTGCAGCTCGCCACGGGTGAGATCCATACGTTCCTCTCCAAGGCGGTGCTCTTCGCCACGGGCGGCTTCGGCCGCATGTTCCGTATCACCTCCAACGCACATGCGAACACCGGGGACGGCCCCGCGGTGCTCGCACGGCGCGGGGTGCCGATGCAGGACATGGAGTTCTTCCAGTTCCACCCCACCGGCATCCAGAAGCTCGGCATCCTCATCACGGAAGGGGTCCGCGGCGAGGGAGGGATCCTCCGCAACCGTACCGGTGAGCGATTCATGGAGCGCTACGCCCCCACCCTCCTGGACCTCGCCCCGCGCGACATGATCTCCCGCGCCATCGTCACGGAGATCCGGTCCGGCAATGGGGCTCGGGGGGACGGGAAGATCGACGACTACGTGTACCTGGATGCCACGAAAATCGGCAAGGACGTGCTGGAGAAGAAGCTTCCCGACATCACCGGCTTCAGCCGCACGTATCTCGGCATCGACCCGGTGGAGAAGCCGATCCCCATCCAGCCCACGGCGCATTACGCGATGGGGGGAATCCCCACGGACATCGACGGGCGGGTGCTCGCCGACGGCAGCGGCGCAACCTACGACGGGCTGTACGCCGCAGGGGAATGCGCGTGCGTTTCCGTTCATGGCGCGAACCGTCTCGGGACGAACAGCCTCGTGGACCTCGTGGTCTTCGGCAGGCGCGCGGGCAAGCACATTGCAGCCTACACGAAGTCCTCGGAGCTCGGTCACGTCCCGGGGGATGCGGCGGGCCCCGCCCGCCAGATCGTCGCGCACCTTCGGGACGGAAAGAAGGGCGAGCACCCCAACGTGATCCGCGAAGAGATGGAAACGGTGATGATGGAGGACGTCGGCATCTTCAGGAACGCGAAGGACCTCGGCGCGGCAGTGGACAAGATCGCCGAGCTGCGCGGGCGGTGGAACGATCTCAGGGCCGAGGACAGGGCCGACAAGTTCAACGGCAACCTCCTCGGGATCCTCGAGCTCGGCAATCTCCTCGATCTCGCCTGGCTCACCGCCGTGACCGCTCGGGAGCGCACGGAGAGCAGGGGCGCGCACGCGCGCGACGACCATCCCGCCCGCGACGATGAGCACTGGCTGAAGCACAGCCTCGGCTGGCTCAAAGGCACCGACATCACGCTGGGTTCCCGGCCGGTCGACATTTCTACGTGGAAGCCCAAGCCCAGGGTATATTAAGGAGGGAGAGAGCGCATGAAGCTTCATGAGTACCAGGCCAAGGGCCTGCTCAAGGAGTACGGGATCCCCGTACCCGACGGCAGGGTGGCCGATTCTGCGGCGGAAGCGGAGAAGATCGCAGCGGAGATCGGCTGCCCCGTCATGGTGAAAGCGCAGGTCCTCGTGGGCGGCCGAGGCAAGGCGGGCGGCGTAAAGAGGGCGGACAGTCCCTCCGATGCGGCTGCGAAGGCCAGGGCCATCCTCGGCATGTCGATAAAGGGGATCGAGGTCAAGAAAGTGCTCATTGCACAGGCAGTGGACATCGCCTCGGAGTTCTACGTCAGCCTCACGGTGGACAGGGCCTCGCGCGCGGTGCAGTGCATCGCCAGCGCTTCCGGTGGCATGGAGATCGAAGAGGTCGCGGCCAGGCAGCCGGACAAGATCGTCCGTTTCGCCGTGGAGTCGCATACGGGGCTCGTCAAGGCAAACCATTACGCGGCGCTTGCCCGCGCGTTCGGCGCGACGGCGGTTGCCGACCAGGCCTGGGGCATCGTCCAGGGCATGTACAAGCTGTTCACCGAAAAGGACTGCTCCCTCGTGGAGATCAATCCCTGCGCCCTGACTCCTCAGGGGAAGCTCGTTGCAGCGGACGCGAAGGTCATCTTCGACGACAGCGCCCTGTACAGGCATCCCGAGCTGGAAGCATACCGCAGCGCTGAAGAGTACGGGGCCGAGGAGATGGATGCCCGATCCAACGGGCTGTCCTACGTCAGCCTCGACGGCACGATCGGCTGCATCGTCAACGGAGCCGGTCTCTCCATGGCCACCATGGATCTGATCAAATACTTCGGGGGAAGTCCGGCGAACTTCCTCGACGTGGGGGGAAGCTCCAACCCGGAGAAAGTGCTGAACGCGCTGCGGATCATCCTCGGCAATCCCCGCGTCGAGGCCGTTCTCATCAATATCTTCGGAGGCATAACGCGCTGCGACGACATCGCCCGCGGCATCCTCATGGCGAAGGAGAAGCTCTCCATCGGCGTTCCCCTGGTGATCAGGCTCATCGGCACGAACGAGAAGGAGGGACGGGCCCTGCTGTCGGCGGCGGGGATCGCGGCGTTCGACGATCTGACGGATGCCGTGAAAGGCGTCGTGGCCGGCGCGAAGAAGATGACCGCGGGCTCCGGGAGGCAGCAGGCATGAGCATTCTCATCGACAAGGACACGCGGATCATCGTGCAGGGCATCACGGGGCGGGACGGTTCCTTCCACGCGCTTTCGATGCTCGAATACGGCTCGCAGGTCGTGGGAGGCGTCACCCCGGGAAAAGGCGGGCAGAGCGTCGAGGGCATACCGGTATTCAACACCGTCGACGAAGCGGTGAGGGAGACGAGCGCTGATTGCACCGTCATTTTCGTGCCCGCGCGCTTCGCCGCCGATGCGCTCAGGGAAGCGGCAGGCGCACGTATCCCGCTTGTCGTGTGCATCACGGAGGGGATCCCCGTCCTCGACGTGGTCGCCACGATCCCCACGCTCACCGAGCGCGGCTGCAGGCTCATCGGCCCCAACTGCCCAGGGCTCATCACCCCGGGACAGTCCAAGGCGGGAATCATGCCCGGGCGCATCCACAAGCCCGGCGATATCGGCGTCATCTCCCGCAGCGGCACGCTCACCTACGAAGTGGTCTGGGCGTTGACCAGGGCCGGCATGGGCCAGTCCACGTGCGTCGGCGTCGGCGGGGACCCGGTGATCGGGACGGGGTTCGTGGACCTCTTGCGCCTGTTCGAGGCGGACCCCGGCACCGCAGGGGTCGTTCTCATCGGGGAGATCGGCGGCGAGGACGAGGAGCGGGCTGCCGAGTTCATCCAGCACTCGATGCACAAGCCCGTCGTCTCCTTCATCTCGGGCCGCACGGCTCCCCCCGAAAAGCGCATGGGACACGCAGGGGCCATCGTCTCGGGCGGACGCGGCACCGCGGAGGCGAAGGTGAGCGCCCTGCGCGCCGCGGGCGTCCCCGTCGCCGACAGGCCGGACGAGATCCCGGGTCTCCTGGCAGGCAAGCTGATGAACGGGAGAGGAGCGCGGGCATGAACGGCGACGGCTCACCGCTTTCTGCCGCCAATCTCACCTGGCTGGAAGACCTGCACGCCGAATGGAAGCGAGATCCACGCGCCGTGGACGGCGCGTGGAACGACGTCTTCCAGGAACAGGAAAGCGACGAGCTCCTGCAGGAGAGCATCGCGGGAAACGGCCACGAGGCCATGGTCTCCTCCGACATGGTCTACAAGCAGAGCAGGGTGGACAGCCTCGTCTGGGCGTATCGGGACGTCGGCTACCTGTACGCTCACCTCAATCCGCTCGCCCCGGCGGAGGGCGAGCAGAAGAACTACTACACGGAGTCCCCCCACAGCTACGAGCAGCTCACCCTCGCCGAGTTCGGGCTGTCCGAACAGGACCTGGACCGGGAGTTCTCCGCCGGAAGGGTCCTCTCCCCCGCCAGGATGAAGCTCCGCGACATCATCGGTGCGCTGCGGGAGACGTACTGCTCCACCGTTGCCGTCGAGTTCCTCCACATCCAGAACAAGTCCATGCGGCGCTGGCTCATCCAGCAGATGGAGTCGACGCGCAACCGCCCCTCCTTCAGCCCCGAGAAGAAGCGGATCATCCTCGAGGACCTGGTGAGCGCGGAAGAGTTCGAGCACTTCATGCACACCGCCTTCATCGGGCAGAAGCGCTTCTCCCTGGAGGGCGCCGAGGTGGTGATCCCCGCTCTCCACCACGTCGTTGACAGCGCGCCGTCCATGGGGATCAAGGAGCTGATCCTCGGCATGACCCACCGTGGACGGCTCACCGTGCTCAACAGGATCATGGGAAAGCCCATGGAGGAGGTGTTTTCCGAGTTCGAGGGACATGAGGACCCGGGCGACTACGGCGGCGGCGGCGACGTGCGCTACCACCTCGGCTACCAGATGGACCACACGACGCCGGACGGCGGCGCCGTCAGAGTGAACCTCGTCGCCAACCCGAGCCATCTCGAGTCGGTCGGGCCCGTCGTCCAGGGCATGGCACGGGCCGTGCAGAGGGAGAGGGCCGACTCGGAGCGCAGGATGGTCGTTCCCGTGGTGCTGCACGGGGACGCGGCCTTTTCGGGGCAGGGGGTCGTCGCGGAGACGTTCAACCTCTCCACGCTGAAAGGCTATAAGACGGGCGGAACCATCCACGTCGTGATCAATAACCAGATCGGCTTCACGACATCGTCCCGGGATGCCCGCTCCACGTTCTTCCCCACGGACGTCGCCAAGATGCTCCCCGTGCCCGTGTTCCACGTCAACGGGGACTACCCTGAGGCGGTCATTTTCACCATGGACCTCGCCGTCCGTTTCCGACAGACCTTCGGACGGGACGCGGTCGTTGACATCTTCTGCTACCGCAAGTACGGACACAACGAGGGTGACGAACCCTCCTTCACGCATCCCCTCATGTACAGGATCATCGAGCACAAGAAGAGCCCCCCCGCAATGTACGCGGAGAGATGCAGGGCTGCCGGACTGTACACTGTCGAGGAAGAGGAGCGCATGCGGGCGGGCCAGCACGCTGCGCTGAAGGCCGCCCTGCAAAAAGCGCGGGCACCGGAATCATCGGACGGGAAGCCCGCCGGTCATGATTCCAACGCGTGGAACTGGGAGGAAAAGATCCCCGGTCCCGCGGAGGAAAAGCTTCGGTCCGTGGCGCGGGTGCTGACGACGGTCCCGGAGGGCTTTCACATCCATCCCAAGCTGAAGAGGATCGTGGAGGAGAAGGCTTCACGCCTGGCAAAGGACGGCACGGTCGACTGGGCTTTCGCGGAGTCCCTGGCTTTCGGTTCTCTCATCCTCGAAGGCGTTCCCATGAGGTTGAGCGGCCAGGACAGCGCACGCGGGACATTCTCCCAGCGCCACCTCGTGTGGTGGGACGCGGAGGCGCTCCTCCCCCAGCCCTACACGCCACTGGCGAACCTCGCCCCGGATCAGGTGCAGTTCTCCGTCTACGACAGCCCGCTCTCCGAATACTCGGTCCTCGGATTCGAGTACGGATTTTCCCTCGGCCGACCCCGGGCGCTCGTCCTGTGGGAGGCGCAGTTCGGCGATTTCGGAAACGGCGGCCAGGTCATCATCGACAACTACGTCGTTGCCGCGGAAGCGAAGTGGGGCACGTTGAGCGGCATCGTGCTGCTGCTCCCCCACGGGTACGAGGGTCAGGGCCCCGAGCATTCCAGTGCCCACATGGAGCGATACCTCACGCTCTGCGCGCGCGACAACATCCAGGTCTGCAACTGCACGACACCGGGCCAGTACTTCCACCTCCTGAGGCGCCAGATGAAGCGGAGCTTCCGCAAACCGCTCGTCGTGATGACTCCCAAGAGCCTCCTGCGGCATCCCCGCGCTCTGTCCCGGCTTTCGGAGCTGTCCGAGGGATTTTTCCAGGAAGTGCTCGACGACCCCGCCCGTCCGCGCAGCCCGCAGCGGCTGCTCCTCTGCAGCGGAAAGATATTCTACGACCTCCTTGCAGCGCGGGAGAAGAGGGAGGACTCGACCACTGCGATCGTGCGGATCGAGCAGCTCTACCCGTTCCCGGAAAAGATGATCGCGCGCGTCCTCCAGTCCTACACGAGCGTTGCCGACGTCGCATGGGTGCAGGAGGAGTCGCGCAACCGCGGGGCGTGGACGTTCGTGAAGGAAAGGTTCGAACGGATGCGGACGGGGTTCCCCCTCGGCTACATCGGGCGTGACGAGAGCGCCACACCCGCAACGGGCTCGCACGCGCGTCACGAGTGGGAACAGCGCCAGATCATGGACGCGGCGCTCGCCGGCGACCGTGCGGCAGTGATCGGCAAATGAGGAAAAGCGAATGAAAACTGACATCGTGGTGCCGTCGGTGGGCGAATCGGTCACGCAGGGGATCCTCTCCTCGTGGCTCAGGGCAGAGGGGGATCCCATCACCGAGGGGAGCGACCTTCTGGAGCTCGAAACGGACAAGGCGACAGTGACCGTGCCCGCCCCCGCAACCGGCGTGCTGTCCATCACCGTTGCCGCAGGCACTGAGGTGACGATCGGGCAGGTGATCGGCGCGATCGATACCGCAGCGGCAGCACAGTCGGTCGCCGCGGCCCCGGCGCAGGCTGCCCCGACACCGGANNGTCCCGGCGGCGCATGCCGACGCTCCCCGATCGGTGGCGCCCGCCCCGGCGCCAGCGCCGGCCGTCGCAACGCCCAAAGCACCGGCGCCCGTACGGCCGCTTGTCCCCGCGGCACCGCGCGGCGGCGAGCGCAGGGAGCCGATGACGTCGCTTCGCAAGCGCATCGCTGCACGGCTCGTGGAAGCGCAGCACTCCACCGCATCGCTCACCACGTTCAACGAGGTGAACATGCAGAAGGTGATGGACCTGCGCAGCCGCTACAAGGAGGAGTTCGAGCGTGCCCACGGGGTCAAGCTCGGCTTCATGTCCTTCTTCATCAAGGCGGCCTGCCTCGCCCTCACCGAGATGCCGATCGTCAACGCGCGCATCGAAGCGGACCAGATCGTCTACAGCGGCAATCTCGACATCGGTGTTGCCGTCTCCACGGAGCGCGGCCTCGTCGTGCCGGTCATCCGAACGGCGGACCGGCTGTCCATCGCGGAGCTGGAAGCCTCGGTGGCGGACCTCGCCGCCCGGGCGCGTGACAGGAAGATCCTCCCCGACGAGCTTGCAGGAGGGACTTTCAGCATCACCAATGGGGGCGTGTTCGGTTCTCTCCTCTCCACTCCCCTCCTCAACTACCCGCAATCGGCCATCCTCGGCATGCACTCGATCCAGCGAAGACCCATCGCGGAGCAGACCCCGGACGGGAAAGGGGAGACCATCGTGGTGAGGCCCATGATGTATGTCGCCCTCAGCTACGACCACCGAC
>PLNO01000145.1 GCA_003141795.1 Spirochaetaceae bacterium | reverse complement strand
GCCCCCGGGGAAGAACGGGGGATCGACGACGTACCCGTCGGTCGTCATGAGGGTGCGGGAACCGATCTCGATGGGGCTCGCGTCGAGAAGCTCGGGGTAGGAATCGCCGCGGAGGAGGGGATGGATGACCGATTCGACGAGGTCCCTTGAAAGCGCTCCGCCGCTTCCGTGCTCGAGCCGGATCAGGCCTTCAGTGCTCACCGCGTCCCTCCGTAGCGGAAATAGGCGGCGCACGTTCCCTCCGAGGACACCATGCACGGCCCGACGGGCGTGTCGGGCGTGCAGCGTGCACCGAACAGGCCGCATTGCGGCGGTGTCGCCATGCCCGCGATCACGCGGGAGCAGAGGCAGCCCGGCGCCTCGACGTCGGCCGCGGGCGGGAGGGAGAAGGCGAGCTCTGCGTCGCTGTTGGCGAGGGAATCCCTCAGGCCGAGCCCGCCGCCGGGGATGACGCCGAGGCCCCGCCACGCGTCGCCGCGGGGCTCGAGAGCTCGTTCCATCAGCTGGAGGGCCCGTGGGTTGCCGTGCGGCCGCACGGCGCGGGGGTAGGCGTTCTGCACGGTGCACTCGTGTCGCTCGACCTGCCGCAGAACCATAAGGATGCCTGCCAGCATGTCGAGCGCTTCGAAACCAGTGACGACACCGGGTCTTCCTCCGGGCCCTTCGAGAAACCTGTATGCATCGGTCCCGATGATCAGGGAGACGTGCCCGGGGAGGAGAAATCCGTCGATCCCGTGGTCAGGATTGGAGAGGAGGAATCGCAGGGCGGGGGGCACGGTCTTGAACGCCGTGTAGAGGAAGAGGTTCGCATGCCCGTGCTCGCGCGCTTCCAGAAGCGCCGATACGATCGTGGGAGTCGTGGTCTCGAAGCCGACCGCAAGGAATACCAGCGGTCCCTCGGTCGTCTCCGCGATCCTCACGAGCTCCCGCGGAGAGTACACGACCCGCACTTTGCCCGAGCCGGAGAGGGAGGCCAGCGTCGTGCCGTCGCTGCCGGGCACCTTCAGCATGTCGCCGAATGTCGCTACTGCCGCCCGTCCTTCCCTCACGAGGGACAGCGCGTTGTCGATGTATCCCGAGGGGGTGACGCACACCGGACAGCCCGGGCCTGACACGAGGGTGACGCTTTCCGGGAGCAGCGAGTGGATCCCCTGCTTCCTCAGCTCGACGGTGTGCGTCCCGCACACCTCCATGATCCGCACCGTCCTGCCGATGCGCGCCGCGGCGGCCTCTATCTCCGAAACGATCGAGCCTGCAAGTCGACGCTCGTCGCTCATCCGGTGGGAGACCCGCCGCCGAGCTCCGCGAGGGTGCGGAACAGGGCGAGCCGCTCCTCCGCGTCGGCGAGGCTGAGCGTTTCTATGGCGAAACCGGCGTGCACGATCACGTGGTCGCCCGGCTTCGGGTCGTGGAGGAGGGACACGTCCACCTCGATCGTCACCTTTCCCTGGGACACGAGGGCGCGCCGTCCATCGACGATCTTCTCTATCTTCATCGGGGTCGCAAGACACATGCCCTTCTCACCTTTCCTCGAACCACGCCTGGCCGACGGAGAGCCCGCCATCGCCGGGTGGAGCCGACTCGTTCAGAAAAACGCGAAATCCATCGTTGATCAAGAGGGGGACCAGCATCTCTCGAAAGAGGAGATTCTGGAACACCCCGCCGGAAAGCGCGATGCGCGATAGGCCCGTTGCCATACGCATCCGCCGCGCACCGCAGAGGGACGCCGTGGCAATGGCCTCGTGGAAGAGCAGGGCCCGTCGAGCCGCGGGGCCGACCGGGTCCAGGAGATGGAGGAGCAGGGGCCGGGGGTCGGCGATGAAGAGCCGTCCATCCACCGTTTCCGGGAGAAGTGGCACGAGTGATTCCGACTCCCGTAGCGTCAGTGTCGGTGCTCCGCCGCTCCATGCCTTCATGGCAAGACCTTCAAGGCGTATCGGTCCTTCCCCTTCGTAGCTCGCGTGGTCCACCAGCCCGAGGATGGCCGCCGCCGCGTCGAAAACCCTGCCGAGGGAGGTGCAGACGGGTGAGCTCACCTGTCGTGCCAGCATCGCCATGAGGATGGTCTCCTGGCTCTCGTCCAGACCGGGGATCCTCCCGCGCGCCTCCTCGCCGAGCAAAGCGAGTGCGATCCGCGGTGGATGCAGAACGGCGGATTCTCCGCCGGGCAGACGGAAAGGGGCAAAGCTTCCCAGCCTCGTGAAGGACGATCGTGTTGCGTGCAGGAACTCACCGCCCCAGATCGTGGCATCGCTGCCGTAGCCCGTGCCGTCGAAGCACAAGGCGAGTGTTTCCTCCAGGCCATGCTCGGCCATGACGGACAGCGCATGGGCGTAGTGATGCTGGATTGCGACTGAGTGAGCGCCCGCAGGCGGCGCCCACCGGGACGAATGGTAGAGCGGATGCATGTCGCGGACCACGACGTCCGGCCTGGCCTCGTACAGCGCGAGCACCTGCCGTATCTGGGCTTCGAACTGGTCGAGGGTCTCCACGTCGTCGAGGTCCCCGATGTAGGGACAGAGGTGAAGGTCACGGCCGCGCGCCAGCGCCGGGGCGCTCTTCAGGTCCCCCCCGAGGCCGAGCACGACGCCCTTGACGGGTGTGGAGAGTGCAAGGAGGCGCGGCACGTAGCCCCGGGAACGGCGCATGACGAAGGTCCCCGAGACGGTTCCCCGTCGGACGATGGAATCGTCACTGCGGCAAGCGATCCGCCTGTCGTGGGAGAGGAAGAGGTCCGCGACGTCGCTGAGCTTTTCCGCGGCCAGAGCAGGCTCCGTGATGATCGGCTCCGCGGCGCGGTTGCCCGACGTCATGACCAGGGCGCGATAGCCGATCTTTCTCCCGGGGTGCGTAAAAAGCAGGAGGTGAAGCGGCGTCGTGGGCAGCATCACGCCGAGGGTGCCGGTGTCGGAGACCCGATCCGTCCACGCGGGGGCCTCCGCGCGGCGCGGCGCGATCACGATCGGAGCCGCGGGGGAGGCGAGGAGGTGCTCCTCCTCGGGTGACAGCGAGCAGAGCCGCCGCGCTTCGTCGAGGTCTTTCACCATGAGGGCAAACGGCTTGCGCTCACGGTCCTTCTCGCGCCGAAGGCGCGCCACGGCGTCGGGGTTGCATGGGTCGGCGGCGAGGTGGAAGCCCCCGATGCCCTGCACGGCGACGATGAGCCCCCCGAGGAGCGCGTCGATCGCCGCCGTCACCGGATCGCCCTCCACGGCGATCCCTGCCGCGTCCCGGCAGGAAAGGCGCGGACCGCAGCCGCCACAGGAGTTGGTCTGGGAGTGGAACCTTCGGTCCGTGGGGTCCACGTACTCCGCGGCGCAGGACGGGCATTGCGCGAACGGGCGCATCGTCGTCCGCTCGCGGTCGAAGGGGGTGGATTCCACGATCGAATAGCGCGGGCCACATTGGGTGCACGTGATGAACGGGTACAGATACCGCCTGTTCGACGGGTCAAGCATCTCCCGGGCGCAGTCGGGGCAGAGCGGGAGGTCGGGCGGGATCGGCGGAAAGGAGAAAGCGTCTCCGCCGCTTTCGATGATGCGAAATGCGCCTTCCTCCTCCATGACGGGCACCTGTCGGCTTTCCATGCCCTGGAGCAGCGCTGCCGGCGGCAGGGAGGAGCGCAGGCGATCGGCGAAAAGTCCGACCGCCTCCTCCTCACCCTGCACCTCGGCGAGCACCGTCGATCTGCGATTCTGGACGAAACCGCTGAGCCCGAGGGAGGAGGCAAGACGGAGGATCGCGGGCCTGAAGCCCACGCCCTGCACAGTGCCGCTGAAGAGGAAACGCTTTCGCACCACTGCACGGAGGGTACTCCGGGTCGCCTCGGATTGACCACTCCCCGAAGCTCAGTGTACCGTGGGGAATCATGGCAAAGGTGATTCTCAAGGCTCAGGATCTCGACGGCTACCTCATGGCCGGGGACAAGACCACGATCGACGGGATGAACGGCGTGTTCGCCCGGGCCCTGGAGCGCTTCACGGTGCTGAGCGACAAGGGGCGGGCCGTCGAACACGAGTCGGCAACGACCGAGCTCATCTCCCTGTACAACGAGATGGGCCAGCTCATGCAGGAGATCGTCGCGCGCGAGCCGCGCCTTCACGTGTATTCCTTCGAGACTCCGCGGGAGGTGCACGGAGAGGTCTCCCGTCTCATCGCGAAGCTGCGCGACGTGCGCACGGAGCATCCCGAGTTCGTCTACTACACGCAGCGCGCCTACGAGCTGCTCTTCAACTTCGCCTTCGGATCCACCAGCAAGGAGAAGAAGAACCACATCATCGTACGAACGCCGGTCACCATTCCCGTGCAGAACTTCGCCGTCCACAAGATCCCCGACGTCGACGAGCGCATCGAAAACGCCGTGATGTGCGTGATGCTGCGCGGGGCGCTCCTGCCTGCGATGATCATGTCCAAGGAGATCCAGGAATACTCGTCGCACGGTTACGTCACCCCGTTCGCCCTTTTCAAGATCTCCCGGGACGATACGAAGGAAGAGGGGAACATGGAGTACGTGCTCAACCTCGACCGTTCCTACTTCGATCCCGCCTCCCTGGACGGCAAGGATCTTTTCTTCGCCGATCCGATGAACGCCACCGGAGGGAGCCTCGTCACCGTCGTGAAGTACCTGCTCGACCAGGGGGTGCGGCCACGGTCGATCAAGTTCTTCAACGTCATCTCCGTGCTGAAGGGGGCGCTGCGTATCGTTCGCGCCATCCCCAGCGCGGAAGTCTACACGCTGTGGATGGATCCGGTGCTCAACAGGAAGGCCTACATCCTTCCGGGGCTGGGCGACGCGGGCGACAGGATCAACGGCCGGGATGACGACGCGAAACCGCGCAACATCATCCAGCTCATCGCCGACTACGGGACGCAGATCATATCCCTCTACCGGGAGCAGGTCCGGCGCATCGAGCATACTGTGCTGGGGGTCTGACGTATGCGCTCCCTTGCAACACGCCCGGTGCTCTGCTAAGATCGGCGCCACAATGATCCTGTTCCTGATTGCATCCCTGCCGCTTCTTTTCTGCCTTGTCGCGCTGCTCCCCTGGCCCCCCGTCCAGTCCCCGCGTGTGCTCATGCTGCTCTCGACTTTCCTCAAGGGTGTGCTTCTTTTTTTCCCCGGCTACCTTGCGATCCTCATCGTCCGCCGGATCTTCGGTTTCTCCTATGACGGATTCCTCTTCTACCTCTCAGTGCTGCTGCGCGATCATCTCGCCCCTGGTCTTGCCGCGGCGGGCGCGTTCCTCCTCCTGCAGCGCAGCATGAAGATATCAGGCACCGACGAGTCGATTTTTCTCACGGTGTTTTCCTTCATCGCCGGCTTTCTCGGAATGGTGAACATCGCGGATGCGCTGCGCACGTGGGGGGATTGGGACGCCAACTCGCTGTTCCTGCTTCCCGTTCTGCGGATCGCTTTCGCGCTGCTTTTCGCGCTCGCCGCGCAGCGTTTCTACCGGTGGGAGGGAAGGGACGGCTGGCTGTTCTGCGGAGCCGGCGCGGCACTCGCGCTGCTCCTTGCGCTGTCGAGCTTCTTCTTCGGCACGAGCAGGCTGGCCGTGTCGATCCTGATCGCCGTACTCGGCGTGGTGATCGGGGTCGGGCTTTTTGCGATGCGTTTCCCGCGCGCCGTGCGGGATTGACGGCTCGACGCTATTCCGCGTCCCGGGAGAGGATCCCGTGCCCGAGGGTCCGAACGAGCGATTTCGCGCTGATCCGCAGCGCCGCCTGCCCCGTCTTCTGGAAGATGTTCGGATCCGTAGAAAGCGAAAAGAGCATGACGTAGTACAGCAGCAGGGCGACCGCCGGGACGTCGATGTCCTCCGCGAAGATCCCCTCTTCCATTCCCTGCTCGAGGATCGAACGCACGGTCTCCACCCCTTCGGCGAAAAACTCTTTCGCGTGACGTGAATCGGCCCAGCGCATGAGAAGGTCATTGCCCGGCTTGTAGAGGTCCCTGAAGATGGGATAGGTGTCAAGGAACCAGTCGTAGGTCATGATGAAGTGATCGAGCTTCTCCATGGCGTTCGCGGAGGTCCTCGCCCGCTGGTTGTACTGGTAGTGGAACTCGTTGTACGTCTCCATCATCACCGTGTAGAAAAGCTCTTCCTTGTTCTTGAAGTAGTTGTAGAAGGTGGGCTTTGAGATCCCGATGTCGGCGATCAGTGCCGAAAGAGACGCCCCGCGGTAGCCGTACTTATGGAAGTACTCGCGGGCTTTTTCAACTGCCTTTTCCTTTTTTTCTTCCATGTCTGACGCGCGCGGCCCGAGCGGTGACGCCCGGGCCACAGCAGCGACCTCAGACCCTGCCAGCGCTTCCCAGGACTTCCTTGTTCTTGCGCTCGATGAGCTTCATGAGCTCCTCACGGGCCGGACCCAGGTATCCGCGGGGGTCGAACCCCTTGGGGTCTTCCGCGAACGCCTTGCGGATCATTGCGGTCATCACCAGACGTCCATCAGAGTCGATGTTGATCTTGCAAA
>PLNO01000353.1 GCA_003141795.1 Spirochaetaceae bacterium | reverse complement strand
GTCGACGGGGAGCACGTGCCGCCCCCGGACGGCAGCCTCCTCGAGGACGAGTGCCCCGGCCATGACCGTGGTTTCCTTGTTGGCCAAGGCGAGGTCGCTTCCTGCGCGGAGCGCCGCCATCGACGGCAGCAGCCCGGCCGAGCCGCTGATCCCGTTTACGACGATGTCGGCGTGTACGTCGGCCAGCAGGTCGAGCACGCCCTGAGCGCCGCCGTATACGCGGCACCCCTGTCCGGCGGCGAAGCCGGCGGCACGGGAGGGGTCAGCCACGGCGACCGCCTTCGGGGAGAACTCTCCCGCCTGGGCGGCGAGCCGCTCGGTGTCGTTGTTGCAGACCAGGGCGACGACCTGGAACCGGCCGGGCATCGCGCGCACGACCGCAAGGGTGCTCTCCCCGATCGACCCGGTGCTGCCGAGCACGGTGATCCGTTTCACGGGCGTGCTCCTACCTCCCGACCAGCGTCATGAAGTAGAAGAAGAGCGGCGCGGAAAAGATGATCGAATCCACTGAATCGAGCACACCTCCGCGGCCCGGAATCACCACTCCCGAGTCTTTCACCCCCGCTGAGCGCTTCAAGCCGCTCTCCAGGAGGTCTCCCACGATCACCGTCGTTCCCGTGCAGAATCCCAGCACGAAGGTGAGGGGAAGGCTGAGCGGACGGAACCCGGGGGCGAGGAGCAGAAAGAGCCCCACCGCTATGAATGACCCGGCATATCCCCCGATGAAGCCCACGACGCTCTTCTGCGGGCTCACGGCAAGGTTCAGCCGGCTGGATTTGCCCCACAAGCTTCCGAAGAGATACGCCGCCATGTCGTTGCCGAAAACGAGGCAGAGGAAGAAGAGGACCATCAGCGAGGGGTCGGGAAGCCCGGAGAGGCGGACCAACCAGGTGAGGAAGAAGCCGGGATAGAGGAAGGTGAAAAACGACGAGGCGGCAAAAGGAAGAACGTTTACGAGCTTCTTCGGGTCCTGGAAGAAGACCCCGCGAACGAGCAGCAGGCACATGGCGGCGGGCATCCAGATCCCCAGCCATCCCGGGGGGATGAGCCCCGCCGTCTCGAGGTACACACCGGCAGGCAGAGTGGCGCTCAGGATCGGCGCGAGGAGGGTCGAGGTGGGGATCGAGTGCGCCCTGAAGAGCGCCACCATTTCGAAGGCCCCCGCCACGCTCACGAGCATCACCATGACGTTGAACCCGAGATGGTGCATCTGCGGGAACACGAGGATGAGCAGGGCGAGCAGCGGAAAGGAGATCGCCACCAGAAGGATGCGCGTACCGAAGCCTTTCCAGTTCATGCTGTCCCCCCGAAGGTCCGGGATCTGCGTGCGTAGTCCGCCAGAGCTTCGATCAGGTCCTCGCCGGTCCAGTCGGGCCAGAGCTTGGGGCTGAAGTACAGCTCCGAATAGGCAGATTCCCAGAGCAGGAAATTCGACAACCGCCGCTCGTTCGCCGTGCGGATGATGAGATCGGGATTCGGCAGCTCGGGATGGTCGAGGAAAGTGGCGAAGTGCGCCTCCGTGAGCGGCTCTTTCTTCTCCGATGCCTCGTAGCGTGCGAACGCCCGCAGGATCTCGTCGCGACCCCCGTAGTTGATGGAGAGATTCAGGGTGAGCCCCTTGAATTGCGCCGTATCGCGGGCGACATCGTGAATGTCCTTCTGGATGTCCCTGGGCAGGTTCTCCAGGTCTCCGCTGTGGATCAACCTCACGCCGTTGCTCCGGTAGAAGTCGTACTCTTTTCGCAGATTGGAGCGCACCAGGAACATGAGGTAGGATACCTCCTGCGCCGCCCGTGACCAGTTCTCGGTGGAAAAAACGTACAGGCTGAGGAACTCGAGCTTCGCCTCCACGGCGGCCGCGACGACCCGCTTCGCGGCCTGAAGCCCTTCCAGGTGACCTTCGCTGCGAGACTTCCCGCGGGAAGTGGCCCACCGGCCGTTGCCGTCCATGATGATCCCCACATGGCGGGGTATTTTTGCGCTTTCCATCGGCATGCCAGACTCGCGGGGAGCGTCAGCCCAGCCGGACCGCGGGTCCGACGAGGCGCTCACACCTCGAGGATTTCCTTTTCCTTGGCTTCAAGCAGCTTGTTGATCTCCTCGATGGACTTGTCGGTCAGCTTCTGGATGTCGTCGGTGGCCTTCTTGGCCTCATCCTCCGAAAGCTCCCCGTCAGACTTCGCCTTCTTGATTTCCTCATTCGCATCGCGGCGCGCATTGCGCACGGAGACGCGCGACTGTTCGGTGGTGTTCTTCGTGAGCTTCACAAGGTCCTTGCGGCGTTCCTCGGTGAGAGGCGGGATGTTGATCCTGATCACCTTGCCGTCATTGTTGGGGTTCACGGAGAGCTCGGACTTCTGGATCGCCTTTTCGATCTCCGAAAGGACCGAGCGGTCCCAGGGCTGGATGATGACCAGACGCGCCTCGGGGATGGAGATGGTGGCCACCTGGTTCAACGGGACCTTGTTGCCGTAGTAATCGACCCGGACCTTCTCGAACAGCGACTGCGACGCCCTGCTCCCCCGCAGGGTCTTGAACTCGTCCTGGAGGGACTGGATGCTCTTCTTCATCCGCTCCTCCGCCTGGCTCCTGATCTTTTCCTGCGTCATCGGAGTACCTCCTTCAGGGCAGCTGCGGGCCGCCCGCAGCCCGGGCCCCTGAGGCCCTGACGGCGGCGGAGGCCCGCGCCGAGTGCATCACTCCCCGCCGAGCTTCACGTACGCATAGTCGACGAGGGTGATCGTGGTGCCCGCCTCCTTGGCGAGGTCCTCCAGCACCTTGGACACCTTTCGCTTGTCATCCTTCACGAAGGGCTGCTCCAGCAGGCAGNNGCGAAGATCTCCTCCTGCTCCTTGAGGAACGCGGGGCTCACCTTGTCCTTGGAGAGGAACAGGGGCCCGAACGCCGCAACGTGAAGCGCGCAGTCGAACAGCGTCTCCTTGACCTTGGGGTTGTCGTATGCCTTGCGGTCACCGAATGCAAAGCGCAACAGGACGCCGATGCGGTCGTCGTGGATGTACTCCACGAGCGCCTCGTTGGCCCCGACCGGCAGGGTGACGATCCTGCGCAGCTGCATGTTCTCCTTGATCTTGCCGATTGTCTCCTTCACCATGAGGTGAAGCNNACTCGTCGGTGGGCTCTGTTATCTTCTGATCCACGATCTTCGCCAGCAGCGCATTGCCCAGCTCATTGAACATGGCATTGCGCGCGACAAAATCCGTCTCACTCGTGAGCTCGATCAGGATGCCCTTGTCCGGGAGGACCTTCGAGAATATCTTGCCGCAGTTCATGACGCGGTCGCTCTTCTTCACCGCCGCGGCCAGCCCCTGCTCCTTGAGCAGGCGCTCCGCCTTGTCGAAGTCCCCGTCCGTCTTGACCAGTGCGTTCTTGCAGTCCAGCATCCCCGCCCCGGTTTTCTCACGGAGCATCTTTACGTCGGTTGCCTTGATCTCCATCGCTCTTCCCTCTTACTCTTTGTACAGCTTTTCTTCGTCGATCTCGGGTTCTTCGATGGAAGGGGCATCTTCCTTTTTCCCCGCCTCGTCAGGATTGTAGTTGGAATAGTCCTTGTCGGTGAAACCTGTGGGGGTTTCCTCCGCGGCGGCAGCGGCGCCGAGCACGGCGGCCACGGCCACCTTCTCCTCGTCCTGATCGTACTTCGACTGCGTCGCGAACTCGCCCTTGTCGATGGCCTCCGCGAACTCCTCTTCGCCCTTTTCTTCCTGGAGAGTCTCGACGACCTCGAGGCCCACCTCGTTCTCCGCCTCGATGACCGCATTGGCGATGATCTGCGCGAAGAGGTTGATGGCCCTGATGGCATCGTCATTGCCGGGGATCGGAAAGGTGATCCCCTCAGGATTGCAGTTGGTGTCGACCACTGCGGCGATAGGAATGTTCACCTTGCGCGCCTCGGTGACCCCGATGGATTCCTTGCGCGTGTCGATCACGAAGACGATCCCGGGGAGCTCTTTCATCTCCTTGATGCCGCCGAGGTTCTTCTCCAGCTTGCTGCGCTCCTTCATGAGCCGGGCGATCTCTTTCTTCGTCAGGTTCTCGAAGGTGCCGTCGATCTCCATCTTCTCCAGCTTCTTCAGGCGGAGGAGCGATTTCTTGATCGTCGAAAAATTCGTGAGCATGCCCCCCAGCCAGCGGTTGTTCACGTAGAACATTCCGCAGCGTTTCGCTTCGCGCTCCACTGTCTGCTGGGCCTGCTTCTTCGTCCCTACGAACAGGACCGATTTTCCGGCGAGCACCGTCTTGCGGACCGCCTCATAGGCGTCCTTGATGGCGACGATCGTCTTCTGGAGGTCGATGATATGGATCCCGTTGCGCTCCGCGAAGATGTACTTCTTCATGCGCGGATCCCACCGCTTGGTTTGGTGTCCGAAATGGACCCCTGATTCGAGCAGGTTCTTCATGGTAACAACAGCCAAAATGGTCCTCCTTCCCCTCTCTCTCTGGCTTATACACTCGCCAACTAAGGGCAAGTGAGATAGAAAAAGGGTCTCGCTCGCCCCCGCCACTCCGGGCAGGGGTCAAAAAGTGTATTCGTTCCTCACCAAGATGCCATAAAACGCCTCAAGTGGCAAGCCTACGACGTTGCTGTAGGATCCTTTGATCCATTCGACGAAAAAGGCTCCCCTTTCCTGGATCCTGTAAGCGCCCGCTACGCCCGCCCACTCCCCCGTTTCGACGTAGAAGCGGAGCTCAGGCTGGCTCATGTCCCTGAATTTGACCTCGGTGCACACAACAGCCTGCTCGATCGGCTTGCCGCGCTCCACAAGCAACGCGATCCCCGAAAACACCCGATGCACCCTCCCGGAGAGCATCCGCAGCATCGTTTCAGCCTCTTCGGGCCCGGAAGGCTTGCCGAGGATCTTCCCGTCCACCTCCACGACGGTATCGAGGCCCAGAACCCAGCGCGGGGATTCAGTCTTGAACAGCGAGAGGATCGCCTCCACCTTGCTGCGCGCGATGCGGGAAACCAGCTCGGCAACGGGCTCGGAGCCCGAATAATCTTCAACAATATCGGGCGGTATGACCTTCAGGGGGAGCTTCACCTTGGTGAGAAGCTCCCGTCGGCGCGGCGACCCTGATGCAAGGATGATCGTTTCCATACGTCCCTAATCCTCTCCCAGCGCCTCGAGGAGGAAGCGCTTCATCTCACGGTTTTCCTTCGGGATCCACGGGAACCTTGGGGCCCCCGCTCCATTGCCCGGTGCCCAGAGGCCGAGCATGGCATTGATCCACGGCGTCGGGCTGAGCGGGGAAAGGTGGTGTCCGCCCGCTTTCCCCCACTCCACCGCGCTGCGTCCCCTTCCGGGAGGATTTCCCGTGAAGTAGCCGTCCCCGAGCGGATAGAGGAAGGCGAGCGCGGAATCCGCGCCGGCAGGCTCGATCATGGAGATCTCCACCCCGTGCTCTTCCCTGGCGCGCTCCAGAGCCCGGGTCAGGCCCGCGAGCGCCTTCCCCCGGTTTGCGCCGGGCTGCAGTGTCACGAGCCCGCAGTCCGAGGGGTGGTAGAAGGCGGAGGAGTGGCGATAATCGTAGCCACCGCGCTCGCGCCGCAGGAGCCCCTGGTCGGCAAGAAGCTCGTTGAGGTGCAGGAGGCTCCTGTGCGAGGCGGATCCGTGGTCCGAGGAGACGGCCACCAGCGTGTCAGGGCCTGCCTCGGCCATGACACGGGCCAGCAGATGGTCGACAAGGCGCGCGCACTCCTTGAACAGCTCGCTCGCCCTGCCCTTGGGCCACTCTGTCTCCAGCTCGTCGACGTACGCGTGGTTGAGCTCGTCAACCAGGGGGAAGTAGCCGATGACGAGGCGCGAGTCGGTGGATTGCATGGCCTCGAGCATCATCTCTTCCTTGTCCCGCATGCAGACGGCGACCGGATCCATCTCCACGGACACCGGTATGCGGGCGTCCTCCGAGCGGCGCGCGTTCATCCTGCGCACCATGCGGAACACGTCGAAGTCGAGAAAACCGCGTTCGGCCGTGGCCAGGCGGACGCTCCCCCGTACCATGGGTGCGGTCAGCGGGCTGAGCACGAGCAGGGACTTTTCGATCAGATAAGCGTACGCGCTCGTGCCATGTGTGAGGGCAACGATGATCCCCTTCCCTACCTCGAGCTCTGCTTTCACGGCGCTGCCCTTCTTCAGCACGACACCCGATCGACGGGGGGAGGCCCGCAGGTCGATGCCCGCGTACTCCAGGGAAGAGGGATGATCGGGAAGGTGATAGCTCCGCGGCCTCTTCCATGCCCGGTAGCCGTCATAGCAGAAGTCGAGGTCATCGCTGCGCGTCGACCATACGGGATCGTTCCTGAACGCGACGTTCATGAGGGAGGAGCGATGCCCGCGGTCGCCGAGCTCGTGCCAGAGGGTGCGTACGTTCCGCGGCCGCACGCTGAAGCCGCTGATGCTCCCCTCGCGCCGAGCCGGATCCGGCATGAAGTAGCCCCAGACACCGCTCTCCGGCGGCTCCGCGCCGGTGAAAAGGGTGAGCAACGCCGAGGGGGTCTGGCAAACAGGGGAAGAAGGACGGGAAGCTCCGATATAGCCCTCGGTGTTCATCCGCTCCAGAGCGGGGAATCCTCCGACCTCGAGGCAGCGTCGCGCATGTTCGAATCCCATGCCGTCGAGGATGATCCAGAAGACTCGGGAGAATGGTTTGGTTGACAAATGCAATCCTTCCGGGTATCGTTTCACCGCACGAACGTGAGGATCGCATGAGACGTGCGTTTTGGGCAATTAGCTCAGCTGGATAGAGCGATGGCCTCCGGAGCCATAGGCCGCCGGTTCGAACCCGGCATTGCCCACTTTTAATTCGTTACTGAGTAATTAAATAAAAAACATTGACGGCTTGGACGGACAGGCATACACTTTTCTGGTACCGGCGTTAGTACCAAGGGCGGGGCAGCGCATGGCTAAACTACCTTACAGACTCATTTCTGTTGCCACCAAGGACGGTGCAGTCTGATACGCAAGGTACACCGATCCGCGAACCGGAAGGCGCAATAAATTCTCAACACACGTGGCAACTGACGAAGACAAGGGACGCGCTCACACGGTAGCGGCCATCAAGCTTGCGGCAGTTCTTGACACCAATCCGCCAGGAGCTATCGGGTGTCGACCACGAGAAGTGACTAAGACAGGTTCGCCGAAGGGGTAGGACTTGCAGCTGAGACTTCAGCTTCCTGAACCTGTATCTTATCTCCCGCATCTTTGGCCAACTCTTGAACATTTATCAGTGGGAGTATGACCCCTGGAAAGCCTGCATTGATTGTGAGGGAAGCGATTGCGGACCTAACGAACGGAAAAAGGACGGCGGGAATTTGGACTCGAACAAGGTTCTTTTCCAATTCAGGGTCGAGTGGGCCCTCTACGACTTTAAAATAGCCAGAAACCCCAGCACGTCCCTGTGCTATCCTATTGCTTTCTGCATGGTCTGAAGAGAAATACAGCGACAGAAGAATGTCTAGCCCACCAACGTATGCATTGTCTGAGCGGATGTGCAATGGATTTCGAATACTTATCGAAAGTTCCACCTGATCAGGTGTTAGCACGTTGTTAAAAAGCAGACTTTTTACGTCTTTCGTGACATCAAATTGAAAGATATCAAGTTTGTAAGAAATGAATTGAAAAGCCGAGACTATGCCGCCCATGCGTATGTCTCATCTGCCTCCGATTCGGTTCGGGGATTTACATTCTCTGCGTCAAGGTTACGCACGAAGTTGTCATCAACCTTAACCACTACACTGGATGCTGCAACTTGCTGAATTGGCATAGTCTCCAAAAAAATGCCGGAAACATTCCATACTGATACGGTGAGTGGCACAATATGCCCAAGGGGGACACCAAACGGAATGTTGAATTCTTTGGTTACGATTTGCGAAAGATATGGTCTTTGCATACCTATATCCAAATTCACCAAGGGCATCATAATAGGTGGATGCACTGGCGCAGCGCTCGTCCAAAGCAAGGTTGAAGCTGGGACCGTGTTTACGATGAGTCCATCCGTGAACGAATTCCCTGAACGTTTTGTAATGTCAGCATGAGACTTGTTCTCGGAAGCGATGAAGTACACGTCAAAAATTCCAGCGGGCCACAAAAACCCTGTCTCAAGCCTCGCAGCTAAGTCTTTGAATGGCTCGCTATAGTAAACCTTTTCATCGTCAACCGATATGAATACTTCGCCAGTGTATTCATCGGTACTCTCGCTTATACCTACCCCGATGAAGCTGCCGAATATCGTACTTTTCACCCTCTCAATAGCATCTTCCCTGGTCATGGTGTCAATCTCCCAATTGGCAAATGGTCCACGAACTTCAGCAACTGTTCCGCAAGCTCGAAATTCTTTTTCAATTCTAAGGGAAGCATCGGCTCCCCGTCATCATAGTCGGCCTTCCTCCGTATTTTATAAAGCTGTTGTAACGGAATGAGCGCCGCTGCAATCTGCGTTTCAGTCATGCTCCCACGAGTAGTAGCAACATGCCGTGAGAATGCCATTGTGATCGTGCCATGAGAAAATGGCCTCTCACGATTGTCCTTATGGATCGAAGCGAGAAAACCGTTGTAATCAAATCCCTCCGTCTGAAGGACGTACTTAAGCCGCTGAAAGACGGCATAATACGCCCGGCCGCCCGCAGCTGTGCAAAACTTCTGATTATTGAAGCAGAAGCTCACAAGAGCAATGTTTTCCTCGGATTTTTGCTCCAAAGTCATCGCTTTTGGGCTACTTCCGTCTGTACGCAAAGTTAACCTCACCCAAACTGGGCTAACAAGAATGTAAACCTTCTTTGGCTCAGGTGCAAGCCAAAGAGCAGGTGAAATTGGAGTAAGATAAGACGTGAACTTTTGCCCCTTTGCCGATTGTCTTAGTTGAAGTTAGGGGAAAGCAAGATCGCGCCTGGTGGAATCGCGGCATCTTTCACGGCCGAGATCAGCCCTTTCGTCTGGGCCCATGCCGGGTCCTTAGTTTCCCCTTTCGCAAACAAGGTACGGACCTCCTCCGCGTTAAGTTTTGAACGCTCAGTGAGTACTCCAAGAATCTTCGCCTCTGAAGCTTCAATTCCACTGAGGGACTCAGACACTTGACTTCGGTTCAGCGAGGACGCCGCGACAAAGTTCCAGTTCACGCCATGGAACATGAAGGACGAATGCACACTTGCGAAACGAGTTTGCCCTGCAAGAAAGATGACATTTGCGATCGAGTCTATGTTCCCTGTATTGTGTGTGACGAGGGTCAAGGGAAGCGCTTTTAGGTAGTTGTAAAGGCTGATCCCGGCTTCAACCTGCCCGCCAGATGAAGAGAATAGCAGATAGATTGATTCCGGATGCTTTTGAAAGATGAGATCTGCGAGAAATGCCATCATAGCCTTAACTTTGCTGTCATTGATAGCATCGCAGTAGTTGACATAGATCGTCGAGTCTGGCATTCAACCTACCTCCTCATAGAGTCTGGTCTACGCGAGCGTTACCACAATGAAATTATGTCAAGAAAGCGGTTTGATGTCATCATCACGTAGAAAAGAAGATTGTCGGCGGAATAGTACCATTTTTAGGACCATTTCAGTGGGAAAAAGCGAGCACGGCCAAACAAGAGCGAGCGAAACTTGGACATCGCCTTCGGAGCCATAAGCCGGGCGTTCGAATCGCGCATTGCCCACTTCCTCCCCGTCAATCCCGCAATTCCTATGACCCAGTTTCCTTTCTGCCTCTTCAAGGGCTGGTCCCTCCGTGTGCTTGCGCACGGACCACTTCCGATCCTCTGCCTATGTTTCAACCCTGTGCGAAGTGGGATGGATGCAGATGAAAAGGAGAAAAGCATGACATTTACCGAGAAAATGCAGGACATCATCGACACGGGAGTCGCAGCCTCGAGAACCCTGATCAACAGGGCGAGTGAAAAAGCGATAGAGCTCGGCGCGTTGGGTGTCGTGAGGCTCGAAATCGTACAGCTGCAATCTCACGCAGAGAAGCTCATAGCGAAGCTCGGTAATGAGGTCTACGCGACCCTCGTCGACAAGGATCATTCGACCGTGAGCCGGGATACCCGCGGAATACGCGACATTCTCGGGGAGATCGCAGGGCTCCGCGCTCGCGTGGAGCTGAAAGAGCGGGAGTATGAATCGATCGGCGGCAAGGACGACAAGGTTCTCTCTACGGCGCATGGCGCCTGATCCTGGCGCGATAGCAGGTATCAGACCGGGCAGCGCATTCCGACTGCCCCGTTCCGTTCGCTACCGCACAGATATGTGCCCCCTCCCATGCATAGCTTTCAACAACGCTCTTCTGATGGACTGCGTCGCCGCTTTCGGACGACACCGAGGAAGCAGTGGAGAAAAGGAGAAACCGCAATGCGGAAGCTTGTCATGATTCTTTGCATCCTGGGTGCGCTGCCTGTGGCGGCGTTCGCCGACTGGGGCGTCGGTGGCGCGGCGTTCTATAAATCGCCGGCGCTGTTCGGCCAGCCGATCGACACGAGCAATCTCAACGTCAACCAATTCAGCTTCGGCGGCGATGCCCGCTTCAAGCTGGGGTGGTTCCAGGCGGAAGGCCTCCTGCTCTACTCCGCCGGCGATGTCAGCAGTCTCAATACGTATCTCGATGCGGGCGTGGCACTGGACATGGCGATATTCCGCTTCTCACTCGGAGCGGGTCCCAACCTCGCCTACACCATCGGCGAGAGCATCGCTCAGGTAGGACTGAACGCAAAGGCGGGCGCGGATGTCGTGCTGGGTCCGATCTCGTTGGGCATTTCCTACATCATGGAGCTGAACCTCGACAATGGCATCAACATCAAGACCAAGTCAGGGCTTCTTGGCGTTGACGTACTTTTCTGGCTGTAGAAGAACGGATTGAACAAATAAATCATGTCGGAAAGGAGTGCAGAATGAGCATCCTAGCAATCCTCGGCGTCGTGCTGATCGTCATCATCGTCATCGCGATACTTTAGGGAAAGTGAAGAGTTCCGCATCGGGCCTGGTGTCGGAGAGGAGAACATCGTGAAGTTCGTTCTTGGAAGGAGAGGCGGCTTCGTGCTGCTGATTCTTGGCGGCGTGCTGCTGGGATTGGGGCTCATGGGGCTCGGCAGTTCGTACACATTCGGTGGTTTCATCTACGTCGCGCTTCTGGCGGGGATCATCCTCCTCGTGGTGTCGCTGGGTGCCCGGTACCGCTGGCGGCGACAGTAGGGAGCTTCCCAACGGGGGGTCTCGGCCATTTCTGACGGACCTGAAAGTTTCCTGTAAATAGATTTTCTATACGAAAGGGGAAAAGCAACTATGTTTCAGCCCATCGGTATCATCTGGGGAATTGTCACGCTTCTTTTCGGGATATTCATCATCGTCTATCCCAAGCTTCTGCGGTACACCGTGGGAATCTACCTTATCATCGTCGGCTTGTGGGCCATCATTCCAAGGCTGCGCTTCTAAAATAGCGCGTATGGAGAAAATGCCCGAGCCGTCCGCCGCCTCGGACCCACACCAGAGCCATCTTCTTTCCGCCCTGCCCAGCAAGGACTATGCGCGCTTGCTTCCTGACCTCGAGCTCGTGGCATTACCCCTGGGCAGGGTCCTGTACGAATCCGGGGACACGATGGATCACGTCTACCTCCCCACGACCTCCATCGTGTCCCTTCTGTACGTCATGGAAAACGGGGCATCCGCAGAAATTGCCGTGGTCGGCAACGAAGGAATCGTCGGAATCGCCCTGTTCATGGGCGGACAAACGATGCCCAGCCGCGCCGTCGTGCAAAGCGCTGGCCACGGGTACCGGTTGAAGGGGAACGTGCTGAAACAGGAGTTCGACCGTGGCGGAGCGTTTCAGCACCTGCTGCTGCGCTACACGCTCGCCCTCCTGACGCAGATGGCGCAGACCGCCGTCTGCAACCGCCACCATTCGGTGGACCAGCAGCTCTGCCGCTGGCTGCTCCTCAGCCTCGACCGCCTTCCGACGAACGAGCTGAGCATGACTCAGGAGCTTATTGCCAACATGCTGGGAGTGAGGCGGGAGGGGGCCGCAGAAGCCGCGGGAAAGCTTCAATCCGCCGGTTTGATCAAACGCGACAGGGGCCGCATCACCGTGTTGGATCGGCCCGGACTTGAAGCGCGGGTGTGCGAATGCTACAACGTCGTCAGGGAAGAGTTTCGACGCCTGCTCCCTGACGTGATTGCCGTGTGATCGATCTCCCCTCCTCGAGGACCTCATGATAGAGTTGCGCTCAGTCTGCAAGAGCTTCGGGCAGATCAGGGCGGTGGACGATATTTCCTTTTCAACGCGGGAAGGGGAAATTTTCGGGATCCTCGGCCCCAATGGCGCGGGCAAGTCCACGACGAT
>PLNO01000334.1 GCA_003141795.1 Spirochaetaceae bacterium | reverse complement strand
GGTGATGGCGATACGGCAGGCCTCGATCTGGCGATTGGTGATCCACTCCTTCTCCAGGGCGACCAATCCGAAGTCGCCGAAGGAGATCTCCGTACACCGTGTGGCCCGGCCCTTCATCTTGCCGCGCTGCTGCTTCCTGAATTTCGTTCTCTTGGGGCTCAGCATGATCTCTTACTCCTGCCCTCTGTCGTGGCGGTCGCGACCGTCCCGGCTGTCGTGGGGCTCGCGGTTGTCCTTGTCGTCACGGCCTTCGCGGCCGCGGCGGACCAGGAGACCCGCGTCGTCCTTCTTGGCCTGACCGTAGACTTCGCCGTTGAAGATCCACACCTTGATGCCGACGCACCCAAAAGTGGTGATGGCCGTGGCCGTTCCGTAGTCGATGTCGGCCCTGAAGGTGTGCAGGGGGATCCTCCCCTCCTTGAACTCCTCGCGGCGGGCCATTTCAGCGCCCGAGAGGCGTCCGGCGATCTTCACCTTGATGCCCTGAACGCCGGTCTTCATGGAGTTCTGGATGGCCATCTTGCAGGCCCTGCGGTACGAGGCGCGCGCCTTGATCTGGCGGGAGATGTTCTCCGCGACCAGCTTCGCGTTCGTCTCGGGTCGCTTGATCTCCTTGATCCTGAGCTGGATCTTCTTGCCGATGCTCTTCTGGAGCTTGCCGCCCAGCTTCTCTATGTTCGCGCCCTTGGCTCCGATGAGCACACCCGGCCGCCCGGTGTGGATGATGACCGTCACCCTCTGGGGATGGCGGATGATCTCCACGTCGGCGATGTCCGCGCCCTTGGTCTCCTCGGCGTCGAGGATCGTCTTCCTGAGGCGCAGGTCCTCGTGAAGGGTCGTTGCGTACAGCTTGGGATCCACGAACCAGCGGGACGACCAGGTCTTGTTGATCCCCAGCCGCAGCCCGATCGGGTTAACCTTCTGACCCATTGCTCACCTCTTTTGCACGGATCTCGTCGACGACCACGGAAATGTGGCAGGATCGCTTCAGCAGACGGTCCGCACGGCCCCTGCCGCGCGCCCACATCCGCTTCATCGTCGGGCCGACGTCGACCATCAGCTCCTTGACGTACAGCATTCCCTCGTCCAGGTTCTTGTTCTGCGCCAGCGCATTGGCCGCGGCGGACTGGATGAGCTTGCGCAGAAGGCGCGCGCCCTTGTGCGGGAGCACATCCAGAAGCGCTATCGCCTCCACGTACGGTTTGCGCCGCACGTTGTCGGCGATCCGGCGGACCTTCGTCGCCGAAACGCGCTGGAAGGGAACGTCGGCCCTGTAGCCGGTCGTTCTCTTGCGGGGCGGCCGCTCCTTCTTCGGCGGCCTTCCGGAAGGAGGGGTGGTCTTTTCTGCATCGCTCATTTCTTCACCACCTTCTTGTCAGAGCCGGAATGCCCACGGAAGATGCGGGTAGGCGCGAACTCACCGAGCTTGTGGCCCACCAGGTTCTCCGTAACGTACACGGGGACCCATGTCTTGCCGTTGTACACGGAGATCGTGTATCCGACCATCTCGGGGATGATGGTGGAAGTTCTCGAATAGGTCTTCACCATCCGCTTTTCGCCGCTCTTGTTCATGTCGACGACCTGCTTGTACAGGCTCTTCGCGATGAACGGTCCCTTCTTTATCGATCGTGACACGCCCGTTTCCCCCTATTTCCTTCTCTTCACGATGAAGCGGCTGGTCGTGTTGCGCTTCTTGCGCGTCTTGTAGCCCTTCGTGGGCTGGCCCCAGGGGGTCACGGGATGCCGGCCGCCCTTGGTCTTTCCTTCACCACCACCATGCGGATGGTCGACGGGGTTCATCGCGGTGCCGCGGACCTTGGGCCGTCTTCCCAGCCACCTGCTGCGCCCGGCCTTGCCGAGGTGCACGTTCATGTGATCCTTGTTCCCCAGCTCTCCAATGGTGGCGTAGCAGCGGGGGTTCACCAGTCGCATCTCACCCGAAGGAAGGCGCAGGGTCACGAATGCTCCCTCTTTCGCCACGACGGTCGCGCTCGTCCCCGCGGAGCGCGCGAGCTGCCCGCCCCTCCCCAGGTTGAGCTCGATGTTGTGGATCTGGATGCCCAGCGGGATCTTTCCGATGGGAAGCGCGTTTCCGACGTCGAACGTCGCGTCGGGACCGCTCACGACGGCCATCCCGACCGTCAGCCCTTCAGGGGCGAGGATGTAGCGCTTCTCCCCGTCCTTGTACACGATCAGGGCGATGAAAGAGCTCCTGTTCGGATCGTACTCGATGGCGCTGACCTTGCCCGGGATCCCGATCTTGTTCCTTCGGAAGTCGATCTGGCGGTAGGCGCGCTTGTGCCCTCCACCCTTGCGGCGGACGCTGATTCTTCCGCCGGCACCACGGCCTGCGTGCTTCGACTTTCCCTTCGTCAGGGCTTTTTCCGGGGTCATCTTCGTGATTTCCTCGAAGGTGAGACCCGTCTTGTAGCGAAGCGATGGGGTCAGAGGCCGATATTTCTTGATTGCCATTGAATGCTCCCCGCCTTTTCCTTACACGCCCTCGAAAATAGCGATCTTCTCTTCCGGTTTGAGCGTGATGATCGCCTTCTTCCATGACGCGGTCCACCCCAGCCGATACCGGACCCTCTTGGGTTTGGTGGCAGTCCTCATCACGTTGCACTTCAGCGGATGGACGCCATAGAGCTTCGTCACCGCGTCCATGATCTGGTACTTGTTGGCCCTGGCGTCCACCTTGAAGACGTACTTGTGGCTTTCGCGCATGACGTTCGTCTTCTCCGTGACCACAGGCTCGATGATGACCCTTTCCATTGTCATGCGTCGCCTTCCTTCGCGTAGAACGCGTTGAGCTGTGTCGCCGCAGTCTCCAGCAGGAGCAGCTTCTGGCAATAGTACAGGTCGTGCGCCTGCAGCCTGTTGTAGCTGAGAAGGCTGATCCAGGGCACGTTGCGTCCGGCACGGCGAATCAGGACGTCGTTGTCCTTGAGAATCACGACGGTCCGTTCGTTTGCCGCCAGCTTTGAAAGCATGGTGACCAGGTCCTTTGTCTTTCCGCTCTCCACCGTAAAATCCGTCACGACGCGCAGCTTGTTTTCCTTCGCCTTCAGGGACAGGAGAGACATGAAGGCGAGCCTCTTCAGCTTCTTGGGAAGCTTGTAGCTGTAGTCGCGCGGACGGGGCCCGAAAATCTTTCCGCCGCCGACCCAGATCGGGGAGGTTCTCTGCCCCGAGCGGGCGCGGCCCGTGCCCTTCTGCTTCCACGGCTTCTTGCTGCTGCCGTGAACCTCTCCGCGGTCCTTGATCTTCGCCGTTCCCAGGCGCTTGTTGGCAAGCTCGTTCCTGATGGCGTGGTAGATGGAGCCTTCACTCACGTCGCGGCCGAAGACCGCGTCGGAGAGCTCGATCTCCCGCACAGCGTTTCCGTCCAATCCATAGACCTGTGTCTTCATCGTCCTGCCCTACTTCTTCTTGGCCTTGAGCACGACGACCATCGCGCCGCGTCGGCCGGGCACGGCGCCGTTGATCAGCAGCAGGCCCTTTTCCTTGTCCACGCGGAACAGTCGGATGTTCTGGACCGTCAATTGCTCGTTGCCCATGCGTCCGGGCATCTTCGTTCCCTTGACGATCTTGCGGAACGCACCCGTTCCGACCGATCCGTTCTCCCTGTGGAACTTGGATCCGTGCGCTCCGGGGCCGCCGTGGAACTTGTGGCGCTTCACGACGCCCTGGAAGCCTTTGCCCTTCGTGGTGCCCCGCACGTCGACGTAGCGGACGCCCTCGAAGATCTCCACGCCCAGCGCATCCCCGACCTTGCATTCCTTCTCGAAGTCCTTGAACTCCATGAGGTAGCGCTTCGGGTCCATCCCCTGCGGGAACTGCCCGGCGATGGCCTTAATGACGCGTGACTTCTTGATGGGGTCGGCGCCGATCACCATCGCGCTGTACCCGTTCTTTTCAGCCGTGCGTTCCCGCACGACCATGTTCGGCTCGACCTTGATCACGCTGACGGGGATTCGCATCCCCTCATCGTTGAAAAGCTGGGTCATGCCGATCTTTCTGCCGATTAGCGCAAGCATACCTGCAGCCTCTATTGCTTAATCTCGACGTCCACGCCGGCGGGGAGTTCCAGACGCATCAGTGCGTCCATCACCGCAGGGGTGGGCTCGAGGATATCGATGAGCCTCTTGTGGGTCCTCATCTCGAACTGCTCCCGCGATTTCTTGTCCACGTNNGACTTCGCGCTCTGATCTATGAGCTCGATGTCGAAACCCCGCAGGCGTACTCGAATCCGTTCCCTGGCCATCTCTTATTCCCCGCTCCTTCTGATGATGCGCGTCACTCTACTCGACGACTTCGGTGACCTGACCGGCGCCGACCGTCTTGCCACCTTCCCGGATGGCGAACTGAAGTCCCTTGTCCATGGCGATGGGATAGATCAGCTCAACCGAGAGATCAGTGACGTGGTCGCCAGGCATGACCATCTGCTTGCCTTCCGGCAGCGTGACGGAAGCCGTGACGTCCGTGGTCCTGAAATAGAACTGCGGCCNNACTTCTTGTGCGGCGTGATGGAGCCCGGCTTGGCAAGGACCTGGCCTCGCTCGACGTCGTCCTTTTCAATGCCCCTCAGCAGGGTCCCGATGTTGTCGCCCGCCTGACCTTCGTCAAGCAGCTTGTTGAACATTTCAACGCCCGTGACCGTGGTCTTGCGCGTATCCTTGATCCCGACGATCTCGCACTCATCGCCGACATGCACGACGCCCGTGCCGACCCTGCCCGTGACGACGGTTCCGCGTCCGGAGATGCTGAACACGTCCTCGATGGGCATCAGGAACGGCTTGTCGA
>PLNO01000253.1 GCA_003141795.1 Spirochaetaceae bacterium | reverse complement strand
CCGCCCTCGCCTCGTTCTTCAAGGACGCCCCCCTTTCGGGCCTCGAGCCGTCGGCGGTCTATGACCTGGACACCGTCGTCATCACGAAAGCGCCGCAGTCAATGCAGACGGCATGGGGAGAGACGTACACGCTTTCCGTCAACGCAAAAACCGATTACTCGAAGTACGTGAGCTTCTGGGACATGAAACAGCAGTACTTCGTGCGTCGAACACCGGATGGGTGGCGCATATTCGCGCTCGGGCAGAACCCGCCCCCCCTGGCGTGGAAACCCCAGTCAGCGGCGGCGGTCGTCGCGGCCGCTCCCCCGGCTTCCACGGACGCCGGGCTGAGCAAGGTCATCGCCGACGGGTTTACGCAGGCCATGACGGCCATCCTGTCCAAGAACGCCGACCCTGCCCTCGCGTCGATGAGCCAGAACGTCCGCTTCCTGCGGCTGCGCCAGACCGTCACGAAGGAGGAGTTGAAGACGTCCCTCCTGGGGTACTTCGACAACCCGAACTTCGAGCAGGCGCCCCTCGGTGACGTGCTCGACCTGGACAGCATCTTCGTACAGCCCGACAAGAGCCCCGTCGACGGCATCGAGGGCCCGGTCTACGTGCTGAACGTGCGGGCAAAGGCGGATCTTTCCTCCACCATCCCCTTCTGGTCCACGTACCAGAAGTACTATTTCGTCCAGGAAGACTCGCAGTGGGTGGTGTTCGCCATACTCTAGGATGAAGCTTTACGCGCGCGGCCTGGCGGTCGCGCTTTTCTTTCTCCTCGGCGCGGGCAGCGCATTCGCGATCGGCGCGGGCAGCGCATTCGCGCAGGCTGCTCTGGGGAGCATCACCTACCTCGACGGCGATGTCACCATCGTCAGGGACGGCGCTGAGATCGACAGCGTCGCCATCGGTCAGGATATCCAGAACTTCGACCTCGTGAAGACGGGCGCCGACGGCCAGGTGGAGATCGCCTTCACGTCGGCCGACGCGCCGCACCTCACCGTGAAGGTCGCCGCCGACACGCAGTTCTCGATAGAGATCGCCTCACTCAACAACGGCAAGCAACAGACCAGCGTCGGCATCCTCGGAGGCTCGCTGTCGCTGAAAGTGGCAAAGCTGCTGGGCACGCAGGAGCTGCGCGTCAGGACGGACTCCGCGGCCATGGGGGTCAGGGGCACCGAGTTCACGGTGACCGCCCCGATCACGGGTGACGTGCTCGTCACCTGCGACGAGGGGGAGGTGGTCTGCACGGACGATCAGGGCAAGGACCTGAGCGCGATCCCCGGCACGGTCGTCGAGAAGCAGCCCGGCGAGCTTTACCGGACGGTTCCCGTTGCCGCTGACGGTCTTGCCCAGTTCCGCACGCAGTGGTCCGCGGACAGGGATCAGGCGCTCCAGCGCAATGCACTCCGCATCATCCAGGCGAACGCGCGCTTCTATCTGCGCCTCTCACGGGAGATCGACGCGGCGGACGCCGAGCTGCAGAAGAGCAGGTCGATCCTCCAGACCTGGTCGGAGGAGGATCGTCGCGGACGCGTTCAGATGCGCGCGAGCCTCGCGCGGGAGCGCAGGACCGTCGGGGTCCTCCTCGCACGGATGCGCACCACGCAGTTCCAGTTGGAGCGCGTGAGCTATCGTCTGGAGCGGCTGCGGAGGCTTTCCGAGAGGGGCATCGGTGTGGGCAGCATCGACGGCGGGGTGGCCACCGCGGCATTCTTCGCACAGGTGCAGAACGAGCGTGCGGAGCTGCAGAGGAAGCTGGCGGAGACCCGGCACGTGGCCAAGATGTACGCGCGCCGCAGCGAAGGGCGCCTGCCGTAGGATCGCGCGCGCACCGAGCGGGAGCGTGAAAACAAAGAGGGCGGCCACGCGGCCGCCCTCTTTCATTGTCCCAGGAAAACTTCCTAGAAAATCGACTTCTCTGTCTCCAGGTCGAAGAAGTGGATCTTGGAGAGATCCGGCTTGAAGTTCGCCACGTCTCCGATGTGGAAGGTGAAGCGCGGCGGGACCTTGGCCACGAGCTGGTTGCTCTTGGTGCTTGCCCAGAGGTTGATTTCCGAGCCCAGCGGTTCGATGACTTCCACCTTGGTGGGGATGTTGTTCGTCCGGTCAGCGACTTCCATGTACTGGAGGTCTTCAGGCCTGATCCCGAAGATGGCGTCCTTGCCGGCGTAGCTGCGCAGGGTTTCCGCCTGCTGCGGGGTGAGCTCCATGCGGAAATCCCCCTCGTCGGCGAACATCTTCCCGCCCTCCGACTTCAGGCTCACCTTCATGAAGTTGATCGACGGGGAACCGATGAACCCCGCCACGAACCTGTTCACCGGGGTGTTGTACAGCCCCAGCGGCGTGCCGATCTGCTGGATGATCCCGTCCTTCAACACGACGATCCGGTCTCCCATCGTCATGGCCTCGATCTGATCGTGGGTGACGTAGATCATCGTTGCCTGCAGCCTGTGGTGGAGGGCGGAAAGCTCGGCCCTCATCTGCACGCGCAGTTTCGCGTCGAGGTTGGACAGCGGTTCGTCGAAGAGGAAGACCTTCGGCTTGCGCACGATGGCGCGGCCGACGGCGACGCGCTGGCGCTGGCCGCCGGAGAGGGCTTTGGGTTTCCTGTCCAGGAGCTCTTCGATGTCCAGGATCTGGGCAGCCTCGTGAACGCGGGCGTTGATCTCCGCTTTGGGATACTTGCGGATCTTCAATCCGAACGCCATGTTGTCGTACACGGTCATGTGGGGATACAGGGCGTAGTTCTGGAACACCATTGCGATGTCCCTGTCCTTGGGCGCGACGTCGTTCATCTGCTTTCCGTCGATGAACAGCTCACCACTGGAGATCTCCTCCAGCCCTGCCACCATCCTGAGGGTCGTCGTCTTGCCGCAGCCGGACGGTCCGACGAGAACGACGAACTCCTTGTCGTTGATGGTCAGATTCGCGCTATCGACGGCTTTGACGCCGCCTTCATACACCTTCGATATGTTCCTGAGTTCAACTGTCGCCATAGGCAACCTCCCGAGTGGATTATCTTATGCGCCGATCATACGGCAGAACCCGGTGGTTGTCAAACAAAATGTCCCCGGACGCCCCGTTACGCCGCTCCTCACCCCTTTTTCTGCGCGTCGAGCCATTCCGAGAGCCTCTTTTCCAGTGTCTCCGTTTCGGCACCGGCCGCGGTCTGCAAAATCCACGGCGCTATGACCCCGTCACGCACCTTCGTCCAATTGTCGGGAAGCACGTCAGGAAATGTCAGGAGGTTCTCCAGTGGAATGTGGCCGAGGAGAAGGGGGTACTTCTGCGGCAGGTCCTTTTCATTGATGGTTTTCAGGCCGGAGAACCCGTCCGTGATCCCGAACACCCCGATCCGACGCGACTGTTTGACGGTGAGGAGCATCTGCTGGACGGAGGGGTTGCAGAACCACTGGAGGAAGCTGCGGGCGCCCCCCTTGTTCCGGGAGGAGCGAAGCACTCCGGCAAAGAGGACATCGTCCAGAACAGGAATCACTCCGTCCTGGGAAAGCCAGCGGAAGTCCAGGTCTCTCCGCTCTTCCTCGGGAAGCGCGAAGAAATCTGTGAAGGACGTCATGGCGAACAGCGTTCTGCCCGAGGACAACAGCCGGTACCAGGGCTGCACCAGCGCCCGGGTCCTGAACGAAGCATCTCCGTCCACCCCGCCGTTGACGTCGGTCATCCACGTGCGGGTCAGGTCGACGGTTCTCTTCACTCCGTTCTCGTCCCACGCCGGCAGCCCGCCGCGGCCCGGGCGGAAATGCGCCCCGTAGAGGAGCGCCGCGGAGGTGAGGAAATCCTGGTTCCACGAGGGAGAGAATCCGACATCGAGGAGCATGCCGCCCTTGGTCGTCTTGTTGAAAGCCTTCCCCATGGTCCGCAGCGTGTCGATGGGCATGAACATCGTGGGCATGTCGGTCGGCTGGCGCACGTACACGATCGCCGGCAGGGAGAAGGACAGGGGCACGAGCACGGGCCTGTTGTCGCGCGAACCCATGGCGAGGAGACGCGTGTAGAACCACCCCGGCTCTATCTTGCCCGGCTTCACGATGTCGCCCAGACCGTCGAGTCGGTCCATGACCGCGGGGCTCGAGAGCCATTCGCCGATCACCAGGTCTGCCTGCACGCCGTCGAGCACCGCCTGGTAGGGCGTCTCCTGATAGGTGAGCTCGACGCGGACGTCGGATTGCACGGCGTTGAAACGATCGACGTAGGCGGCCATCTCGGGACGGTTCGTCATGAGCTGCACCGTCGGCTCCAGGCCGAGCCCGCAGCCGGCGAGCAGGAGGGCGAGGAACGCGGCGGTCGCGGGCACGGAAGCGGCTCTTTTCATCGGAAGCACTGTAGGAGGAGGAATTGCCGATGTCAACATCCGTAAACTCCCGTGTCAACGCAAAGCAGAAATGT
>PLNO01000166.1 GCA_003141795.1 Spirochaetaceae bacterium | reverse complement strand
GCCAGGATCAGCTGGGTGCCCTCGGCCTCCACGACCGCTTGCGCGTTGTAGGCCTGCTCATAGCTGTCGTAATGACTTTTGCGCATCAGTGCGCTATCCCCATCTGTGAGGTTCATCTGCTGAGAGTCTTTCGGCTGTCCGCCCGAAGCTCCCCCTCCAGAGTTGGGCCCCTGAGAGTTGTCAGGGTGCCCTTCGTGGCTATCCTCACCCGCGGCTCGCTTTTCCAGTTCTTCGCGTGCCCAGCGCATCTTCTGTAGTAATGCCTCGCGCCGTGCAATCTCTTGGGGCAGCTTCTGCTCATCCCCTGTCTCCTGGCGATCGGCCTTCTCGGCCTGAGCCAAAAGCTCTTCGATGTCTTTGCCCAGAAGCTTCTCCAGCTCTCCGGCTCGATCGTAGCGCACACTCTTGTGTTTGGAGGCGTTAGCCTTGATATGCGTCCCGTCGACGCTGACAGTTCCCACCTTCAACAACCCCATCTGCCTTGCTAACTGCAGCACTTCACTAAACGCCTGCTTCATCGCCTGTCCGTTCTCTCGGCGAAACGCACAGATGGTGTCGTGATCGGGATGGGTGTCGCCAGTAAGATAGCGCACCCCCACATCACGATAGGTAGCCCGTTCGATGCGCCGTGAGCCGAAGAAGCCGTTAGCATAGCAGTAGATCAATAACTCCAGCATCATTCGCGGCGGGTATTGCTTGCTGCCGCTGCCTCGCTCATTCACGTGTAGCGCAGGCAGTCTCATGGTCTCTACCGCGTTGATGACAAAGTGCACCAAATCGTCTTCAGGAACCCACTGCCGTAGATCGGCGGGCAGCAGCATCGGCGTCTCGCGATCCACGTTTACGAAGTTTTCTGCCACCCTTCTAAGGTAGCATACCTACCGACCCGCGGGAAACGCGTCGTCAAAGTCCGACAGGCTCCTAGCGGACCCTGGGGAGGGAAGGGGGGCGTCGAGTTGTAGAACTGTTGGTGGGAAAACACGGAGGATGCGATGGAATCCGAGAACGTGTCAACGAAACAGCAACGGAGAGCGGAGCTTGCGAGGATACATCCAGAGGTGAGCTTCACATCTCTTGCCTACCACATCGATCTAAGATGGCTTCATGAGGCGTACCTGAGAACGCGTAAGGATGGTGCTGTCGGGATAGACGAGCAGACGGCCGAGGACTACCAGAAGAATCTGGGACCGAATCTTAGGTCACTTCTGGAGCGGGTCAAGTCAGGCAACTATCGAGCACCCCCTGTGCGGCGGGTTCACATACCCAAGGGGACATCAGGGAAGGAGACGCGCCCGATCGGCATACCAACCTTCGAGGACAAGGTGCTCCAAAGTGCGGTGGCGATGGTGCTGGAACCGCTGTACGAGCAGGAGTTTTTAAACTGCTCCTACGGGTTTCGACCAGGGCGCTCTGCCCACGATGCGCTGCAAGCTTTGTGGGAGCAGGCAATGGGAACAGGCGGGGATGGCTAATTGATCTGGATATTCGGAAGTTTTTCGACACCATGGATCATGCTCACATCAGGGAGATTCTCAAAAGGCGGGTGAGTGGTGGAGTGATCCTGAGACTCATCGGGAAATGGCTGAACGCGGGAGTATGGGAGAAGGGCGAGACCAGTTATCCTGAGAAAGGGACTCCTCAAGGGGGAGTGATTTCGCCGTTGTTGAGCAACATCTACCTTCATGAAGTGTTGGACAAGTGGTTCGAAGAAGTAGTGAAGCCACGCCTGAAAGGGAGAGGATTCCTCATTCGTTACGCAGATGATGGGATACTATGTTTTGAAAATGAGGAAGATGCCCGCAGGGTGATGGAGGTGCTACCGAAGAGATTCGCGAAGTACGGGCTTACAATTCACCCCGAGAAAACGCGGATGGTGATGTTTGTAAGACCAAGGAACGAGCCACCCACAGACCGCAACCGAGCGAAACGCGAGACGTTCAGTTTCCTCGGATTCACACCCTACTGGGGGAAGTCTCTCAAAGGGAATTGGATCATCAAGCGGAACACCGAGAAGGGCCGTTTCGCCAGAGCGCTCAAGAAAGTATCAGAATGGTGTAAGAAGAATCGCCATCTGCCGATCGGTGAGCAGCACGCTCAGCTTACGCGGAAACTGAAGGGTCACTATTCCTACTACGGAATCACCGGAAACTCTCGACTTCTTACGAACTTTCGACACCAGGTGATTCGGGTATGGCGGAAATGGCTCGGCAGACGGTCAAGGCTTGGAGGCATATCGTGGGAGAAGTTCACTCTTCTCATGCAGCGATATCCTCTACCGCCTGTGAGGATCATGCACTCTGTCGTCTCAGCAAATCTATGACTTGAGGAACCGCATGCGTTAATCGCGCACGTGCGGGTCTGTGGGGGTACCGGGCAGGCAACTGCCCGGTTCTACCCGGAGATGGGATAAAAAACGGACGCCCTTTTTCGGTAAAGTTTTGTCGCCAAACGAAACCACCGAGGAGGAAAACGTCCGTGCGACACACTACCACCGAGACTCAGATCGAAGCAACTCCTTTGACGCTTCAGGCGCTGGACGAGATTGTGCGTGAAGGAGCCCGAAGCTTGCTCCAAGCGGCGCTGCAGGCTGAAGTCCAGGAGCATCTGGCGCGCTACCAGAATGTTATGACGCGCTGTGGGCCTCGTTTTCGACAATGTTGCGCGCGGTGCCTCGGGGAAAGATGTCAGGTGTCCGTGCCTGACATCTTTCCCCGCTTGATGCTCGCAGAAGTGTATGTGTGATCTGTGGCCCCTTTGGCAAGAGCGGTCAGAAGTTGTATGTTCCCTACGAGGCTCGAAATTGGATCGCGGACGCTCGTTGTGGATTTGCTACGTTAGTAAGACCGCCCGGTGGGTAGGCGTAAATGCGGCAGGAGAATCTATTGAATATCTTGGTTACCGGTGGTTTCGGCGGTATCGGGGTGGTTACAGTCGATGAGTGCCTGCGTCGTGGGCACTCGGTTTCTGTGTTCGAAGTCAGAAACGGGCGCACAGAGAAACTGGCTCGGAAATACGGCAAGCGGAGTGTAAAAGTTCTCTTCGGTGACCTTCGAAAGCCAGATGACGTTTCACGGGCAGTTGTTGGCCAGGACGTAGTTCTTCACATGGCGGCGATTCTCCCGCCAGTCAGTGATACGCATCCGGATCTATGCAAGGCAGTGAATATTGGTGGAACCGCCAATCTCATTCACGCGCTGCAAGCATCCTCAACAAAAGCAGCTCTCGTGTCGGTTTCTTCGGCGAGTGTTATGGGTCCAACGCAAAAGAGGACTCCACCGGTCCACTCAGACGACCCTCTCGCGCCCATGGACACCTATTCCAAGAGCAAAATAGAAGCTGAAGCTCTGGTGGCAGCCTCTGGTCTGCCGTATTGTATCCAGCGATTGGCAGCTGTGCTCCCTACAGTCCTGAACTGTTCCAACCTGTTCAGTATGACCAAACTGCTTTTCGACATGCCGCTGGAAGCTCGTTGCGAGATTGTCCTTGACCTCGATGTAGCATATGCCTTGGCTTCTGCTGCCGAGAATCTCCTCGGAACGGGGGAAATCTCCGGCAAGAAAGGATTCATAGCAGGAGGCAAAGAGCAAGGCTGTCAGATGAGGACGAAGGACTTGGTAGGGGTTTTGTTCGGGCCCTTGGGGTTGCATATCCCAGACGAGTCACTTTTCTCACCGGAACTGGACTCCTACTATCTGGATTGGTACGACACGGAGGAAACGCAATCAATCTTAGCAGGGTGTTGAAAAGTT
>PLNO01000349.1 GCA_003141795.1 Spirochaetaceae bacterium | reverse complement strand
CGCGCCCTGTACAACGTGCTCGACAATGCCCTCGTCTATACTCCGTCCGGCGGGCGCATCGCGGTGCGCGTGATCCGACGTGCCGGGCAGGCAGTCCTCGAGGTGGAAGACACCGGCATCGGGATCCCTCCCGACGACCTCCCCCACATCACCGAGCCCTTCTACCGCGGGGACCGGGCGCGCAGCACGCACTCAGGCGGTGCGGGCCTCGGGCTCACCATTGCGGCGACCACGATGCAGGAGCACGGTGGGCGATTCACGGCAACGAGCGGTTCCGGGGGCACGACTATATCCCTCACATTTCCGGCCGCATAAGCGCCTTCTTCATCTCATCTTCAGGAACCGAACCGACATTCAGGTCGGGAGGATTGAGATGAAGAAGACAGTCGCGTCTCGCATAGCACAGTCCGTTATCGCATCGGCCATCGGCGTGGGGGCCATCGGCTACGCCTTGCGTGCCGCACCCGTTCTGCACGGGCTTGTCTCGCGCAGGACACCCTTGGCGCCTGAAAGCGTGCCGCAGGGCGACATCGCGCAGCAGGCATTTCTCGTCGGGGCCCCGAGCGCCGCAGGGATCGCAAGGACCGTGTCCCTGCGTCTCGCCGACGGCAGGTTCGTCGGGCGTCGCGAATATGCGTTCTACGGCTACGTGAAGGTCCAGGCCACCGTCCAGTCCGGCAGGCTCACGAACATCAGCGTCCTCGAATACCCGAACGACAACGGGAGATCGCACTACATCAACAACGTCGCCCTGCCCTACCTCGTGCAGGAGGCGGTCGATGCGCAGAGCTCCAGCGTCGACCTCATCAGCGGGGCGACCTTCACGAGCGAAGCGTTCGTGAAATCCCTCGGTGCCGCGCTGCGGCAGGCCGGCGCATGAGACGCACGGAGCTGATCATGGGCATGCCCGTCACCGTCGTGATCCCGGATCGTGAACGCCAGGATGCGCCGGACGGGCTGCGCTACGCTACCACGGCGGCCGCGGCAGAAGCCGTCTTCTCGTACCTGCGCAGCGTCGACGAGCGTTTCAGCCCCTACAGGGCGAAGAGCGAGACGTCGCGGATCGACAGAGGCGCGCTCGAACCCTCGGAGGCGAGCGCCGAGATGCAGGAGGTGCTGCGGCTCAGCGAGGACACGCGCCAGGCAACGAACGGGTTCTTCGACGTCTGGTTCAAAGGGCGATTCGATCCGTCGGGGCTCGTGAAGGGATGGGCAGTGGCGAGGGCTGCCAAGCTGCTCGATGCGGACGGCTTCATCAGCTTCTGCATCGAAGCGGGGGGCGACATCGAAGTGCGCGGGGCGAACGAACAGGGCCTGCCCTGGGCGATCGGGCTGCGCAGCCCCACCGATCCCGACAGGCTCGTCCGTACGCTGCGCCTGCAGAACAGGGGTATTGCGACCTCGGGAACCTACATCCGAGGCGAGCACATCTACAACCCGCTGAGCGGTGCGCCCGCGAATGAGCTTGCCAGCCTCACCGTTGTGGCCTCGGATGTCTACGAGGCGGATCGATTCGCAACCGCTGCTTTCGCCATGGGCCGTGAGGGGATCGCCTTCCTCGCCGGACAGCCTGAGGTCGAAGGCTACATGATCGAATGGACGGGGATTGCCACGTACACCCCGGGGTTCGCGAGGTACCTCGCCTCATGATGCGGCTCATTGACAGGATTCTCGACCGGTTCACGATGTACAGGCTCACGCTGTACTACCTCATCGCCCTCGTGGCGTTGGGACTCGTTCTCAGCGTTTTCGGGATCGTACCCGGCGGCCCGATCGCCGTGATCGGAACGACGGCGATTCTCCTCGGCGCGTGCCTTCTGACGAACCTGGTCTTCGCCCGGCTCCTCCGCGTGCACGCGAACCCCGAATCCACGCTGATCACGGCGCTCATCCTCGCGCTGATCCTCGGGCCCGTGTCGCCCTTCACCGATCCGCGCCGTGCGCTCGTCATCGCCGCGGCCGGAGCGGCTGGCATCGCTTCGAAGTACCTCCTCGCGATACGACGTCAGCACCTCTTCAATCCCGCAGCCGTGGGCGCGGCGGTTTCGGGGCTCGCCTTCGGCACCTTTGCCACGTGGTGGGCGGGGAACACCGCGCTCCTGCCGCTCGTGCTGATCGGCGGCTTCCTGCTCCTGCGCAAGGTGAGCAGGATCCGGATGGTCGGCGTATTCCTTGCGGGATTCGTCGTCTTCCTCGTGGCAATGGGTGTTGCGCAGGGCGCGGATGCGGCAATGGCGCTCCAGAGCATCCTCTTCGTTCTGGGACAGAGCTCAGTCTTCTTCTTCGCCGTGGTGATGCTCACCGAGCCTGCCACCTCACCGAAGCGCTTCTCCCTGCAGGTGCTCTACGCGCTTGTCGCAGCCCTTCTCTACCAGCCCCAACTGACGATCCTCGGTCAGAACCTCACGCCCGAAGAGGCCCTCCTGGCCGCCAATCTCCTCTCCTTCATCGTCAGCCCCAGCCGCAAGCTGCGCCTCCGGCTCAAGGAGAGAATCCCCGCCGGAAACGGGATCATGTCGTTCACCTTCGACCGTCCGCCGCGTTTCCGCCACAGGCCCGGCCAGTACATGGAGTGGACGCTGCCCATTGCTCACAGTGATGCGCGGGGGGATCGGCGGCATTTCAGCATTGCCTCCTCCCCGACCGAACAGGTGATAACGATCGCCGCGCGCTTCCCCTCCGTGCCCAGCCGTTACAAGCAGGTCCTGTCTGCCCTACCCGTGGGCGCAGAAATCGTTGCCTCGGAGCTCGGTGGCGACTTCACACTTCCCGAGGATCCGGGAAGGCCGCTCGCCTTTTTCGCGGGCGGCATCGGCATTACGCCTTTTCGCAGCATGCTGAAGTACTGCATAGACAAGGGCCAGAAGAGAGACATCGTGCTGGTATATTCGAGCTCCACGGAGGATGAGATCGTTTTCCAGGACGTGTTGAATGAGGCCCGCAGGAACGGCGTGAAGATCGTCCATACGCTCACCGACCCTGCCCGCGTGCCGCCCGACTGGTCAGGTCGGTGCGGTTACGTTGACGCAACACTCATCAGGCAAGAGGTATCACGAATAGAGGAGCGGCTGTCCTTCATCTCCGGGTCAGCAGGATTCGTGAATGCGGTGAAAACCAGCCTGCGCGATCTGAAGGTTCCCCGCAGGCATGTGAGAACAGATTACTTCCCGGGGTATTCGATGTGAAGTCTGCGACCATGGAGGAGCCGCAACGCTCCCGTGCGAGCCTTCACAATCGACCGGCGCAGGGCTATAGTTTCCGGCATCAAACCTGAAACAGAGCATCTGACAACAGACGAGGCCGAATATAGCGCGCGCGAATCCCTCGCGGAACGCGTGAAGGAGCTGGAATGCCTGTACGGGATTTCACGCGTCCTTCACGACAGCGACACGGACGTCCCCCACATGCTCCGGGAAATCGTCGAAATCTTGCCGCGCGGGTTCAAATACCCGCATCTTGCCGGCGCACGGATCAGCGCGGCCGCCGGTACGTTCCAAACCGGACGGTTTTCCCTCGGACCGCTCACGCTCGCCGCCACGACTGCCGCCGGCCGCGTCGAGGTCTCCTATCCCGCCGGGCTCGCCGCGAGCGATCCTGCTCCGTTCCTTCCTGAAGAGCACAAGCTCATCGAAAAGGCTGCCGCCGACATCTCTCTTGCCCTGGAACGGATCCGTGCGGCCGAGGAAAAAAAACGGCTGGAAGCTCAGCTCCGACACGCGGACAGGCTTTCCACGATGGGCGTGATGGCTGCCGGCATCACGCACGAGCTGAACGAGCCTCTGGCGGCAATCCTCGGCTTCGCCCAGCTGGTGGCGAAGACCCCTCACCTGCCGCAACAAGCCGCGCTCGACACGCAACGCATCGTGGAAGCGTGTCTGCGCGCAAGGGAAATCGTCCGGGGCCTTCTTGTATTCGGCGGAACGGCGCCCCAGAAGTCGGAGGACTGCAACCTTGCAACGATCGTTCGCGACGGCATCGTCTTTCTGGAGCCACGCTGCAAGAGCGCCGGCATCGCGCTCCGCCTGGACTTCGGCACGGATGTGCCGCTCGTCCTCGGAGACCCCGCTCAGCTCACACAAGTGCTCGTCAACCTCGTCGTGAACGCCGTGCAGGCGATGCCGGCAGGCGGTACCCTTACCGTGCGCACCGTGCGGGAGGGCTCAGAGGCGCTGCTCATCGTCGAGGACACCGGGATCGGTATAAGCGCGGAGACGCTGGGGCGCCTGTTCGTGCCGTTCTTCACGACCAAGGGCACAGGGGGTGGCACGGGGCTCGGTCTGCCCGTGGTGCACGGAATCGTGTCTTCGCATGGAGGGAGCATCGGGGTCACGAGCAGTGCGGGAGAAGGCGCGCGCTTCGAGGTGCGCCTGCCATCCCGGGGCACGCTTCCGTCATGAGCGCTCCTGTTCGGGTCCTCGTCGTCGACGACGCGCCGAGCGCTGTGGACGTTCTGCGGCGAAATCTCTCCGCGAGGGGTTATGAGGTGCTCACGGCGGCAAGCGCAACGGAGGCGATACGCGCGCTTGAAGCCTCCCCGGTTGATCTCGTGATCACCGACTACCGCATGCCCGGCGTCGATGGCCGCGAGCTGACCCGACACATCGCGGAAAACTTCAAATCCGTCGAGGTCGTCATGGTCACCGGCTACGGCTCCATAGAGAACGCAGTGAGCGCAATGAAGGCGGGCGTGGCCGAGTACCTCACGAAGCCTTTCACCGACGAGGAGCTTTTCGCGGCCGTTGACCGCGCCCTGGAGAAGCTCAGCCTGCGTAGATTGGCCCTGGGACGGGGCCCCGCGCTTCCGCGCGCACCTCAGGGCATCATCGGCGAGTCCGAGGCCATGAGGGAGGTGTTTCGCGTCATCGGCAAAGCGGCCATGGTGCGGGCACCCGTGCTGATCACGGGAGAGAGCGGCACGGGAAAGGAAATGGTAGCGCGCGCCGTTCATTACGAGGGGCCGAGAGCCTCCGCTCCTTTCGTGCCGGTGAACTGCGGCGCCATCCCCGACGGCCTCATCGAGAGCGCGCTGTTCGGGCATATGAAGGGCGCCTTCACCGGCGCGGACCAGTCGCGGGCAGGGTATTTCCAGACTGCGGAGGGTGGAAGCCTGTTTCTTGACGAGATCGAGGAGACAAGCCCCTCCATGCAGGTAAAGCTTTTGCGCGCCTTGCAGGATGGTGAAATCGCGATGGTCGGTTCCCCGCGATCCGAGCGGGTGGACGTGCGCATCGTCGCGGCGACGAATCAGGATCTCGCGGAGCTCGTCGCTCGGGGGAGGTTCCGAGAGGACCTCTATTACCGACTCAACGTAATCCCCATCACCCTGCCGCCGCTGCGCGACCGAGGGGACGACTTGATCCTACTCGTGCGTCACTTCGCTGCCCACTACGCCGAGGAATACGGCAAGGAGCAGCCACGGTTCACCCCGAAGGCGCTGGCCGCGCTGGTTCGCTACGACTGGCCGGGCAATGTTCGCGAGCTCGCCAACGTGGTGCAGCGCATGGTGCTGATGAGCGACCCTGGTCCCATCGACGCTCCGGATCTGCCCAGCCTCATGCGTTTCGCGGCTACGAGCGGCCGCGGCACACCACGTACCCTGGCTGAGGTGGATTCGGCCCATATCGCCGAAGTGCTTGCCTCCGTGCAAGGCAATAAATCACGAGCCGCGGCAATTCTCGGCATCGACCGCAAGACTCTTTCCGCCCGCATAAAGAGCTCGGGTGGGAAAAACATCCCCACCGAGGAAAATCGCCCCACCTGACGACTCGTTACGGACAAGGGGCAGGAGCATGGAGCGCCGTCCCGAGCCTCGGAAATACCTGTATTTCCCGATGCTTTCCGCTATTTCTCTTTTCCCCAGCCCTGGCATTGTTCTTGCATACACATGCTGACAGAGGTGTGAAAATGGAACTGGCAACCAGACACGGCGAGGAAACCCATCATGGACTCTGCAGCATGTGTGAGAAGCGGCGCGTGTGCACGTACCCTCATAAGGGGCATGCACCGGTGCTCAACTGTCTCGAGTATGAAGAGCTCTCGGTTGCAGAGCAGCCACAGCGAGGACCCACGGGCGCAAGCACCCGTCTCGACGCTACCGTGGGAGTCAAAACGGAGCGACGGGAGCCCGGGCTGTGTGGGATCTGCGAGCAGCGCGACCGCTGCACGTATCCCAGGTCGCCCGGCGGAGTGTGGTTCTGTGAGGAATACCGGTAGCCGTCAGAGTGCCGGCGGAAAGGAGGCTCTGATTCGAAGAGCTTGTTATCGGGCTGGGCGGGTTTGAACCGCCGGCCTTTCGGTCCCGAACCGAACGCGCTACCAACTGCGCTACAGCCCGCAAAGATATGAGGGGATTGCCACCGCCGCATTGGGCGCGAGCAGATCGCCCGGAAAGAAAAACAGCGGGAGCGACGTAATGTACCATCGACCGCCATTCCCTTACTCGGCCAAGAGATACACTTCCTTGCCAAGCCTTGCCAAAGACTTTAAAGGTTTTTCTGGATATTGTCAACAGAGCTGGGCATAGCATAAAAAAGCTCGATAGGAAAGCCCCATAGGTTCAGTGTTTTCAGGGGATTTTTTCTGTGTATGGTATCCATACCCTCCACTACTGGAACAATGTCCTTGCCAGCTCGGGTACCTTGCCGGGGAGGGGGTGGGAAGGCCGTCGGGAGAGGCCGGGCGTGAATCATGCCCGGCCTCTGTGGCGGATATCGTCAGTTCAGGTCGGCAAACGCGGTGTCGTTAAAAAGGGGAATCACGTTTGCCGCGTATGTGTCGTAACTCAATCCATCGGCCGACGAGGCAAGGGAATATGTCTTCGTTTCCATGGTCTTGACTGCCGAGGTTTCGGGGTTCTGGAAGTACGGCGGGGGATCGCCGCTTGCGTAGAGGGTGTACAGGTCCACCATGCTGTAGACCCCGCCATTCAGGACGTAACCGGTGATATTGCTGAGCCCCCGAATTGAAAGGTCACCCGAACCTTCCCCGTCGAGCGTGAGATTGGTTGGACTTACCCCTTCAAGATACTGCTTAACCATGTGTCCACGAGTTCGGGGTAGGTTCAGGGCTTACAAACGCAAGGCAGCATAGAACTTTGATTCTAGGGACCCAGTCAGCCCCTGGTTGCTCGCGATCAATACACGTCGAGCATCTCTGCCACGGCGATTTCGTAGGCTTCGAGCGTTGTCGCCCGGGCGATGCGCTCGAGCCGCTTCCGCGCACCAGGGACAGGCACGCCAAGATAGGTCCATATCTCTTTCATCTTATCCAGCACGTGGGAGGACCCGCTGAGGACGCTGCGGTAGGACTGATAAAGATCGTCGTGCCATGCTCGGAGACGCGCTTCCCGATTCACGATAGCGCCTCCCGACCTTATCTCCTCCGCCAGAAAAGGATTCGAAACCGCTCCGCGACCAATCATCCATTCATCGATATCGGCAAAGCGCGCCGCCAGGCTGCCGTACGAGGCGCTGTCAGTGATATCGCCGTTATAGACGAGAGTGTGACGGCAAAGCTCGGCCGCGTGCGCGAAACCTTCCAAGTCCGGCACGCCACGGTACATTTGCGTTCCCACCCTCGGATGGATGATGACTTTCTCCAGCGGGTGCTCGTTGAGAACCGGCATGAGGCGGATGATGTCGTCAGGGTCGGAACGCCCGAGCCTGAGCTTGACCGATATGCTGATGCCCGGGATCCCGCAGGCGAGGTCCAGCACGGCGGCGATACGGTCGGGGAAAGGGAGAAGGCCGGAGCCTCTCAGCTTGTTCGCGACCATCGGGTACGGGCAGCCGAGATTCCAATTGATCTCACGGTAGCCGAGGTCGGCGAGTAATCGCGCTGTCTCCGCGAAAACCGCGGCGTCGTTGCCGATGATTTGTGGGACAAGGCACACGCGGGAGCCAACACCCTCCAGCGCTCGCGTCTCATCATCGAAGGATGACTCCGCCGGGCCGGGCAGCAGATCCTTGAAATGGCTGGACCGGGGGCGTGATGTGTGAACCGCGAGAATAGAAGGAGCGATCGCACTGTCAAAGCCGACAAAATGTCTGAAGTACGCATTCCTGAATATCCGGTTTGTAACGCCTTGAAGCGGCGCGAGATGGAGCATCATGGTCAGGGGCCTTCCTCGACCAGATCATAACGCGAATCGATCGGGCTCGTCCCTCTCCCGAGGGACCATCCGGCCCTATTGGGTACCTGTTTTTAGGAGCACGAGCGAAAGCCCTCCGGGGATCACGAGCCGATCTTACCCATGAGATCATTTCGACCGCAAGGCTTGGCGCCCCGATCTCGGCCTTTTGCGTTCCGGGGCTGAAGGAAAAACGTGAAGACAATTGGGTGCCCTATCGGATGCTCGGCATCACGGGTGAGGCGGATGATGCAGTCCATGAGCCTTAAGGACGGCTCACCCGCTCAGGTTCAAGCGACACCGATGACCTTGGCAGGTTGTCGCCTGCATACGCCCACTGCGTGAAGTTGCCAGAGATGCGGTACAGCAGCCGCCCCGTCTCCTGGTCAAGCCCGATCACACCGCTCGAGGTGAGCAGGAATACACGGGCATGGCCTGTCAGGATCGACTTGGCTCCCGTGTAACTCGTCGATGTCCACATGACTCTTCAGTCAGCGAGGGAAGGAACCGGGTTGAACCTCGTCCGCCCTCCGTCCTTGGCATCCTGCGCCCAGGCGTTCTCCGTCACCGTGATGGAAAGCGCCTGCGTCCTGTTGCGCCCGTCTCCATCCACTGCCCTCAGCGTGAACCGAAGCGTTCCCGTCTCACTCGGCCTTCCGCTGATCGTCCCGTCACTCTCCAGGGTAAGGCCATAGGGCAGCCTGCCTGAGTCGATGCTCATCTCAAAAGGCTCTGTGCCATCGGAGGTCTTCATTTGAGCGAGATAGTCCACACCCTCCATGCCGTTGGGAAGCACGGTCGTGTCGATGGAGAACGCCGCTCCCACGCTCACCGTGATCACCGCGGTGTTCGTCACGTTTCCGCTCACCCCTGTGATGGTCACGGGGTACGAGCCTTTCGCCGCGCTCGAGGGCGCTTCGATCGTGAGGGCCACCGAACCGTTGGGGATCACCTGTGTGCCTGCCAGGTGCGCTGACACGTTCCCATCATTCGTGCTTGCACTCAGGCCCACGGCCTGCGCGTAGCCCGACACCCACAGGTTGATCGTCCTGCTCTCCCCCGGCTGCATCGTCAATGACTTCGCATCCGGGTAGATGGTGAATCCAAGGCTCTTCACGTAGAAGGGAACCGCATTGGAGACCATCCCGTCGCGTACCACCGTGATGTCACCCGAGGCGGCATCCTGCGGGATCTGCACCGTGATGACGTCCACTCCGCGCGTGGTGATCGGCAATGCAGTCGTACCCAGCATGGCTGTTGCATTCGTTCCAAACCCGTAGCCGTAGATCGACACACTGTCCCCGACGAATCCCGCACTCTCCGAGAGCCCCGAGATCGTCGGATTGGCTTTTGTGGCGCTCACCGTCACATCCAGAGGCAGCACGTCCCCTACAGATGTCACTACGTTCAGCGTGCTCGTCCCTTCCGCCGCTCCCGACGGAACCGTCACGCTCACGGTCGCAAGCTCACCCGCGGCGAGCGTCGACCTGTCCAACGCTGCACTCCACCCCGAAGGGATGTCCTGCAGGCTGAAGGTGACCGTTCCCGTGAAGTCGTTCAGCGCCTGGATCGTGAAGAAGAATCCGCTGCTGCCTCCCGGTTGCACCACCGTCATGCTCTTGTAGGCAAGAATCTGATAGTCGGGTGCAAGCAGGGTCACCGTCGCCGTTGCGGTGTCACTTCCAGGGCCCATCACCGTGATGGTGTGCGTTCCTGCGGCAAGCCCTGCCGGCGCGTTGGCCTGGAGGTGGCCCGTGTCGACCGCCGTGACCGTCAGCTCAGTCGTCTCGATGAACACCCGCGTGCCTGAGAAGAAGTTCGTCCCATACACGTCAACGACTTGAGCCTTCTCCGTGTTCCACCGCGTCGGGCTCACCTGCGTCACCGTCACCTTCGGGTATCCCACTGTCACGGGGATCGTGACCTGGTGGGTCTCCGATGCGTTGCCCTGGTTGGTGAGGGCAAGCACCACCAGATAGGATCCCGGGGCCACGTTCTCCTGTGGGTACAGCGTGTAGCCCACAGATGCGTTCCCACCGCTGAGGTTCCACACCGGCGCCGTAAACCCAAGGTTGAGCCCTGCGGGCGTGCTCACCACGTTGGCAATCACGTAGTCGTAGGCGCTATTCGCCGTTGTCGCAGACACTGTGTTCACCGTGAGAGTGCCTTGCGTCACCTCCCCGATCTTCAAAGCTGCATCAAGCTGATTTGCCCCGATCGTAAAGTCGTTGATCGGTTGCTTGACGCTTCCCATTGCAAGGGTGATGACTTGTGAAAGCGCGCCTTCTCTGTTGGCCGCATCCTTTGCCCCCACCTGCAACTGGTAGGTGTGGCCCGCAGTGAGTCCCGGCAGACTCGTGTCTGTGAGGTGTCCCATGTAGATCGTCGATGCCTCACCCGAGGTCACGTCCTTCACGTGGAGGTTGAAGCCCAGGGTCCGCGTACCGTTGGGATCCGTGAAGTGAAGGTCGATGCCACCTGCCTTATTCTCGCCGGCCACGAAATCTGTGACCGCGGCAAGCGGTTGGTAGTGCAGGACGTTGATGCTGCCCGGCGCGTACGCCCGCCGCTCGGGCGCGGACGCCTCAAGCCTGATGCCCGCAAACAGCCAGTATTCACCATCAATCAAGGAGCTCGTGTCCACCTGTACGGTGAAGCTGCCGTTCGCCTGTGGCGTTGTCGTTCCAACGGCCACGCCATTGAAGGAGCTGTTGTCGTTGGACGCGTAGACCGTGAGTGTGCCCAGCGTCCCGTTGTTCGCGAACGCCGTTCCGCTCACCGTCACGCTCGTATCCACCAGCATTCCTGAGTAGCTCGGGTCGCTCACCGTGATCTGCGGCGTCGCCGTGGTTCCCAGCACGCTCAAAGAGTAGCTGTCGGAGGAAACCGCCCCGGAGACTTCGGCTGACCATATCCCCGGCTCGGGGTTGAGCACGGCCATCATGTAGCCCCAGCTCGTCCGCTGGATCAAGACGTTCGCATCTCCCGCCGAAATGCGCGCACCTGAGGGGGAGACGGCAATGAGCTGCGGATCTCCTTTATTTTTTTGGGGCGTGCCCCCTCACCCGAGGGGAAGATGAGGCCAGGGGACGATAGCGCATCTGCGCGGGATGCGTTCTCCACGGCGGGTGAGGGGTCGGGCTGCTGCGGGCTATCGGTCCTTCGGACCGATTGAGGGCTTGCGCCCTCAATCGCCCTGCGCATCCCTCACGCGGAAGAGCAGGTGGCTGGTGGCGTCGATTGACTTGGCGTATCCGTGCAGTGAGCGCCTCTGGTCGATCGCTCTCACTGCTGCTTCGTATCCTTGGACAAGTTGATGTACGCGCCGTAGACCCAGCCTTCGGTGCCGGCGGAGGTTTTGACTTTGTACCAATAGGTGTTGTTGGCACCAATTGCCATCGTCAGGCCGCTACGGTCGACAACCAAGAGCTGTTCCCCTTTGTTCAGCGTTGTGACAACCTTGGCTTCTAAGTTGGGGTTCTCCCGTACTCGCACTACTGAATCGTTCAGGACGGCGGAGGTTTGACGGAACAAGAGACCTCGTTCTGCCAAGTGACCCCTGAGACCGCTCGAGTCGAGGAAGTACATATCTAGGTATTGCTTCCTCTCATCCCCCTTGTCGGAGAGTGCAAGCGCTCGTTCCAGGGTCGGTGAGAACTTGATCCACAACACGTTCCCACCATCCGGCAATAGAGGAAACCTTATCTTCTCGATCTCCTTGCCTGTCACGTCGCGCAATACCCAAGCATCCCTTGATTCGCGCGGACCTTGTAAGAAGCAATTATTGGTAAGGTATTCTGCCCGCAGAGTCTCAACCTTGGTGAAGGTTTCGCGGAATGTTATGGCAATACGCCTGGAGGGTAGGTCAACAACTGCGAATTCGCTGTAACCGGACTCTCGCCCACCCACAAGGAAAAGCGCTGTCCGCTTGTCCGGAGAGACTGCTCTGAGATCGGACCAATTGTCTACGAGACGGGCAGTTCGATCCGGCTTGTCTTTGTCCACGACGACAAGCGGCGTGGTCAGGCCCGTCGTTGAGTCATAAAGGCCGGCTCCTGAAGGGCGATCTTCGGAGCCTGTTGGCGCGATGGCTTCGACGATCCCCTGGCCATTCTGGTATTCTCTCATCCGTACAACCGGATCTCTTTGTCCTTTGAATTCGACACGCTTTAGCGTCTTCGCAACGGGGTCAAAAAGGGCATTGTACCAGATATCGTCCTCAAGTGCGAGCAAGAGGATTCCTCCGTTCCACTCCGTAACGACACCACGAATGTCCTTCCATTTCTCGAGCTTGCCCGTCGTCCAGTCGATCAGGACCGCTGCGCTAGCATATGAATGAAGGTCACTTGCAGCCAAGAATACTCCGCCTGCAGTGGCTCCGTTCGGCACCCAGGACGAAGGAAAGACGCCGGAAATGGTGTCCACCACAGTAACAAGTTGATTGTCGGCTCTTCCAACAAATGAGCACAGCACAAAGACGATTGTCAGAACGATTCTTTTCACCTTGTTTCCTTTCACGGAAGCGAGACGCTGCTCCAAAGACGGAAACAGCGTTCTACGTCTTGTGAAGTAATCAACTTCGCATGCATCCAGAGTTCTATCAACTTGTCAGTTTCGCGTGCCTGATCAGTGATGACATACGAATCGGATGGAAACATACTAAGCGGATTCACGCGGTCCAGGAATTCCACGGAATACTTGGGATTCGTATCGGTTTGAAGCTCCTTGTCTTCTGGGAAGTACTCATAGACTTCCAGGTGAACATGCGGGCCAGTGCCTTGTCCCCAATTGCCCAGCGAGCCTATCCAGTCCCCTGCCTTAACCTTCACCCTATGGGCATAGTCAGTGGGAAAAACTTGCCCTTGATGCTCGGGCTGTTGCGAAAAGGCGGTCTGCAAGTCTTTTGTGGCCTGAACTTCACCTCTGCTTTCGTCACCCTGGTGGCAAAACAGGTAGACTCTGCCATTCCTGTCTGATCCGTGGCTTGTGTCAAGAACTGTGATAAATCCATAGGTTGATCCCTTGTACGTATCGCTTGCCGACCTGCCAAACGAATTGACCAGGATCACCCGTCCGGACAATTCAAGTTGTGTCGGGCTCAGAATCCAGAACTCTCCATCCTCAGGTGCGACGATTGGAGTGCCTATCCGGTCTTCCCGCGGTACTTGATCGGGGATTATATCGACGCCTCTATGGTAAGAAATTGTATCGGGTGAGGTATCTACTCGCCATCCCGTCAGATTGATAATATCCATCGGAAGGTCTCTGAAAATCTTGCTCTTAGCGAGTCGATTCAAATACGAAGTCGGAGGAAATTCTCTATAATAAACGTACTTCTTTACGTACTTTACCTGGTCCGCGGAATTCGACGTCTCTTGGTAAGAGTTCCGCGTGTCCCTTGGTGCATTGATGGCGGGTACATATGCGGGAGCCGGTGATTGCCGCCAGGCGACCGACTGCACGAGTTCGAATGACGGAATGGACGCCGCTGCGGAGCTACCATTTGACACCAAGATCCTTCGAATCTGAAACTCATTCGGTGTATCAGAGAACCCACCGAAGAAGTTCTGCCCGTTCCCCCATACGCCCAGCGTCACCTGACGAAGCCCGGGCCGAATTCCGACCACCTCGATCTTGCTGAGAAAGTCCTCAGGGTTTTCCCCATAGGCGGGTGCGCTGTTCTCATCCCACGTGAACCCGACTACGATGCCAATTTCGACCTGCCCGTTTGTATTGTAATTGACAAGTAAGTCACCTTTCTGAACTTCAGAAATATCCGGTATGAGGACCGTATTCTTCTCTATATCTGAACGACTGAACCGGTAAGATTCTGTAGGGATGCTCGAACTTGAGATGTCCCCATAGTACGCTGGGTGTCCGCTACCGTCTATCCCCGTCGCTGCGGCCACAAACCCATAATACGAGTCTCTCAACCGACTCACGACATCCGTACCTTGGCGATTGGGCGCCACGGAGAGTGAGGTCATGGCAAGCGTCCCCATGAGCAATCCAGTGGAATCTATCCCGCCAACCTTCTCGGGTCGATACATGCTCTTGGAGGTGGCCACGGCATAGCCTTGCACCCCAACTCCCGTCAATCCCGGAAGGAATGGCTTCACCTGCTGTGTTGCGCCCCCCACACCGGTATACGTGGGAATACTCTGGCTTGGATAGTCTTCGGCATAGCCGAAGTTCTTGCGATCCACCGTGAGACGTTTCCCGAGGGCCCCGAACATCTGCATCTCACTCACGTACGATCCAGAGTAACTCTCTTTGCCAGCGCCATCTACGGCCCTCAATGTGTTTGCGGCGGAAAACTGCTCGGCGATCAGTTTGGAATTCTGTCCCTGACCTGCTGTTGCCAAGCCCTTCAGCCATTCCCGTGCTTTCCACTGCTCCCACATTTTGTATGCAAACGTTCTCGGGCTATCAAGTCCGTGGGGGGAGTACGGAAGGGCTGAGCCCGTCATCACCGATCGATACGGATCGACAGGATTGCCAGATGCGTCAGTGTTCCGTATTTCGTAGAAAGGGGTGGTGGGACTGACATACTGGGTTAAGCTTGTCGGACCTGAACCTTGTAGATAGAGGCTGTCCACAAAGGAAGACTCTCCGTTGAATATGGTGAACTCCTGGCTCACCGCGCTCGCGGAGCTATCCTTCTTCTCCCAAATAACTACCGTTTGGAACGCAGTCGAAGTCTGAAAGGCGAACTGGGGCAGTGCCGCCATGTAGCTAAACTGCAAGTTCTGGCTCCAGACGTAGCCTTCGGCGCCACTGGCGCTTCTCACCTTTACATACTGAGCTTGCGCAGAAGAGGAAGGAGGCGCACCCCACAGCTCCACCGTGTCTCCCGGCCAAAGGAGATCGAGTACGGCGGCTCCCTCGTCCGCTGCCAACCGAAGGTTTCGGGGTTTGATTGGGCCGGAGGTAGGTGGAAGCACGCTGGCTTCACCATACATGTCATAGCCTTCTGTGATGCCACCGTTTGTGAGCAACCGATATAGAATGTCGCGCGGCTGAGTTGATCCTTGATACTTCTTGGGCTGCTGAAATACGTCAGAAATCATGATCCCGGCTGTCCTGCTCGATGCCTTGTTAAGAGACGTCACATAGCTAATTGGGTCTTGATCGAACACGAGAAGCTCTTCCACTGACGCCACGCTGATGTCTTTTGGTAGCTGTACGGAGATGCGAGTAATCGCTGTCTCCGCTTTTTTCAATATGTAGTACCAATATACCGTCCCCCCAGGACTTGAACCACCGTTGAATGGCTTAAACAGATATTGATCCGCGCTTGTCCGCGAAATGTAGCAGTCCGCAGCAGCAATACTATCGGTTCCGCCTGAGACAGTGATGTGCACAGTCGCCGGAGCACTTCCCAACCCTTTGCCGATGACGAGAATGGCCCCAACCGATTGCGGGACGCTGAATATGTATCCAAACTCTACTTGCTTCCCGTCCGATGTCGGGAGGATCGTCGCCGAAGCATCTCTGCTTGCGTCGCTCAAAAGACCAAGATTCGTCCCCCGACCGATTACCTCGCTCACCACTCCAGTCTTCCACGCGACGTTTTGCGCAGTCCACAGGTCGATTCGAGAGATCGACAACGGTCGCGTCGACGCGTCAAACAGCCGCGCGGCCAAAACCGGAGTCGCAGTGATCATCGTGCCGGTTACGATGTGAGTCCGAGAGATCGTCTGTTGACCGCTGGAAACAGAAAGTGGAGCAAGAGAGAGATCCGAGGAGGATTTCACTCCAGGAAAGTAGTTGAACGAAAAGACGCCATCATTCTGTGTGCTCGACTCGCCTATCCAGGTTTCTAGTTTATCCTTGAGAACCCCAAAAACGTCCTGACCACGTCCTGTGTTCGTCGCCGCCCCGGAAGCCGGGCTCGGGGTGTATTCCACCCCCCATGTGAGATATCGCAACGCGGACGTCGCTATTGTCTCCCCCTCCGCGACTGTGACCTTCCTATAGGCGCGATAGTCGTAACCATAAGGATTTGAGGTTGGGTTCTTCTGCTGCCATTTGTCCAATTCTTCCTGAATAACGGAAGAGAGAACAGGCTTGTTGATATCCTCCAGGAAGAGAAGATATGCCTCCAGATATGGACTACGCCTGTATTGCGTGCGATCTCCGTAGAGCAACCCGAAGGCGTTCTCGTCAAATGAGAGGTACGAACCGTCCAAAACGGTGCCGCTCGAGGAGTCAGACACAGGAGTCAATCCGATCGAAAACGCATCCTTCAGCTTGCCAAGTACGCCCATGAACGCGGCACGTGCATCCGCGAGTTCCACATAATCGATCGTGGGGTCAAATGCGTGGAATACTGTCGCGAGGTCGGCAATCTTTAACGGAATCCCATCCTCAGTTCTGATTCGTGACTCGATTGCCTGCTTGAACACGCTTTTCTTTGCGTTTGCTTCGTCATCCCCAGAAGAGAACAGCAGGTAATAGAGCAGTGAGTAGCACTTGAGTCGATATTTGTCGAAATCGTTCGTAGGCAATGTCCCGCCCAACGCCTTCTGAATTACCTCGTCGGTGACAGTACTGCTGAACAAGTCCGCTTCGCCGGTAAACCCTTCGTCAATCACGTGACCGTCGAACAGCTCGAAGTAATACGCGCTTCCGACTCTGCCCATCACCATCAACTGCAGTGCTTGTTTTCCATATCCGTTCCACGCAAAACCGATCTTTGATGAGCTTCCGGACTTAATGCTTTGCAGCAGAGTGTCGACGTCGCTTGAAACAGACGACAGCACACCGCCATAGTATGTTCCGTCACCAGACTTCGCGATATCCTTGACCCAGTTGGGTGCAAGGGAGCTCGAGATATCCACTGCACTTCCCTGCTTCTTTGCATCCGCGAAAAGAGTACTCCCTGACGCCGATGCCAGCTCGAATCCGTCAGGATATACCCTGTAACGACTCCCCTCGTGAATGACTATCCAAGTGCCATTAAAAGTGACTCCGCTGTTCGAACTTCTCGGCGCGACTTCAACTTGAAGGGCCCCATAGTATCTCGAAGACTTGATGTCCACCGATTGCACGACGGCGCTGGATGAAACCTGAGATGGAGCGTTGCCAATCGTCTGACCCTTCTTGTCCTTAGCGTTAGTGCTGTCCTGCTTTTCCGCTCTTCCGCCTGCAAACGTTTGGGGAGTGTTTACCAACAAGGCAAGAAGCGCGAGCACTAGGATCCATGATCTACCTGCATCATGCCGCATGACAGGGGTATGCCTTGCGGTTACGAGCGCCCCACTCATCCCTCTATCTCTTCCCATCATGGTCATCTCCCCATCCACCGTGCATGTCCCAGATCCAGACGTTCTCAACCCGGCTCACCGTCGGCTTCACCACAGGCGCGCTCGGCGTCAGCTTCTCGATCACCACCCGCATCAGCGGTAGCCCCTCGGTTCCTCCGATGATGACCTTCCCGTCGCTCACCGTGGTCTCCGTCAACACCTTCATCATGCTCTCATCATCCCGGGTACCCTTGATCGCGTAACTTGCTCCGTTCACCTTCAGCGTCTCCTGCTGGAACCGTCCCACGGGCGCTACGTACACCGTCACCTTGTACCGTCCCGCTCCTGCGTCGTACTCGAAGTACCCGCCGTCAAGAAGACGGATGTAGCTCTCCACCTCTTGCTGCCCCTCATGGCCCCTGCGGGGTCGGGGGTAGAAGTAGTAGGCAAGGAAGCTTCCCCTCTGGTCCGTGTGATCGGGCGCGAATCCATAGACCCGCCCGCTGGGATGTGTCGATACAACCGATCCATCGGCGTACTCACCCAGTCCGTCGCGCCTGCCCATCTCGATGGTCACAGGCTTGAATTGATCCACGATCATGAATCGGTATGTGTAGGTCCTGCTCTCAGGTGCTCCACTTCCCTCAGGCAGCCCCAGCTTCATGATCGCCTTCAGCCAGTACGCTCCTCGCTTCTGTGGCACGGTGAGGACACCGTTTGCGTCCACCTCTGCCGCAAGCCAGCTCTTCCCGTCCCTGCTGTCCTGCCAACTCACAGAGCCCGCAGGCAGTGTCTCCCCTGCTATCCCCACGGCTGTGTACTTCAGCTCCACCTTCTCCCCTGCCAGCAGCTCCGCACATAGTCCAGGATTCGTCAGCGTGAAGCTCGCCTTGTTCACGATCTGGTAGCTCGTGAGCTTCTCAACCGCAACAGCGTTTGTAGCTCCCGCAGGCATTAGTTGCGCATTCAGCCGCAGGTCCATGTTCACGCTCGTATCGGTGTAGGGCAGGTTGTACGAGCCAGAGGCTGCCGTCCCCAACGACGTCCACGCCCCATTTCCGTACCTCACCCACCACTGCTGCGACACCACCCGCCCCGCCTCACACAGGTACGCATAGCGCGCGGTTGATAGCGGTGCCAGCTCCTCTCCTGGCATCGGGCTTGTGATCCACACCGAGGCACTGGCTGCCTTCTGCACGAATACGAGGTTCCCCCCGCCTTCCCCATGAATGGCGCTGTAGGGAATACTCACCACGCTTCCCATTGCAACGGAGAGCTTGTAGATGTCTGCTCCGCCGCGGAAGTATTGCTGCGGTTCTACAGGATAGTTCCTCTCCACGAGCGTCCACCCCGTAAAGTCTGCTCGGGAGTCCCTGTTCTTCATCACGTAGACGTCGATGTCTGTCCCCGCGGTAAAGGTCATGAACGGTCCCCGATCGTCCCCATGGGCGTCACTCACGTTGGTCATGATGAAGTCCGCACCGACCAAGTAGCTCGGCAGGGATGCAATCTTGTTGTTCCTCCCGTTCGTCGGCCAGTAGAGCGCCTGGCCAACCTGAACGTTGGTCACAACCTTCCGCCCTTGCGCCTCATGGTCGAAGCGCAGGTCTTTGATCCACTCGGAGCCGTTCTGCACCGGCACAACGACCTGGACCGTCTGCCAGTCGCTCGTCCTGCCTGCTTTATCAACGGCGTGGTAGACCACCGTATGTGTTCCGCTCGCGGGGATTCCAATCGGGTCGGCGTAGCTCATCACCCCACCGCCGTCCACTGAGTACTCCAAGTGGTCCACACCGCTTCCCGTGTCCGCTCCGCTCAGGTACACCACTGCCGCGCCCGGGAGCTGCACCACTTCAGTGCTCGCCGTCGGCGCGTAGAGGTCTATGAGGAATGTCGCAATCTGCCTCACTCCCCAGTTGCCCGCGATATCCTTGCTGCGATAGCTGAAGATGTAGATGCCTTCAGAGCTCAGGCTCACATCAGCGCTGTAACGACTCGTGATCCCGTTCAGCGTGTACTCGGTCCAATCAACACCGCTTCCCGTGTCAGTTGCGCTCAAGCTCAGGCTCACGCCCGTGAGGTAGTAGCCCGTAGATCCCAGGATCCCTGTAATTCCCAGCGTCGTCACAGGTGCCTTGGTGTCCACGTGGAAGATCTGCGTCTTTTCCAGCTCACGGAAGCCCTTGCTGTCAACGCTGTAGGCAAGCACAGAGAGCAGTCCATCGGGCAGCGCGAACGGTGCCGTGTAGGGCGTATAGGAGAGCTCACCGTAGCGATACCAGCTCCCGCTCACGTACGTTTCAGGGTCGTGCGCCGTGAGTGATACAAGCGGCGAATTGATGTAGTAGCCGTTCTCACCATCAGGTGCAGCAGGCATGGCGCTGATCACCGTTGTCGGCGGATTGAGGTTGTCCGCCGCGTTGAACCGAAGCACAGTTCCTGCCGCGCTCAGGCCGTACACGCTCTGCCCTGCGATCGCCACATCCAGGAAGGCCTGGCTATTGCTCCAGATCATGGTGCCGTCGTAGCCATTGAGGGCTCTCAGGCCCGCGCTTCCTGCCACGAACAGCTTCTCCGATGCCGCGGCAATCCTGCTCACCGTTGCCGTGCTCGTGTACTTCTGCGAAAGGTCCGATCTGGAGTACACCTTCACCACCGAGCTTCCCGCCACCTCGATCCGCGTGTCACCCAGGGCAAGCTGCCCTCCGTTCACATCCGTTTCAGTGGCAGTGGCTCCGGTAAAGGCGGCATCCAGCATCACCAGTCGCCCTGCCTGTGTCAGCAGGAAGAGGTTTGTCGTGTCGGCCGCCGCATCCACGATCGTCACTGTCGGATCGTAGTACACCACCTGCCACGCCCCATTCGAAAGCCGCGACACCGTGTTCTGATGCACATCCAAGAGCGCCCCATTCTGCCACAGATACAGGTCAGAGACGTCAAGCCCGCTTGCCAGCACCGCACCCAGGCTGCCCGTCGCCGTGTCCACCACCTGTGCACCGTCGGACGTAGAGAGCACGATCGTGCTGCCATCCGTCGTGAAGCGCTGCACCCCGGTCCGCGTCCACAGCTTGTTCCCGGAGAGGCTCTCCACCGCGGTGAATGTCCCGCCGGAGTCCAACAGGTAGAGGTTGCCTCCCGCGTATGCCCACTGCGTGAAGTTGCCAGAGATGCGGTAGAGCAGCCGCCCCGTCTCCTGGTCAAGACCCACTACACTACCAGTCGTGAGCAGGAACGCCCGCGCATGGCCGGTCAGGATCGCCCTGGCTCCCGTGTAGCCAGCCGAGGTCCACATGACTCTTGAGTCAGCAGGAGAAGGAACGGGGTTGAACCGTGTCCGCCCTCCGTCCTTGGCATCCTGTGCCCAGGCGTTCTCCGTCACCGTGATGGAAAGCGCTTGCGTCCTGTTGCGCCGGTCTCCATCAATCGCCCTCAGCGTGAACCGAAGCGTTCCCGTCTCACTCGGCCTCCCGCTGATCGTTCCGTCACTCTCAAGTGTCAGGCCGTAGGGCAGCCTCCCTGAGTCGATAGTCATCTCCACAGGGTCCGTGCCGTCAGAGGTCTTCACTTGCGCGAGGTAGTCCACACCCTCCATGCCGTTGGGAAGCACCGTCGTGTCGATGGAGAACGCCGCTCCCACACTCACCGTGATCACCGCGGTGTTCGTCACGTTCCCGCTCACCCCCGTGATCGTTACAGGGTAGCTCCCCTTGGCTGCGCTGGCGGGGACCTCAAAGGTCAAGGCCACCGAGCCGTTGGGGATCACCTGTGTACCCGCCAAGTGCGCCGACACGTTCGAATCATTCGTGCTTGCACTCAAGCCCACGGCCTGTGCGTAGCCCGACACCCACAGGTTGATCGTCCTGCTCTCCCCCGGCTGCATCGTCAAAGTCTTCGCATCCGGATAGATCGTGAATCCAAGGCTCTTCACGTAGAAGGGAACCGCATT
>PLNO01000127.1 GCA_003141795.1 Spirochaetaceae bacterium | reverse complement strand
ACGCTGTAGATGTCGTACATGCCGCCCGAGCCTGCGCAGGAGCCCATGCAGAGCACCCAGCGTGGCATCATCATCTGTTCGTACATATGGAGGACCAGCGGTGCCATCTTGCGGAAGACGGTGCCCGCCACCACCATCACGTCGGCCTCCCGGGGGGACCCGCGGATGATCTCCGAGCCGAAACGCGCGATGTCGAATCTGCTCGTGATGGCCGTGGCCATTTCCACGTAGCAGCAGGACAGGCCGAAGTTGAACGGCCACATCGAGTACTTCCTGCCCCACGCGATGAGGTCCGTACGTCGGGCGAGGTAGACGTCTTCGCCCGAGGTCAGGGGGTGATTCGGATCGAAGACGCTTTTGCGAGCTTTTCTACCCAGCACTTCCCGTCCCGTGCCTTTCCCGATGCTCCCGAAGCCTGCGCGCGCCCCAGTCGAAAGCGCCGCGGCGCCAGAGGTAGGCCAGACCCACCGCAGTCTCACCCATGAAGAGGAGGGCGGCGATGTAGCCCGGCCATCCCAGCTCCCGGGCGGATACCGCCCAGGCAAAGAGGAACACCGCTGAGATGTCGAAGATGACGAAGAACATTGCAATGAGATAGAAATCGGCCGAGAACCGCATCTTTGCGGAGCCGGTGACGGGCACGCCCGATTCGTAGGGCGTCCCCGTTCCGCTCTCCCAATGGCGCTCACCGAGGAGGTGAGTCACGACCATCAGGGCTCCAACGAGGACGACGACGATACCGAGGTAGATAGCCAATGACAATAATGCGCTCATCACAGCTCCCGGCGCCTGCGGCCGCTTTTAATCTATAGAACGGCGGAAGCGGAGTCAAGGAATCGCGGAAGATATCACGTAATCCAGGAGATCGCGGAGAGAATCACGGTGGAGGCCCGGTTTCAGGCCGGCAATGCCGGCGCGCGTCTTGTCGGCATACGCCCGTGCGGCGGTGACGAGGGCCGATTCGTCCTCGAGGCCGTGATCCTTGTCCACGATGTCGTCGGCCATCTGGAAGACGAGCCCGAAGTTCAGGCCGATGGCACCGAGGCAGCCCTGCTGGGGCTTCGTGGCGTCGCAGAGCAGCGCCGAGGTCTGGCTGCATGCCGAGAAGAGCGCCGCCGTCTTGTCGGTGGCGATCTCCACGTACTCCTCCATGGTGAGCGGCCGCTTGGCCGCCGCGACCTCCTGAGCGAGGATCTCCCCGGTGCACATTGCCTTGGTGGTGTCGAGGAAGATGTCCAGGAGGGAGAAGCGCTTCTCCGGCGCGATGCGGGTGAGGTTCGTGACGATCGAGAAGAAGTGCGTGTAGAGGATGTCCCCGGCAAGAACGGCCACCCTGTTGCCGAACTTCTTGTTGAGGCTCACCTGGTGGCGCCGGGAATCGGCGTTGTCGATGATGTCGTCGTGCACGAGGGAGGCGGCGTGCAACACCTCGACGGCGCTGGCAAGAGCGATGAGGGAGGAAGGATCCGGCGCGCAGGGCGAGGCCTCAGAGCCGATGGCCCCCGCGGTGAGCAGCACGAGCGCGGGACGAATCCGCTTCCCGGGAACGGTGAACGGGTGCTGGATGATCCTGTCGAGGATGCCTGCCTTTCCCCGCGCGGCAAGGGTCTCCTGCGCCGCGCGCCGCATGAGGACCTGCAGCTCGGCATCCACCGCTTTCATCTCTTCCGCCACGGGCGCGAACACTCTGTCCAGATCCATTCATGCGCCTCCTGGCGTGCATCCAATGTGCAGGTATGCGGTTCCGAACGTCAAACGGTGGTACTCGATCGCGCGCAGCCCCGACTCGCGCATGATGTCCGCGAGCTCGCGCGGCTGGGGGAAATGCCTGATCGAATCGCCGAGGTAATAGTAGGTCGCCACGTCGCGCGCGAAAAGCCGCGCCATCCGGGGCAGGATGCGGGTGAGATACAGGCCGTACAGGGGGCGAAAAAGTGGGGCGGGGGCGAAGGTCATCTCCAGCACCATGACCTGGCCGCCGGGGACCACGACGCGCGCCATCTCCGCAAGCGCGCGGCGCTTGTCCGGCATGTTGCGCAACCCGAACGCCACGGCTGCCACGTCGAAGCTTCCATCGGGGAAGGGGAGCGCAGTTGCATCGCCCTCCATGAGCGTGATCCGCTCGGAAAGCCCGGCGGCGCTCACCTTGGGCCTGCCCACCTCCAGCATGGGTTCTGCGAAGTCGACGCCGGTCACTGTGATGCGCGGATCCTTCCGCGCGGCGGCAATGGCAAGGTCCCCCGTGCCCGTGGCGACGTCGAGGAAACGCAGCGTGGGACCGAAGCGCATGCGCTGGATCGCGGCTCGCCGCCAACCGACGTCCCTGCGGAAGCTGAGCAGGTGGTTGAGGAAATCGTAGCGGCGGTGGGAGGTCGTGAATATCTCCCGGACCACCCCGGCGTGGTCTGTGGGAGAAAGGCTCGTCATGGGGGGGTAACGGTGGGCGCTCATCCGAGGAACAGCCCCAGCGCGAGGAGGAGGTTGAAGGCCAGGTGGAGCAGGAACGTGTCCTTGTTCGCCTGCAGCAGGGGGCCGCCATTCCCGAGGTGGCCACGAAGGACGGCGCCGGCGNNAGGGTAAGGAGCGACAGCAGCGACCAGAGGGGGAACACCCCGACGATTACGAGGATCAGCACCCAGAGGAACGGGAAGAGCGCCGTTATCTGGTAGACGAGCGAAGCGCGCTTTTTTCCCAACCGCACGACGAAAGTCTTTTTGCCCGCAGCAGCGTCAGCGTCATAGTCGGGAAACTCGTTGATCATGAGGAGCGCGGCCAGGAGGACACCTGGCGGGATGGAGGCGAGAAGGGCGGGGGTCGACCACAGGGGCGCCTGCACGGTGTACGCACCGAGTGCAATCACCGGGCCGAAGGAAAGCCCGTTGAGGACCTCCGCCCAGCCCTTGTACCCGAGACGCAGTGGCGCCCCGGTGTAGAAATACGCGCAGAACAGCCCGACGATCCCGATCAGCAGGAGCGGGATGTTCCTGAGGCTGACCACCAGCCAGATCCCGATGAACGCGCCGAGGACGAAACAGACGATTGCCGCCGCGAGGATCTGTCGGGCGGGGATGAGCCCGTCCTGGATGACACGGCTGCCGCCGCTGTACGCGCTGCCGCCCTTGTTCAGGACGTCGGTCTCCGACCTGTAGTCGAAGTAGTCGTTGGACATGTTGGCGCCCAGATGCACGAGCACGCATCCGACGAGGGCCAGCACGAAGGCGGACCACGAGAAGCTGCCGGACGTGTACCACGCTGCCGCCGTTCCGATGAGGACGGGAGCAACGGTGGCGGTCAGGAAATGTGCGCGTAATGCGGTGAACCAGGGCTTCGTCTTCAATAGTCCCCCGCGGCACTATAACACGGTGCTACGTCGAGGTAAAGAAATGCGCGGTACGCGCCGGGGTGAAGCATCCGTGCCCGAGCGCGGCAAAAAAAAGCCCCGTCCTCCTTCGGGAGGACGGGGCGCACAGTGTCCGAGAACGCTACTTCTTCTTGCCCTTCGCGACTGCTTTCTTGACGGCTTTCTTCGCCGGGGCTTTCTTTGCTGCAGGTTTCTTCGCCACAGGCCTCTTTGCCGCCTTCTTGACGACCGTCTTTTTCGCGGCCGGCTTCGCTACCTTCTTGGCGGCCGGCTTTTTGGCAGCGGGCGTCTTCTTCGGCACGGGCTTGGCCGACGCCTTGGGCGTTTCGCTTTCCACGATCGCGGCCTGGGCCGCGGCAAGCCGTGCCAGCGGTACGCGGTACGGGGAGCAGGAAACGTAGCTCATGCCGACCCGGTGACAGAACTTCACCGATTCGGGGTCTCCGCCGTGCTCACCGCAGATGCCGATCTTCAGATGAGGCTTCACCGAGCGGCCCTTGTTGATGCCCATCTTGATCAGCTCCCCGACCCCTTCCTGGTCTATGGTCTGGAACGGATCGGCCGGGAGGATCTTCTTGTCCAGATAGTGGGGCAGGAAGCTTCCGATGTCGTCTCGGGAGAATCCGAAGCCCATCTGGGTCAGGTCGTTGGTTCCGAAAGAGAAGAACTCGCACACGCTGGCGAACTTGTCCGCGGTGACGCAGGCGCGCGGAATCTCGATCATCGTGCCCACGATCAGCGCGAGCTTGGCCTTGGGAAGCTTGAACTTCGCGATCACCTTCTCGTAGACCTTTTCGATGAGCTTCTTCTGGTCCTCGACCTCGGTTTTCGCCGAAGTGACGGGGATCATGATCTCAGGCTTCGCATTCTTGCCCGCCTGGATCAGCTCCGCGGCCGCCTCGAGGATTGCTTGAGTCTGGACTTCGGTCATCTCGGGATACGAGATGCCCAGACGAACGCCGCGGTGTCCCATCATGGGGTTGGACTCGTGCAACGCGTCCGCCCTCTTGTTGAACTCATCGAGAGAGATCCCGAGGTCCGAAGCCAGACGCTGGCGTTCTTCGGGCCGATTGGGCACGAACTCGTGCAAAGGGGGATCCAGGAAGCGGAAGGTGACCGGCAGGCCGTCCATGACGTCCAGGGTCTTCTTCACGTCGTCTTTCATGAACGGGAACATCTCCTCCAGGGCCTTGCGGCGTTCCGCCTCGGTCTTGGATACGATCATGCGGCGGAGGAGGAACAACGGCCGATCGGAGCCCACGCCGTAGAACATGTGCTCGAATCGGAACAGGCCCACGCCTTCGGCGCCGAATCCACGCGCCACTTTCGCGTCCTGCGGTGTTTCCACGTTCGCGCGCACGCCCATGGTGCGGAACTTGTCCGCCATGGTCATGAACTTCTGGAATCGCGGATTTTCCGTGGCGGAAACCATGGGGAGGGCGCCGAGATATGCGTGCCCGCGAGTCCCGTTCAGGGTCACCACGTCTCCGGCCTTCAGCACCACGTCGGATCCGGCGATGCGAGCCGTCCTCGTTGACGCATCGACGTGAAGAGCGCCAGCGCCGACGATGCAGCACTTGCCCCAGCCGCGGGCAACGAGGGCCGCGTGTGAGGTCATGCCGCCGCGCGCCGTGAGGATGCCCACCGCCGCACGCATGCCTTCCACGTCCTCGGGGTTGGTCTCTTCGCGCAGGAGGATGCAGGGAGTTCCCGCCTTGGCGGAAGCCACCGCTTCTTCAGCGGTGAACACGAGCTTGCCTGATGCGGCACCGGGGCCGGCCGGAAGACCCTTCACGATGGGCGTGGCGTCTTTCTCGGCCTTCGGATCGATGATGGGGTGCAGCAGCTCGTCGAGCTGCTTCGGATCCAGGCGCTGAACCGCGGTCTTCTCATTGATCAGCTTTTCGGAGAGCATGTCCATCGCCATGTTCAGGGCCGCGGTGCCTGTCCTCTTGCCGACGCGGCACTGGAGCATCCAGAGCTTGCCTTCCTGGATCGTGAACTCGATGTCGAGCATGTCGCTGAAGTTCTTTTCAAGCTTGGTGCGGATGGTGTCCAGAGCCTTGTAGGTCGAGGGCATGGCCTCCTGCATGCTGTGCAGGTGCTTGTTCTGCTCGTTCTTTGTCGCGTCGTTGATGGGGCTCGGGGTGCGGATACCGGCGACGACGTCCTCGCCCTGGGCGTTGACGAGCCATTCGCCGTAGAACTTGTTGTCACCCGTCGCTGGGTCGCGCGTGAATGCGACCCCGGTAGCGGATGTGTCACCCATGTTCCCGAAAACCATGGCCTGAACGGTCACAGCGGTTCCCCATTCGTCGGGGATCCCCTCGATGCGGCGATACGAGACCGCCTTCTTGCCGTTCCAGCTCTTGAACACTGCCGCGATACCGCCCCACAACTGTGCCATGGGGTCGTCGGGGAAGGGCTTTCCGAGGTGCTTCAGCACGAGCTTTTTGAAATCTTCCGCGAGAAGCTTCAGATCGTCGGCTTTGAGCTCCGTGTCCGACTTGGCGCCACGGGAGTGCTTGAACTGGTCAAGGGTTTCATCCATGATCTTGCGGATGCCCTTGCCTTCCACCGGCTCCATCCCCTCGGCCTTTTCCATGACGACGTCGGCGTACATCATGATCAAGCGGCGATAGGAGTCCCACACGAAACGGGGATTGTTCGTCTTCTTGATCATGCCGGGGATCGTGGCGGGGGAAAGGCCGACATTGAGAACCGTGTCCATCATGCCCGGCATGGACTTGCGCGCGCCGGAACGACAGGAAACGAGCAGGGGGTTGTCGGGATTTCCATACTTCATGCCCATGACGGCTTCGGTCTTCGCAAGCGCCGAGACGACCTGGCCGGTCAGCTCCGCGGGCAGCTTGCAGTTATTGGCGTAGTAGGCCGTGCAGCATTCCGTCGTTACGGTGAAGCCAGCGGGTACGGGAATTCCGAGAAGGCACATCTCTGCAAGGTTGGCTCCCTTGCCGCCGAGAAGGTTCTTCATCTTCTCGTTTCCGTCCGCCTTGCCGCCGCCGAACAAATAGACATACTTAGCCGCGCTCATGCGATTATCTCCTCTTTCCTCGTGGATTATTGTGGAAATATACTGCTGTTTCGGAGCCTCTGTCGTCTCAAGGAATACCCCGTAAGCGCTCGAGCGTCAAGGTCGAAGGCGTCGGTCGGTGCCAGACACTTCCATTGACATCAGTATCCCGGCGCGTCATAGTCAGGTAATCCCAGGAGGAAACCCATGGCGAAATCGATCAAGGGCTCGAAATCCGAGCAGAATCTGCTCAAGGCCTTCGCCGGCGAGTCACAGGCACGCAACAGGTACACCTACTTTTCCAGCGTTGCGCGCAAGGAAGGGTTCGAGCAGATCGCGAACATCTTCCAGGAGACCGCCGACAACGAGAAAGAGCACGCGAAGGTGTTTTTCTCCCACCTCGAGGGGGGGGATCTCGAGATCACCGCGTCATACCCGGCGGGGGCTGTGAAGGATACCAAAGCGAACCTCCAGGCAGCCGCGGCGGGGGAAAAGATGGAATGGACGACCCTCTACCCTGATTTCGCCAAAGTGGCACGCGACGAGGGGTATCCCGACGTGGCCCGCTCCTTCGAGCAGATCACGAAGGTGGAGAAGTTCCACGAGGAGCGCTACAACAAGCTCACCGCGAATGTCGCCAACGGGGAGGTTTTCAAACGGAAGACCGCCGTGAAATGGCATTGCATCAACTGCGGCTACGTGGTGGAAGGCACCGAGCCTCCCCAGGTCTGTCCCGCATGCCGCCATCCGCAGTCATTCTACGAGGTGCTCGCGGAAAACTATTGAGCTCCTGAGCATTGAAAAGGCCCGGCGGGAAGAAACCCGCCGGGGGCACTTGACTCTCTGACGTCCGTTGTACTAAGACAGCCTATGCCCAGCCCTGGGATCCTCGGAGTCGACGTCGGCTCCGTCTCCATCGGAGCGGCACTCCTTTCACCCGCTGGCAGCGTCGTTGCCCTGGATTACAGGTTCCACAGGGGCAAGGTAAGGGAATCCCTCGCCGAGCTCATTCGCTCGCTCGGCCCCGTAGAGCTGCAGGGGATCGGGTGCACCAATTCGGCTCTCCCCCTGCTCCCCAAAGCGCAGCCCTTCGATGCCCAGGTCTCCCTCATCACGGCATGCCGACGATTCTTCCCCCGTGCACGCTCGATCATCTCCATCGGCGGAGAGCGGTTCAGCCTCATCCGCTTCGACGAGGCGGGTGACTACCGCGGTGCCCGGACGAACACTTACTGCGCCGCGGGGACAGGGAGCTTTCTCGATCAGCAGGCGCGGAGGCTGGGGCTCTCGGACATCACGGAGCTCGTCGACCGCGCAATGGCCAGCACGGGGTCCCCAGCGAGGATCTCCACGCGCTGCGCCGTCTTCGCGCGCACGGACCTCGTGCACGCGCAGCAGGAGGGATACTCGCTGGAAGAGATCTGCGACGGGCTCTGCCGCGGGCTGGCGCAGAACATAGCCGATACGCTCCTGGGCGGGGATAAACCGGCAGCACCGGTGGTCTGTGTCGGCGGGGTGTCCCTGAACAGGGCGGTCGTACGGCATCTCGGCGAGATCATCGGGACGCCGCTCCTCACCCATGTCGACGCGCCCGTCTTCGGCGCGGTGGGCGCCGCGCTCTGCCGCATCGAGGCGGGGGGATTCACGGCGCCGTTCGCGCTCGACCCCGACGCGGTCCTCCCCGGGCTGTCTGAGAGCCGACACTACTTCTACGGGCCGCTCGACCTGCCGGAACCTGAGACAGCGGAAGGAGGGGAGGCGCGCATCTTCAACAGCGGAAAGTTCTCCTCCGTCCACCCCGTCGAGGTGGAGCTCTACCGACCCCGGATCAACGGCCTGTATGAAGTTCTCATGGGCATCGATATCGGGTCCACCTCGACGAAGGCCATCGTCACGGACCGCTGCGGGGAGCCGATCGCCGGGTTCTATGCACGCACCCTCGGGTCCCCGATCCCCGCCGTCCAGGCCCTCTGCGAGGCCATCGGGGATGTCGCGGTCCGCACCGGCACCACGTTCCGCTACCTCGGTGTCGCGGCCACCGGCGCGGGGAGAAAGCTCGTCGGATCGGTGGTGAACGCCGATCTCGTCGTGGATGAGATTTCAGCGCATGCCCGCGCGGCCTACCAGCTCGACCCGCGCGTCGACACGATCATCGAGATCGGAGGGCAGGACGCGAAGTTCACGACGATGCGCGACGGCGTCGTCACCTTCTCCCATATGAACACCGTATGCGCCGCGGGAACAGGCAGCTTCGTCGAAGAGCAGGCGGAACGGCTCGGATGCAGCCTCTCCGACTACGAGCGGCGGGTGCGCGGCGTGCGCGCCCCGCTGTCCAGCGACCGCTGCGCCGTGTTCATGGAACGGGACATCAACACCTTTCTCGCCCAAGGCTTTTCAACGGAAGAGATCCTCGCCGCCGTCCTCTTCAGCGTGCGGGAGAACTATCTGCAGAAGGTCGCGCGCGGGGCGGCCATTGGCACCTGCATCGCTTTCCAGGGCGCCACCGCGCGCAACAGGGCGCTCGTGGAGGCGTTCCGTCAGGGTCTGGGCAAGCCGATCCTCGTTTCCCGTTTCTGCCACCTCACGGGAGCCCTCGGCGCGGCTCTCCTGCTCGCCGACCAGGGCTGCGGAGAGTCGCGTTTCGTCGGATGCGCCGCGCTCCGCGACGACGTCCCCGTACGTACGGAGATCTGCGGTCTCTGCGGCAATCACTGCAGGCTGCGTAACGCCGAGGAAGCGGGGCACTCGGCCGCCTACGGCATGCTCTGCGGCAGGGACTACGACGTCGCGCATTTCGTCCAGAGCAACCGCTCGGGGTTCGATCTCGCGAAGGAACGGAGGAAGGCTTTCGGCGTGGAGCCGGGCCCTGCAGACCCGACGACGCGGAAAGGGCCCCTCGTCGGCATTCCGGCGGCACTCGGGTTGTACGGCCAGCTTCCCCTGTGGAAGAGCTTCTTCTCCCGTCTGGGCATCCGCACGGTGACCACCGAAGGGCTCTCCGGTGCGATCGAGAAGGGGCGGGAAATCCAGGGCGCGGAGTTCTGCGCCCCGCTGGCAGCGTTGCACGGCCACGTCAAGGAGCTCAGTACCCGGGCGGACTGGATCTTCCTTCCGATCCTCCTCGAGGAGGGGAGGCCGGAAGGCAGGGCGCCGCTCGTGCACTGCTACTACACGCAGTTCAGCGGGGCGCTCGTCAGCGGAAGCCTCTCCCCCGACCTGCGCTCCCGCTGCCTCATGCCGAAGACGAGCTGGACCAGGGACGGGGAGCGCACGACCCGCGAGCTGCACGCCGAGCTCGTTCGTGCCGGTTTCACGAGCCTCTCCCACGGGGAGGTACGGCGTGCCTTCCTTCAGGCCACCGCCAGGTTCGAGAAGGGAATCGAGCGCCTGCAGCACCGGTTCAGTGAAACGGTCGCCGGCAGCACCGGGCCGTGCGTCGTTCTCCTCGGCAGGGCCTACAATGTGCTCTCCCCGGAGATGAGCAAGGGCATCCCCGAGATGTTCGGCACTCTGGGCGTTCCCACATTCTTCCAGGACATGGTCCCCTTCGAGCGTAGCGCGGTGCGGCGGATCAGGCCTCTCCTGGATTCGGTGCATTGGCTGAACGCGGCGAGAATCCTCGAGGTCGCCTGCGTCGTGGCCGATACCCCTGGCATCTACCCCGTCTACATCACCTCGTTCAAGTGCTCCCCTGACAGTTTCGCGCTGGAGTACTTCAAACGCATCCTCGACGCGGAGGGCAAGCCGTACCTCATCCTGCAGCTCGACGACCACGATTCCACGCTCGGCTATGAGACGCGCATCGAGGCGGGTGTCGCCTCGTTCCGCAACCACATGCGGCGCGCCGCGGCGGTCACTGCGCCCGATGCCCCGCGCCCGGCGCAGTGGACAGCCGGGCCCGCGCAGCAGGAGGCACCCGATGCCCCGAGGCCGCACACCCTGCCGATCGTCCCGCGCGCGCTGAAGCGGCTCGGTGAGAGGACCCTCCTCTACCCGAGCTGGGACCCCCTGCTCGGATCGCTCCTCGTGGCAAACCTGCGCCGCGAAGGCGTCGATGCGCGCCTCCTGGAGGAGGACCAGCTCCTCATCCGCAGGGCAATGCGGCACAATACGGGCCAGTGCCTGCCTGTTTCCATCATCGCCGAGGAGGCTGTGGACTACGTGCGCCGGCATGACCTGGATCCAGCGCGGATGGCGCTGTGGCTGCCTGCGAGCGGGCTCTCGTGCAACCTCGGCATGTTCTCCCCCTACCTCAAAAGCCTGATGCAGGCCGAGGGCGGTGGCATGGAGCAGATCGACGTGTACAGCGGTAGCATGTACCACCTCGAGTTCTCCCTCCGCGCGACACTCAACACCTACAGGGCATATCTGGCCGCCGGCCTTCTGCGCCGCGCCGGCTGCAGGCTGCGGCCCTACGAGGTGCAACCGGGCGCGGCGGACCGTGCCATTGCGCGGGGCATGGCTCTGCTCGTTCCCGCCTTCGAAGGTTCGACCTCCAAAGAAGGGGCGATGCTGGCGGCGGCTGCCGAGTTCGACGCGGTGGTGTGCAAGGGAGAGCGCAGGCCGCGCGTCGCCGTCTTCGGCGATCTGTACGTGCGCGACAACGAGGTCATGAACCAGGATCTCCTCCGCGCGATCGAGGCCGCCGGGGGGGAGGCGATCACCACCCCGTACGCGGACTTCATCGACATCGTCGCCGAGCCGTACTTCGCCCACTTGCGCGTGCTGGGCAGGCCACTGAAGGCAATCACGGAGAGGACGCTGTGGACGCTGGGCAGGACGGTCGGGGCGCGGTATCGAAAGATCTTCGGGCGTTTCCTCGATCCCGAGGTGACGATCGAGGAGGGGGAGAGCGAGGCTTTCATCAAGGCCTTCGGCCTGCGCATGGAGCACGACGGGGAATCCTTCGAGAACCTCGTGAAGATCTACCACCTGTCCCGTGCCCACCCCGAGCTCGCGCTGTTCGTCCAGGCGAGCCCCGGTTTCTGCTGCCCATCAATGGTCACGGAGGCCATGGCGCGCGATATCGAGCGGCTCACCGGGGTCCCCGTCGTGAGCGTCACCTACGACGGCACCGGCCAGTATCGCAACGAAACGATCGTCCCCTACGTGAAGTACGCCGGAGCCCGGCGCGTGGGGAGCGCCCCTTCTGCTTCCCGTACTGCCCGGGCTTGATTGAGCGCACGTTCTGCCCTATCCTGCCGCAAGGCAACCTGAATGAGCAGCACCCCATCGCTATTCCCGGAAGAGCTCCTCCCCCTGGAGGACGTCGAACTGGTTCTCGACAGGGGACGGCGGGTTGGCCTCCACAGGTACCGCGTCGATTTCAACCCCTGCAATGAGAGACCCACGATCGCTCTGGACCGGGCGTACTCGGCGAAGCCGCTCGTGCTCGTGGAGAAGCAGCCGGCCTTCCCCGAGATCGCGCTGCTCGGGCTTTTCCTGAAGACGGGCTGGGAGGGGGCGTGGGTCGATCTTTCGCACAGAAAGTTCTTCGACAGGATGCCCAACCTGAGCAAGGGGATCTCCCTCAGCACGTACGCCAATCAGGTCATCGCCCGGATCGCTGAAAACAATGACAGGAGCAGGGAAGGCTTCTGGGACCTCGTGCTCTGGCGGGATCGCGCCGTGATGTTCATCGCAACGGTGGACAGGGAGGCCGGCGCCGGGCTGTCGGAAGGCCACCTGCGGTGGCTGAACGCGGCGCTGCGCGCGGGGGTATCCGCCAATCAGTTCGTCGTCATCGAGTGGGGGAATCGCAGGGTCGCAGCCAGACGCACGAAGCCGGCACGCTGACCCGGCAAACGGCCCCTTTCACGCGTCCGTTCGCGTGACCTCTGCAACCATTTCCTTGAACTTCCTTCCCCGATCGAACTCGTTCAGGAACATCCCGAAAGACGTGCACCCCGGGGAGAAGAGCAGGGACACCTCGGCGTCCGCGGCAAGGCGCGCCGCGCAGGCAATGGCCTCGGCCAACGCTTCCGCCAGCGTTGCATAGGGGCCCCTGTAGTCGACGCCCTGCGCCTCGTATATCGTCCGCATCTTTTCCGAGCCAGTCCCCGCCAGAAGCACCACCGCGCGCGGCACCCGTGCCGTCTCGCCCAGCGGGGAAAAGTCGATGTTCTTGTCCGTGCCACCGGTGAGGAGGACGATCGGGGCCGGAAGCGATTTCAAGGCCTCAACGGTTGCCTGCGGGATCGTCGCGGCGGAGTCGTTGTAGAACGCGATGCCCTTCCACGTCCGGAACCTTTCCAGCCTGTGCTCGACCCCCGGGAACCGCGCAAGCCCCGCGCTGATGACCTCGGGCTTGATCCCGAAGAGGTGCAGGGCAAGTCCCGCGCAGAGCAGGTTCTGCCTGTTGTGAAGGCCCGGGAGCAGGCTCTCCTTCAGGATGCGGCGGGCGGGGCCGTGTCCTGAGCGCGCCATTCCCGAGCCTTCGTCGAGCCATGCGCCGTCCACGCCGTCGGGCAGTCGGGTCGTCGAATAGAAGAAGGGCTGTGCCTTCGTCTCAGCGGGAAATCCCTTCTGCCACGGGTCGTCCAGGTTGAAGACGGCCTTCTGCCGCGGTTCCTGTTCCTGGAAGATCGCCTTCTTGTCCGCAACGTAGTCGTCCATGCCGGCGTACTTGTCCAGGTGGTCCGGGAGGATCACGGTGAACGCCGATACCGTCGGACGGAGGATCCCGCGGCCCTTCAGGTCGCCGAGCTGCCAGGAGGAGAGCTCGAGCACGACGGGGTCCGTCGGGGAGAGCTCGTCGAGGAACGTGAGCGGCGACACCGTGATGTTGCCTCCCAGCCGTGCCCCGGGGAACACGCGGCCCAGGGCGAAGGCGATCGCGGAGGCGGTCGTCGATTTGCCCTTGGAGCCGGTGACGGCGATGAGAGGGTTTGCTGCGAAGGACAGGAAGACGGAGAGGTCGGTCTCCACAGGGACCCCGCCCGACCGCGCGGCCTGGAGGAAAGGGGAGCCGGGCGAGACGGCGGGGTTTTTGATCACGAGATCCGCGCCGGAGAAATCCTTCTCCTCGTGCCGCTCGAGCACGTAGCGCACGTCATGGCCGCTCAGGCTGTCGATCGAATCCTTCAGGATCGAGGCGGGCCGCAGGTCGGTGACGGTCACGCGAGCGCCGTGCCGGGCGAAGAACAGGGCGGAGGCCAGGCCTCCCCCGTTGATCCCCAGGCCCATGACCGTCACGTTCATGCCGGCAATAGCGCGCATGTCAGCCTTCAATGCGGAACTCCTTCATCTCGGCGTCGTTCAGGTAGGACTCGATGCGGATGTTCCGCCAGGCGTCGTACCAGGAATCGGGCACCTGTTGCTTCAGCTCCCGGAAGGAGGCGAGCTCCTCCGAGAAGCTCTGGCCCTTGATCTCCTCCTGGATCCTGTCCATGACGGGCAGGAGGAATCGCAGGGAGCGGTGTAGCAGGGGCACGGCTTTCGCGCGGTCCTCGGGGGAGAGGTTGATGAGCGATTGGCAGACGGTCTTGTACTTGCAGAGGTAGGGGAAGTACGGATAGGTCTTCTTGTTCGCGGGGAGGAAGAGCCGGGTGAAAAACCGGGTGAGGTCGGCGTCCATCCAGATCCCCTGCTGGAAGTATCCCCTGCCGAACTCCCCGATCCATGTCTGGGATACGGTTTGACGGATCTTGAAGCCCGACACCCGGTTGTCGATCCGCGCAACACCGTCGAGGGGAATCACCGTGGGCTCCAGGAAGAGCTTGCGCGATCGGTACAGCGGCGTGACGTCGTTCGTGCCCCGTTCGATGACCACGCCCTCGGCGGGCCGCGCCATGAGATCCACGCGCAGGAGGTAGAGGTAATGGCTCTCCTCGATGCGGTACACCCTGTAGAAGCACGGGCGGAGTATCTCCGCCGGATCGAAGTAGTACGTGAGCTCCTTCAGTACCTGCGGGGCGAGGCGGACGATCTGCTCGGTGACCGCTTTCAAGCCGGTGATGTACTCGGGGGAGGGCTTGAGCTGGCGCACGTCGTGATGGATGCGGAAATGGGGCACCGTGAAGTCGTCGGTGAGCTGGAGGAAGAAATCTTCGCTGTGGCTGAAATGCCGCCCGAACGGGCGCTGCACCTCTCCGATTTCCTCCAGCATACCGTTCAACGACGGATCAGCATAGCCGACTCGTAGCTCGTTCGAAATCTGCTCCACCGCCGGCTATTTAATCGCAAATACCGGATCGCGGCAACGCCCGTACTCGGCATGACATGGCACGGAGTCGGGCCGCCGCGGGCGCCCTCAGAGCTTGTCGGGTGCAACCACCGGGCCGTGCTTCGCCTTCAGCGCGAGCAGGCCCTCCTTCTGCTCCTCGTAGACCTCGAAGATACGGTTGGGCATCTTCTTCTCCTTGCGGTACGCCTCCTCCTGGAGCTGGATCCGCCCGAGGATGTTGTCCACGTAGAAGGAGAACTGCTTGTCGTAGAGGCTCTTCGGATACTCCTTGCCGATCATCTGGCCAAAGATCTTCGCGAGATCGTCGTAGCGCGGGATGTAGCCGATCGGGGTTTCGATCCCTTGCGCCTCACCGTGCGCGTAGCGCTCCAGCCAGGACAGCCACGCGCGCACATCCCGTTTTTCACCGAGGAGCTTCTTCAGATCGCCTCCGCGCGCGCAGTCGAGGAGGAAGTAGTTGAGCCCCGCAATGAGCGGCCTGCCTTCCTTGGAGAACTTCTTCGAGTTGAAGAACTGGAACTGCGCCTCCATGTAGTCGCCGAGGGGGCAGGGGATGAACGGGGAATTGGCCCAGGGCTGTCGGTTCACTCCGGTTGCGCCGACCTCCGTGGCCGTTGCCGCGGAAAGGATGGACGCCCCGATGACCACGCCATGGTCGGGGTTTTTCGCCACCCACACGGGGGGCATCGTGTCGCTGTCCCGGCCGCTGTAGGTGATCACTTTGACGGGCACGCCGGCTGGGTCGGAGGCCACAGCCCTGTTGTAGTTGGCGATGGCCGTGTTGGTGAGGGTCGCCCGCGCATTCGCATTGGATAGGGGGACGGGCTTGCCCTTCGCATCGGTCTTTCCCGGCCACCAGTCGCCCTGGAAGTTGCGGCCTTTGGCCGGCGGGGTCTCCCCGCTTCCCACCCAGTGGGGAACGCTGTGCTCGTCGACGAGCACGTTCGACCAGATGACCTCCGTGCCCGGTTCGCGCAGGCATTTGTAGAGGTACGGATCCCCCTCTTTGTTGAGATCTTCCACGATGGCGAAGACGCCGATCTCGGGGTTGACCGCCCGCAGCGTTCCGTCGGAAGCGATCCACATCTGGGCGAGGTCATCTCCGATGTAGTCGGTCCCCACCATGGCGGTGGTCGTCTTTCCGCACCCTGAGGGGGCGGCGCCGGCGAAGAAGGTGGTGCGGCCCCCCGGGCCGGTCATGCCGGTGATGAACATGTGCTCGGAGAGCTCTTTCTCCCGTCGGTAGTACGTGCAGAGGTCCACGGCGAACCTGTGGTTGCCCTTCTTCAACATAAGCGTGTTTCCGGCATAAGTGCAGTACATGCTGAAGGTGGTGAACCAGCTGCGGTCCATGAAGATGCGCGCCTTGGGAATGTCCTCGGACCTGTTGGTCCCCTGGCTGTGGACGTTCGTGAAGAACACACCGGCCCTTTTCGCCTCCGCGTCGAACTGGGTGAAGACATTGCGGTAGAGGATGTTCGCGCTGTGCAGGACGTAGGCGGAGCTGGAGATCATGAGCCCGGGAATGGAGGCCTGCGCGCCGATCGGGCCCCTGTTGTAGAAGCCGACGAAGAGGGTCTTCCCCGTCATGATCCCCGCCATGGTGTCGCGGATATAGCTGAGCGCCTCGGGTCTGAGCATCTTTTTGGCAAGAACGCTCACCTCCTCATCCTCGTTGGCGATGTAGTAGGTCTGATCCACCATCCGTCCCTGGTCCTCGGGGAGGTCGAAGTGCAGGGTGTGGTCCTTCATGGCGAGCGGACACTCTTCCCCCGTTTCGAGGCTGATCTCACGGCAAGCCGCGACGTCCTGCGCCGAGCCGCTCACGACGAACACCTTCTCGGGCCGGCACATGGAGATGGCGTTTGCGATGCGCAGCAGCGCCTCCTCGGTATGGATGGTCTGGAGCTTGGCCCGGTTGTCCGCATCCAGGGTCGTTTGGAAGACCTTCTCAGCGTCGGCGATCGACCGTACGCCTCCCACTTCGGAAAGGATGTCGATACCTTTTTTCAGCTCCAGCATGTGCCCCTCCTCCGTGCAACTGCCACTGCCCCCTGACGATGCCGTTTTCTAACGGCGTTGACCGACTTGGGGGAACGCATATTTATGCAGATGGCTATACAAAGACGATTTTGATCCGTGTGTCAATGGGCGTACGGGGAGTGCAAAGGGTGTGGACCGGCAGTGGCCATGGGCGTACGGGGAGTGCAAAGGGCCTGGACCGGCAGTGGCCATGGGCAAGGCTGAAAAGGGGAGGAGGGCCGGACGGCCCCTCCTGTCACGAGCTGATAGTTTCCGGTTCAACCGATTGCCACGGTGCCCGTCTCCCCGCTCCTGATGCGGATACAATCTTCCATGGGCATGACGAAGATCTTGCCGTCCCCTATGGATCCCGTGCGTGCGCCCTTGACGATGGCGTCGATGGCGGGCTGCACGTAGTTGTCGTTGACGCCGATCTCGATGCGCACTTTTTTCAACAGAGTGCCCACCTCCTTGACGCCTCGGTACACTTCGGTAACGCCCTTCTGCCGTCCGCAGCCCAGTACGTTCGTCACCGTCTTCAGGTAGATCTCCTTCTCGTCCAGCTCGCGCATCACGTCGTCGAGCTTGTGGGGCTGGATGATGGCGATGATAAGTTTCACTGCTTCCTCCCTCGGCCTGTACGCTCAGTCAATGAGCGTGTAGGCGCTTTCCTTGTGCTGAGTGATGTCCAGTCCGATCGCCTCCTCCTCCACCTTGACGCGCAGCCCCATGATGAGGTCGAGCACCTTGGCGAGAATGAAGGTGACCACGACCGCGTACGCGATGGTGGCGGCGACCCCGACGGCCTGGATGCCGAGCTGCCTGAGATTCCCGTGGGCCGCGCCGTTCGCGCCGGCGGAGTTGACGAGCCTGGTTGCGAACACACCCGTGAGAAGCGCGCCGACCGTTCCGCCCACCCCGTGAACGCCGAAGGCGTCCAGGGAGTCATCATAGCCGAGCCGTCCCTTGATCACAGCAACGGTAATGTAGCACACGGCGGCCACGATGATGCCGATGGCTATCGCGCCCATGGGAGTTACGAAACCGGCGGCGGGGGTGATGGCGACCAGGCCCGCCACGGCGCCCGTCGCCGCACCGAGCACGGTGGGCTTCTTCGTCACGATCCAGTCGATGAGGAGCCACGCCAGGGCGGCCATGGCCGCTGCGGTGTTCGTGTTGATGAAGGCGCTCACCGCGAGCTCGTTGGCGGCAAGCGCGCTTCCGGCGTTGAACCCGAACCAGCCGAACCACAGCAGGGCGGCCCCGAGCAGCGTGTAGGTCATGTTGTGGGGAGCGGGAGCGATCCTCGGATAGCCTGACCTCTTTCCTATCAGCAGGGCGACGACCAGGGCCGACATTCCCGAGGAGATGTGGACGACGGTTCCCCCCGCGAAGTCCAATGCGCCCATTGTGTGCAGCCACCCGTCCTTTGCCCAGACCCAGTGGGCGACAGGATCGTAGACGATCGTCGTCCAGAGCAGGGAGAATACCGCGAAGGTGGAGAACTTGATCCTCTCGGCGAATCCCCCCGTGATGAGCGCCGGCGTGATGACGGCGAACATCATCTGGTAGACCATGAAGAGCTGATGCGGGATCGTGGCCGCATAGTCGGGGTTGGGGGCGAGCCCCACTCCCTTGAGCCCGACCCAGGACAGGTTCCCGATGAAATGTCCAACGTCGGGGCCGAAGGCGAGGCTATAGCCGAAAAGCACCCACTGGACACTGACGAGGCACAGGAGGAAGAAGGACTGCATCATTGTGGACAGCACGTTCTTGCGCCGCACCAGGCNNCAATCGGCGTGCCAAGTGCGCACATTTCAGCGCGATCGTGCTCTCGTGGCTCGGGGATCAGCCCGCAGCGCTTCCGTCCTCCGCCTCCCGCTGGGGATAGCTGCCGCGGAACCTGCGCGGCTCGATGCCGTACTTGTGCACGCGCAGTCCCATGATCCGCTCCGTGATGCCAAGCGTTTCCGCGGCGGAGGTCATGTTCCCGCGCGCCGACTTCAGCGCCTCCAGGAGGAGCTCCTTCTCCACGCGCTCGAGGGTCGCGGTAAGCGTCCCGCGGGGCACGGTGCCGCTGGCCTCCGCGGTCTGGAGGGTCGGGGGGAGATGGTGGCCGTGGATCACGGCGTCGTCGCTCAGGAGGACGGCGCGTTCCACGCAGTTCTCCAGCTCCCGCACGTTGCCGGGCCAGTGGTAGGCCATCAGCATGTCGATTGCCGGGGTGGAGATGCGCCTCACGTTCTTGTGGTTCTGCCGGCTGTAGCGCTCGGCGAAGTAGTCGGCGAGCAACAGGACGTCCGTTCGACGCTCGCGCAGGGGCGGTATGTGGATGGGGAACACGTTCAGGCGGTAGTACAGG
>PLNO01000171.1 GCA_003141795.1 Spirochaetaceae bacterium | reverse complement strand
CAGGTGTCGAAATCCTCCGTGATACCCTTGGCCGTGATCCTGCCGGCGAATCGCGTGCTCACGGCATCCTTCACTTCCGCGTGCACCGCGGCGCTGACGAGCACGCCGTCGATCGGCGCCTTGCTCTCCAGGCGGGACCCGAGGTTCACGTTCGCGCCGATTGCCGTATACGCCATGATGCGGCGGGAGCCCATGTCGCCGACGACGACCTCTCCCGTGTTGATCCCGATGCGGATGTGCAGCTCCGCCCGCCCCTCGGACTTCCAGCCCTCGCGCAGCCCCCGCAGCGCCTGCTGCATCTCGATGCCGGTCTGCACCGCGCGTAGCGCGTGGTCGGCCTGCGTGAGGGGATCGCCGAAGAAAGCCATGAGGCCGTCGCCGATGAACTTGTCCACCGTTCCTTCGTGGCGGAATACGATCTCCGTCATCACCTCGAAGTACTCGTTCAGCGTGCGGTGGATCGTTTCGGGGGTTTGGGTCGTGCACCACGATGTGAAGCCCGCAATGTCGCTGAACAGGACGGTGATCACCTTCTGGTCCGCGTTCATGAAACGGTCCTGATTGGCGAGGATCTTCGACATCAGCCGGGGAGCGAAGTAGCGCTCCATGCGCATCCGCATCGCGAGCTTCTCCCTCTCGGAGAGCAGGAAGCGGTACCCGTTGATCCCGATAAGGACGAAGACCACCCCGAGGGTGGGCGCGGCAAGGGCGGGCATGACGCCGCGCGCCACGAACAGCGCGAACTCGCAGGCGGCGAGCACCACCCAGCTAAGCACGCTCAGGAGCGAGCAGGACAGCGGCCGCAAACGCCACGCCAGCAGCCACAGGAGGGCCGCGAAGGCGAGGTTCAGGAGGAGCACCTCCCCGGGACCGGGGGCGCGGAGGAAACGGTCCGAGAGGATGCTGTTGAGGATGTTCGCGTGCACGCCGCTCCTGGGGTAATCGCGTTCGAAGGGGACAGGGCCGTAATCACCCGAGCTCGTCGTGATGTCGGAGATGATGAGGTGAGCGCCGTCGAGCTCGGAGGCCGCCTGGTCGGCCGCTTCCGAGTCGGTCTCCGCAGCGAGCAGCCGGGAGAAGGGGTAATGCGCGAACCCCGCGCCCCACGGGCCGGCGTAATCCACGATCATCCGTCCGGCGGCATCGATGGGGATCCTGATATCGCGCTCCGAGCCGTCCGGCATGCGGGCCCCGGACAGGCGGAGGAACCGGCCGAACCTGACCTCGATGGCAGCCGGGTCCACCTGGAGGACATCGACCGCCGCGGCCAGGGCGAGGCTCGGGATGTAGCCGTCACCGCATGCCACCAGCAGGGGCATACGCCGAAGGACTCCGTCGAGGTCGGGTTCGCTGTTGATGTGCGCAATGCCGCGCGCGGCGGCACTGAGCGCGGGGAAGCTCAGGGTCGAGGCGCGCGCGGTGAGCGGGGAGCCGGGCCTGAGAACCTTCGGGTGCCAGANNGTCGACAGCCGACGGACCCGCTTTTTCGTCGGCTCCCCGCACCCGGAGAATGACAGGCAGCGTAACGTGTCCGTCGGCTTGCACCGCCTGCACGAAATCCGCGTCACCCGTCCGTTCGCCCCGTTCGGGGAAGATGATGTCGAAGACGATCGAAGAGGCGCCCGCCGCGGAGAGCACCTTGACCAGACGGGCGAAGTCTTCGCGATCCCCGCCCTTCATGCCCAGGCTGGTGACCTCTGCATCGCTCAGATCGACGTGGCTGATCGAGGGAAGCACCTTCTCTGGACCGTGCATCCGGTAGCGGAGCTGGAAGAAAAGGTCGTTGAGCCTGTTGTTCCAGTCCCCACGGATGCCCGCCGCGGCGAGGGACAGGGCCCAGGCGATGAGGAGGGCCGAGGCGACGATGCCGGCAAGGACGAGGGTCGTCTTCCGATCAGTGGTCGAGGCGGAATGTCCTCGTGTAGAACCCGGCGGCTTCGATGCGGGTTGCGAGCTTTGCGACTGTTTCGTTGATGCCACGGGTGCCTCCCGCGATGGTCACGGGCTTCTCCGCGGCGGCGGCGAGCTGACTGTGCTCCTTGGCCAGCCTCTTGATCTCGTCGAGCACCGCCTGCCGGGCAGAGTTTTTTGCCGCAACCGTCGAATTCTGATTTGACGTGGTTTTATCGAGGCTGAGGAGGAGCGACTCAAGGGACCGCAGCCGATCGGAGGAGGCGATCAGGAAGAAACGCTCCGTCCCCCTGGCCCCGTCGAGGGTGAACCAGTCGTTACCCTCCGGCATGAAGAACCGCGTTGTCGCGTAGGAGGGTGCCTCGAAAAGGTCGAAGCTCTCCGGGAACAGGCGCTGAACCTCGCCCGCCGCGTCTTGAAGAACGAGGTAGACGTACGAACCCGCACCGGGCTGGATATGGATCTTGAAGAGGTCCCCGGGCTTGATGTTCACCCGGCTGCCGAAGTTCACCGGCACCGCCGAACCGTCAGCGGCGCGTTTGACGAATGCCCACGTGAAGGAAACCTTGGCTTCCTGGGCGGCAATCCCCGATGCGGCCGCGACAAGGAGCACGAGAATGGCGATCGCCTTTTTCATGCTTTCAATTCTACACCGCCCGGTGTGCCCCCGCAAGGTTTTTTACCAATTGTCGGAGACGCCGCCCTATCGGTGGAGGTTGCGCGCGGCGACGAACTGCAGACCGTGCCGGGCCAGCTCCCGCGCCGTTCGGTTCAGAGCGTCGTGCTTGTCGAGATAGTTGGCGAGGAGCAGCGGCATGAGCCCCCTGTCTTCCACCTCTTTCTTGGGGAGGAAGTACTCCAGGACGTCCGACGGGTGCTCGCGCGTGGCTTCCACTTCCGGATCGCCGCCCTCGTGTTTGGCGGATATGTTGCGCACGTGGCCTGCAAGCTCCATGAGCTCGGCGCGGCGATCGTAGGGCTGGCGCACGATGTGCCGCCAGCACTCCGTGATGTGGTGCTCGATGCGCACGAGCTCCTCGAAGCCCATCGCGGCACGAACCTGCGCGGAGAGCTCGATGGTGGCGTTGTCGACGGAGTTGCTGAGATTGAATCCGATCAGCGGGGTCGTGCCGTCGGGCCGGGCGAACAGTTTGGCCATCATGAGGATCCACAGAACGGAGTAGGCATTGTCGGTTCCAACGAAAACGGAAATTTTGAACTCATTGTCGATTCCGAGCTTGTTGATGAGGAATCCGATGAGGATGGTGCCCGGGTTGATGTTGAGGACCTGATAGATCCCGTAGTTCGTGTAGTAGTAGAGAAACTCTTCCAGCCACTGGAGGGCATGCCCGTTGGGCTGGCCGATGCCGCCGAAGTATCCCGTGATCGTGTCGGGCCCGCCGAGATGCACGTTCGATCCGTCGGTGCCTTTCGTGTCCAGCGTGTCGACGTAGGAGGCGCCGATGATCTGCATCGCGGCCATGCCGGCAAGGAGATCTCCCTGATCCGCTTCGGATTCCTTCATGTTCCGCACGCGGATGAAACGTCCGGGCATGAGCTCGCCGCGCTCGATGCACCGCCGGGCTTGGTCGATGATCCACGGAAAGTACTGGAATGCACTGATCTCCAGGGTGACAGCGCTGTCCGCTCTGGAAGTCTGCTGAGAGCTTCCGCCTGCGCTTCCGAGTGCGGCCGCGCGAAAGTCCGCCACCGTAATGAAGGCGCCCTTGTCGCGCTGCTCTTTCAGCCACTCGAGATCCGCGACATAGGGGGAGCCCATGGCGCGGAGGCGCGCCATTAGGTTGGGAAGCGCGCGCGCCTCCCGGGACTTCCGGTTGATCTCGTCCACGCTTCCGAACTTCCCGATGACGGCCATCACGTCCTTCACCAGCGTGGTGTCGGGGTCGAGGAGCAGGCGATTGACCTCTTCGAGGTTGGATTCGGGGATGCGAAGGCGCGACTGCAGATCGTTGTCCATTGTCGATCCTCCTCTGTGACATGGAGGATCATACCATCTCACCCGTGCTCGATGAAAGATCCGCTTGGCCCCGAGGCTTGCCCGGCGCCGGGCGGGACTGTATCATGGCGGCGGGAGGAGCCAATGGCCAGGCCTGTTCTGACTCGCGACCAATTCAAGGCACGACGCCACAAGGAGAAGGTCGCCTTCCTCGTGGTGAAGTTCCTCAGGGTCCACGTCTCCTTCAAGGAGATCCTGACGGAGTTCAACACGCTGTCCTCCGCCGGTGATGCCGCCGGAAGCGGCCTGTTCGAAAAGGTGCGCACCCTCACCGACAGCCTCGCCTACGACCTGAAGGAAATGGCGCATTCCCTCTTCCGACCCTCCGGGCGGCCGTCGAACGGTTCGTTCCCGCGCGCCGGCTCACGCGACACCCGCAAGCTCCTGGCCTCGGTGCGCACGAGCATCGAGAAGAGGTCGATCGATTCCTATGTCGGAACGGGGTTCCATCTCCTCCTCATCCTGAAGGAATCCCTCTACCAGATCGAGCACTACTCCCCCGAGCTCGACAGGGAGAAAGGGGAGATCGCCGGCATCAAAGACATCACGAAGGCGCGGGGAGCAACGTTCAGCGAGGACGAGCAGGCGGAGCTCGACCGTCTGGGCGTCGTCGACGAAATCACGGCGCGCCTCGCGGCGGATTCCGCGGATCTCGCGCGCCTCGTGATGAACCGCTGCGAGAGGCTGCTCAGCGGCACCGCCCAGGTGATCAGACGCTTCATTCTCAGCGCCAACGACAATGAGATCCTCATGCTGAACCTCCTGCGCTGCGCCGATCTCCTTGAAAATGTGTACGGGCAGGGGGCGGCGGAGCAGATCTTCGCAGAGCTCTGCGCGGGCAGGGGTTTCACGGGGGCATCGGGCCGCGAACGGGCGGAGCGCTACGTTCGCGACCATTGCGGGAACGTCAGCGGGCTCTCGGCAGCGTCAGCCTCTTGATGAGCATCGTGGCATAGCTTCCCCTGGGCAGGAAGAAACGCAGGACCGCCTTCCACCTGCCGGGGTACAGCTCATCGGGGGCCGGTGCGTCGGCCTGGAAGTCTTCGGGCAGGACGATGGCGGGGCGATCGACGCCGCCCACCCTGATGCGGTGCATCTGGCGGACGCGCAGGTCGGAAAGCACGATGCCCTCCTGCTGGAGCACCTCCTCGATGATCCGTCCCACGTCGGAATCGGTGCACGTCGTGTCGTACCCCGGCACGGGAAGGAGGGTGCCCTCCATTGCGGCGCGTGTAGGCGAAGGCACCTCGGCGTAGAACTGGTAGGTCCCGAAGGCGTAGCGAAGCGGGAGGAGCGGGAACGACTGACGGGCCGAGAGCTCGATGAGCCATCGGCCCAGCACCTCGTTGAAGAGGAAGGACTGGTAGGCGTTGAGCACGAACACGAGGAACTTCCTGTCGATGCGCTCCAGCGCCTGGTGGTAGCCCCGGTGGTTTTCGGCCAGATACGCGAGGATCCTCCCGTACTCCCCGAAACCCAGCCCCGCGCATTTTCCCCACTGGCCCCAGTTCTCCACGACGCAGCGCTTCATCTTGCGCGTCTTCTGGTCATCGTGCTTGGACGGGGTGAAGTACAGGAGCAGCGCCTTCTCCCTCANNACTCCTGCCGAGGAATATCTCCTTGCCCATGAAGCCGGCGCCGTGCCGCGCCGAGCCGAACCTCTGTTCGTCGAAGTAGTTCGGGACGCCGTCCGCTCCCGCCGAGGCCGCATTGTCGACGATCCTGTCCCGCTCGGGGCCTGACATGTCGCGGAGAGTGATGGCGAACCTGTTGCCGCGGACGTCCCGCGCCGTCACGGGCCGGTCGGACCACCCCTCGAACTCCAGCGCGTAGTTCGTATCCGACAGCGCAGACGGGACGCCGCGCAGCCCCCGCACGGAGATGCGCTGCTCCGTGCTCCCGTGCCTGTCCTTCATGCCGCCGACGCTGATGTCGTCACGCCGAACGCCCCAGCGCCGCGCGAGGAGATCGATCAGGTCGAAGGTGTCCCAGGAGCTCTTCGAGAGGCGGAAGACGGCGAACTCGGAGGCTTTCCGGCTGAGCGTGAGGCTCGACTCTTCCTGGACGATGAAATCCGACGGGGTCGCTTTGACTTTCACGGTTGCCGCACGGGCACGGGCCTCAGGCCGCCAGGGCCCGTTTCAGATACGCGAGGCTCATCTTCAACGACTGGAATGGATCGCCGTTGTCCCAGTCCGAATCCTGCTCGATGATGTACCACTGGCAGCCCGCGCGTCGCGCGGCCGGCAGGATCCGCGACCATCCGAGGTTCCCCTGGCCGATCTCCTCGAAAACGGCGTTGCCCTTGGCGTCCACGCCGAAATCCTTCACGTGGAGGAGCGTCGCCCGGCCCTTCAGGCGGAGGAGCCATTCCGCAGGGTCCCCGCCACCGGCCTGGACCCAGTAGGTATCGAGCTCGATCTGCAGGGCCTCGGGGTCCGTCTCCACGAGGATCCACTCGAGCACCGTCTTCCCGTTCACGATATGGAACTCGAGGGCGTGATGATGGTAGGCGAAGGTGACGCCCGCCTTCTTCATGAGCTTTCCGGTCCGGTTGAGGGCCTTGCAAAGGCGCCGCACGCCTTCCAGGGTGGACAGGTCCTGATTCTTCGGCTTCGGGTAGACGGCGTACCCGCACCCCAGCAGCGAGAGGCGCTCCAAAACCGCCTCCGGCTCCGAGAGAAGCTCCTCCGAATCCTCGTGCGTGGACGAGCAGACGAGGCCTTCGCTTTCCAACACCCGCGCAAGCTCGTGGGGGGGGAGGGGACCGACGCTACTCAGCTCCACGGCCTTGAAGCCGACTGCACGGATTTTCGCTATTGTTTCTACTATTTGACGGGCGTCATTGCAGTAATCGCGGACAGAGTGAAGCTGTACTGCGATTGCTTGCTTTTTCATGTCGGGAGACTACCATGGAGGTGGCAGCACCATCAAGACGGCTGACGTTTCGCCGAACGCTGCTGTTCGATGCCGGACGCTGTGCACGCGATCCGGACGTTCTGCAATAGTTGCCTCCTGCCGATGGCGCATGGTAGACTATACGAGGCGGGCAGGGATGTCGTGGCGTGATCGCGGCTCCGGGACCCGTCGATAAGGAGCACAGTATGGAATTACTCCAGGATCTGCCGAGAGAGATCCTCTCCTGGCAATTGAAGGGCACAGGCCTCGATAATTTCGGCACCAAGGGCCGTCCGGATACCGTTCCGTTCCCCCATTATACGGAAGACGACCTCATTGCCCGCATCGATGCGGTNNGAGCACGCATCCGCGTATCGAAGGCCGCGACCTCGCGAAGAACCCGACCGTTCCCGGCCACGAGGTGGCCATGACCATCGTCGGAGTGGGCGATAAATGGAAAGGGAAATTCAAGCTGGGCAGCCGCTACATCATCCAGGCCGATATCTTCTATAAAGGGAAGGGCACTGCGTTCGGGTACGCCATCCCCGGCGGGCTCTCCCAGTTCGTGGTCATCGGGACCGAGATCCTCGAAGGGGACGAGGGCTGCTACCTTCTTCCCGTCGAGGAGAAGACCGGTTTTGCCGAGGCGGCACTCGTTGAGCCGTGGACGTGCGTGATCGCCTCCTACCAGATCCCCGCGCGCACGAAGCTCCGAGACAAAGGTCATCTGCACGTCGCGGGGTTCCCGCAGGGGCAGATCGCTCTCCATCTGGATGGGCTCGAAGCATCCCGCTCTGCCACCGTATCGCACGAGGGGCTCACCCCCGAGAACCTGCGCGCCGTTGAGGAGCTCGCGAAGAAGATGGGTGCCACGCTCGTGTCGGGCCGGAAGCCCGGCGACGGCCAGCTCGGAGGACCGACGGACATCATCTGCGCGGGGACCCCTGACCGCGACAGCTTCGGCAAGCTCGGCGCGTGGATCGAGGCGGACGGCGTGTTCGGCGTGCATACCGCGGAGCCCGACGTCGAGCTCCCTGTCGATGTGGGCAAGGTCCACTACCGCAAGACCGAGCTCGTCGGCTCGACGGACGGCAGGGTTGCGGCGAGCTACACGGCGAACAACCGTGAGTCACTCGTCCCCGGCGGCCGCGCGTGGTTCGTCGGCGGTGCGGGCCCCATGGGCCAGATGCACGTCATCAAGGCCGTCATGGACGAGCAGGGCCCGACGGACATTCTCGTCACGGACCTCTCCGACGAGCGTCTGGCCGGGCTGAAGCATCTCCTGGGGCTCCTCGGCGGCGCGAGCAAGCGGAAGGTGAACCTCACCTTCGAGAACCCCAAGGACCTCCCCGCGGAGGAGCTGGACACGTTCCTCACCTCGAAATATCCCGGCGGGTTCAACGACGTCGTCGTGCTCGTCCCGGTGTCCGCGATCATCACCCAGGCGGCGCACTACCTGGCGCCGAAGGGGGTGCTCAACATCTTCGCCGGCGTCAAGGTGGGGACCATCACGGACCTTCCCATCGGGGCGATCGTGCGCAACCACATGCGCGTGATCGGATCGTCGGGATCCCCGTTGCGCGCAATGCGCGACACCCTCGCACTCACCCAGTCGGGACGCCTGTCCACGTTTTATTCGCTCGCCGCCATCGGCGACATGGGCGCGGCCAGCAAGGGCATGAAAGCGCTCATGGACAACACGTTCACCGGCAAGGTCGTCATCTTCCCGTTCGCGCACGGCATCGGGCTGCGGACGATTCGCGAGCTCGCCCACGAGCTGCCGGACATCACTCCGCTGCTTCTGGACGGGCAGTACTGGACCCGGGAAGCCGAAAAGGCGTTCCTGGCGAGCAAGCACTTCGTATAACATTGAAATCGCTTCAAGGAGGAGCGCCATGGGGAACGTTAAAGGAATGAAAACCCTTGCGCCGGTGAACCGGCTTCAGGGAAGCCTCCCGAAGATCGGGATCCGCCCTGCCATCGACGGGCGTCGCAGGGGCATCAGGGAGTCTCTGGAGGGCCAGACAATGGCCATGGCGCGTGCCGTGGCGGATCTGCTCACGAAGAGCCTGCGTCATCCCTGCGGCCTGCCCGTGGAATGCGTCATAGCCGACACGTGCATCGGCGGGGTCGCCGAATCCGCGCGCACCGCGGAGAAGTTCGCGCGCGAAGGGGTGGGCGTTTCCATCACCGTCACGCCGTGCTGGTGCTACGGCGCGGAAACCATGGACATGGATCCTCTGGTCCCCAAGGCGGTCTGGGGATTCAACGGGACGGAGCGTCCGGGTGCGGTCTATCTCGCCTCGGTCCTCGCGGCGCACGCCCAGAAGGGTCTGCCCGCGTTCGGCATTTACGGTCGCGACGTGCAGGATGCCGGGGACACGAAGATCCCGGCCGACGTGAAGGAAAAGCTCCTCCAGTTCGCAACTGCCGGCCTGGCGGCGGCGCGGATGCGCGGGAAGTCCTATCTCGGCATGGGAGGCATGGCGATGGGGATCGCCGGATCCATCGTTGATCCGCGGTTTCTCGAATCATGGCTCGGCATGCGCTACGAGATGGTGGACATGTCGGAGTTCACCCGCCGCATGGACGAGAAGATCTACGATCCGGTCGAGCTCACGAAAGCCCTCGACTGGGTGAAACAGAACTGCGCCGAGGGCCTCGACCGCAACCCGGCCGCCTCGCAGCGCTCCCGCTCGCAGAAGGACGCGGACTGGGAGTTCGTGGTGAAGATGGCGATGATCGGCCGCGACCTCATGGTAGGAAACCCGCGCCTCGCGGAGCTGGGGTTCGAGGAGGAAGCGATGGGCCACAATGCGGCAGCCTCCGGCTTCCAGGGCCAGCGCCAGTGGACGGACCACTTCCCCAACGGCGACTTCATGGAGACGCTGCTCAACACCTCCTTCGACTGGAACGGGATACGGGAAGCGTTCGTCTGCGCAACGGAGAACGATTTCCTCAACGGCATCGCAATGCTTTTCGGGCACGAGCTCACCGGCACCGCTCAGATCTTTTCCGACGTGCGCACCTTCTGGAGCTCGGAGTCGGTGAAGAGGGTCACCGGCAATGCGCTCACCGGTCCGGCGGCGGGCGGGATCATCCATCTCATCAACTCTGGCTCTACCTGCCTTGATGGAACGGGCCGCCAGTCCAGAGGCGGCGTGCCCGTGATGAAGCAGTACTGGGACATCACCGCTCCGGAAGCCGGTGCGTGCCTCGAGGCGACCCGTTTCTCCTCCGCCAGCGTCGGCTATTTCCGGGGCGGCGGATTCTCCAGCGAGTTCGAAACCCTCGGCGGCATGCCCGTCACGATGTCGCGCGTCAACTTGGTGGCCGGCCTGGGCCCCGTGCTCCAGATCGCCGAGGGCCAGACGGTGAGCGTCCCCGCCGACGTGGGCCGTACGCTGATCGATCGCACCGACCCCGCGTGGCCGACGACATGGTTCGCGCCGCGCATTACGGGAAGCGGCGCGTTCCGCGACGTGTACTCCGTCATGAACACCTGGGGCGCCAATCACGGGGCCATCAGCTACGGGCACATTGGGGCGGATCTCATCGCACTCGCGTCGATCCTCCGCATTCCCGTGGCCATGCACAATGTGCCGGCGGAGAAGGTCTTCCGGCCCAAGTACTGGTCCAGCTTCGGCGATGCGGAGTCGGAGGGCGCGGATTATCGCGCCTGCACCGCACTCGGCCCCCTCTACGGCAGGTAGGACAGGGCGGGTGCGGCGGGCAGAAACGGTGCGCCTCCGGGACAGGCTCCAATCCGTCGACGAGGTGCTCACCCGTCCTCTGACGTTGCCGGCCGGTCGAGGCCCCGCCCAGGTGATCGCGCTCGTCCTCGCCCATTCGGGGGACAGCTACATCTGGGCGGGCCTCACGGTGCTGGCGTGGCTCCTCGGGGACGCCGAATGGAAGGCGCGCGCCGTGGTGGCACTCGCGGGGCTCGCCCTCGCGGAGGTCGTCGTCATCGGGGTCAAATGGATCATCCGTCGCAAGCGGCCGCCCGGGACCTCGGGCGGGATCTATCGAAAAACCGATCCGTATTCGTTCCCCTCGGGTCACGCGGCGCGCGCGATCATGCTCTGCATCGTCGCCGGTGCCCTCGGACCGCTGCCCGTGTTCATCGCCATCCTCGTGTGGAGCCCGTTCATGGTCGTTTCACGCATCGCGATCGGGATCCACTACGTGCTGGACGTCCTGGGCGGGATCGTGCTGGGGGTTGCGCTGACCGCGCTCCTCATGGCGTTCGTCCCGCTTCTCACATCCTGGATATAGCGCCGAAGATCTCCGTTACGGGAGACGGGCGGACCTGATGATCCGCGCGATCTCCTCCGTATCCTTCCGCGAAACGTCGAGGTGCGTAACGAACCTGATCTGATCCGGGTCTGAGGCGCCGGACAGGACGCCGAGTCCGCCCAATGCCTGCACGACCTTCGCTGGATCGCGGCCGGGCGTGCGGAAGTAGAGGATGTTCGTCGTCACCTCCGCGGGATCGATCTTCGCCCACGAGGTTTCCGCCAGCGCCTTCGCCAGCGTTTTCGCGTTCTCGTGGTCCTCGGCAAGCCGATCGATGTTGTGCGTCAGCGCGTAGACTCCCGCTGCCGCGATGATCCCCGCCTGGCGCATCCCGCCTCCCAGCATCTTGCGCACCCGTCGGGATTCGGCAATGAAGTCGGCGGTGCCGCAGAGCATTGCGCCCACCGGCGCGCCCAGCCCCTTGGACAGACAGAACGTCACGGTATTCGTTTCCGCGCAGACCGTGTGGGCGGGAGCTCCGCTTGCCACGACGGCGTTGAAGAGCCGTGCTCCGTCCATGTGAAGGGACAGGCTCTTCTTCCGTGCAAAGGCGCCGATCTCCTGCAGGAGGGCCTGGGGATAGACGGTGCCGCCGGCGACGTTATGAGTGTTCTCCACGACGATCATGCGTGTATGGGCGCAGTAGTAGATGTCGGGCTGGATCCACGGCTCCATCAGCGCGGGAGTCAGATGCCCGTGGGGAGCGGGGATCATGATGGGGAGGCTCCCCGCGACGGCCGACACCCCGGCGAGCTCGTGCTGGACGCTGTGGCCGCCGGATTCGATGAGGAGCTCGTTGCCCCTGCCGCAATTGAGAAATATCGGGATGAGGTTGCCCATAGAACCAGTGGATACGAACAGGGCTGCCTCCTTCCCCGTGATCTCTGCCGCCATGTCCTGCAGCCTGTTGATCGTGGGGTCTTCACCGTAGACGTCGTCCCCCACCTCGGCGTCGGCCATCGCCTTTCGCATCCCCGCCGACGGGCGGGTCACCGTATCGCTTCGGAGGTCATAGGTCTTCATAAGAGAATCTCCTTTTCCAGCAGACGGAAAGCTTCTCCCGCTGGGAGCGGGATGTGGATGTCGGTGATCGAATCGGTGAACGCGGAGATGCCGGGGTTCACCTCGATGATGACGGCGCCGGCCTCCTTGGCCAACCGCGGCACCGATGCAGCGGGGTATACCTCGCCCGTCGAGCCGACGACGAGCATCACGTCGCTCCTCCCCGCGGCCTCTTCAGAGAGCGCGTAGGCGTCCCGGGGGATCCCCTCACCGAAGAAGATGAAGTCGGGCTTGTACGTCCCTCCGCACGGGCACCGGGGCGGGAGGGTTAGCAGCAGCTCGGGCCGGGCGTCGACCTTCACGCCGCAGGAGAGGCAGAGGAGCTTGCGGGAATTGCCGTGGAACTCGGCGATGTTCCTGCTGCCGGCGATGTAGTGGAGGTTGTCGATGTTCTGCGTGATGAGGACTTTGAGCCGCCCCGCCGCCTCTAGCCGCGCCAACGCGAGGTGCGCCGTGTTGGGCTTCGCCGTACCGAAGTTGTCGTAGAAAATTTCCTTGATCACCGGCCACGCGCG